>NZ_JADCQA010000017.1:0-74474 GCF_014947095.1 Stenotrophomonas sp. B2 | reverse complement strand
CCGCCGGCGGCGCCCCCCCCCCCCCCCCGCGGCCGCGCCCCCCCCCCCCCCCCCCCCCCCCCCCCCCCCCCCGGCCCAATCACATGAAACGCGTTACACGACCGCCCGCGAGGGGCTGCGCCGTTGGCGGGAATTCCCTTGGAAATTCGTTAGCTGGAAGTTAAGGATCCGTAAGCATTCTGCTGCGATCCCGCCGTCATCTGCATGCAACCGATCGTCATTAGCCTGCGTGACGTTCCAGTCAGGTACGACGCGGTAAGCTCCTCTCCGATGGGCTCGCAGCATCGCTCATCGAGTGCAGTACGCAGTAGCAATTTGGAGGAATACATCACATGGCAATCGTTCTCTATGTCGGTGGTAGCAAGGATGGCGAGAAGGGCGTGGTGCCCTATGGCTTCAGCAAATCGCGCGCCGACACCGCGCTGGGGCCGGAGTTCTACACCGAGCGGTTCATGGAACTGCAGGGTGTCGGCAAGGTCAGGCTGATGGCACTGGAAGGCATGCGTGACGAGATCGTCATGCAGCGCGCCGCCCGCCACTACCGCTGACCCTCGCAACACGCGGCAGGGCGCGCCCACCATCGCGCGCCCGCGCCGGCATCCCAGCCCCGGGCCAGTCCGAGCCCCCCCCCTGCCAGGATGCCGGCGTCCAGACCGGCCACGCCGCTGAACCCCGTCTGCTGTCAATGCCTTGTCCGGCTCCGTCGCGGATTGCCAGAATGGGGTCTTCCCGTAACGCGGCACAGACCTGAAGCAATGCACGACGCCAAGAACGCCCAGAGCGCGCTCGCCCAGCAGATCGCCCAGACCATCGCCGAGGAAATCGGTGCCCAGCCCAGCCAGGTGCGCGCCGCGGTCGGCCTGCTTGACGAAGGTGCCAGCGTTCCGTTCATCGCCCGCTACCGCAAGGAAGTGACCGGTGGCCTGGACGACACCCAGCTGCGCAATCTCGAAGTGCGCCTCACCTACCTGCGCGAACTGGAAGACCGCCGTGCGGCGGTGCTGGCCAGCATCGACGAGCAGGGCAAGCTCAGCGACGAACTGCGCAACGACATCCTCGCCGCCGATACCAAGAGCCGGCTGGAAGACCTGTACCTGCCGTACAAGCCCAAGCGCCGTACCCGTGCGCAGATTGCCCGCGAGGCCGGCCTGGAGCCGCTGGCCGATGGACTGCTCGCCGATCCGACGCAGGACCCGCAGGCCTTCGCGGCCAGCTTTGTCGATGCCGATAAGGGCGTGGCCGATGCCAAGTCGGCGCTGGAGGGCGCGCGGGCGATCCTGATGGAGCGCTGGGGGGAAGATGCCGCACTGCTGGGCGAGCTGCGCACCTGGCTGGCCGAACACGGCGTGATCCGCGCCCGCGTGGCCGAGGGCAAGGAGACCGAAGGCGCCAAGTACCGCGACTATTTCGAGCATGCCGAAGCCTTGGCGAAGATTCCGTCGCATCGCCTGCTGGCGCTGTTCCGCGCGCGTCGCGAAGAGATCCTGTTCCTGGAGCTGGACCCGGGCAGCGATGCCGAGGCAGGCCATCAGTACGCAGAGGGGCGCGTGGCCCGCAAGGCCGGCATCGCCGACCAGGGCCGTGCCGCCGACCGCTGGCTGCTCGATGCCTGCCGCCTGACCTGGCGTGCCAAGCTGCACATGCACCTGCTGCTGGATCTGTTCAACCAGGCCCGCGAAAAGGCCGAAGCGGACGCGATCACCGTGTTCGGTGACAACCTGAAGGATCTGCTGCTGGCTGCGCCGGCGGGCCCGAAGACCGTGCTCGGGCTGGATCCAGGCATCCGCACCGGCTGCAAGATCGCAGTGGTCGATGCCACCGGCAAGCTGGTCGCCACCGAGACGATCTATCCGCACGAGCCCCGGCGCCAGTGGGAGCAGTCGCTGCAGACGATCCGGCAGCTGTGTACCCGGCACAACGTGGAACTGATCGCGATCGGCAACGGCACCGCCAGCCGCGAGACCGACAAGCTGGCCGGCGAAGCGATCAAGGCGGTCGGCAACCCGAAGCTGCAGAAGGTGGTGGTCAGTGAGGCCGGTGCTTCGGTGTACTCGGCTTCCGAGCTCGCAGCCAGGGAGTTCCCGGACCTGGACGTGTCGCTGCGCGGCGCGGTGTCGATCGCGCGCCGCCTGCAGGATCCGTTGGCCGAGCTGGTGAAGATCGAACCGAAGGCCATCGGCGTGGGCCAGTATCAGCATGACGTCGATCAGTACCGCCTGGCGCGCGCGCTGGACGCCCGCGTGGAGGACTGCGTGAACGCGGTCGGGGTGTACGTGAACACCGCCTCGGCCGCGCTGTTGTCACGCGTGTCCGGCCTGTCGGCGACGGTGGCCGAGAACATCGTGCGCCATCGCGATGACAATGGTCCGTTCAAGCGCCGCAAGGACCTGCTGAAAGTCGCCCGGCTGGGTGAGAAGACCTTCGAGCAGTGTGCCGGCTTCCTGCGCATTGCCGACGGCGACGAGCCGCTGGACGCGTCCGCCGTGCATCCGGAAGCCTATCCGGTGGTCGAGCGCATCGTCGCCAGTACCCAGCGCCCGATCAAGGCGTTGATCGGCGATGGCAGCTTCCTGCGTGGGCTGAAGGCCGAGCAGTTCACCGATGCGACCTTCGGCGTACCGACGGTGCGCGACATCCTCAGGGAGCTGGAAAAGCCCGGCCGTGACCCGCGCCCGGAGTTCAAGGCCGCACGTTTCGCCGAGGGCGTGGAAGACATCAAGGACCTGCGCGAGGGCATGGTGCTGGAAGGCGTGGTCAGCAACGTCGCCGCGTTTGGTGCCTTTGTCGATATCGGCGTGCACCAGGACGGCCTGATCCACATTTCGGCGCTCTCCGACACCTTCGTGAAGGACCCGCGCGACGTGGTCAAGGCTGGCGATATCGTCAAGGTGAAGGTGCTTGAGGTGGATGTGCCGCGCAAGCGCATCGCGCTGACCCGGCGCCTGGACGATACCCCCGGCCAGGCCACCAGCCGCCCCGGCAGCCGTGACGAGCGTGGTCAGGGCCCTCGGCGTGACGCCGGCGGGCCGGGCCGGAGCCCGGGACGGGGCCAGGGCAACGGCGGTCGGCCCGCCCCCTCGGCAGCCCCGGCCAACAACGCACTGGCTGAAGCCTTCGCCCGCGCCAAGCGCAGTTGAGGAGCGTGTCCCCCGTCACGGTTGAACCGGGGCGGGGGACTTGTCGATTTTCCCCGTGATTGCGCACACTTGCGCATCTGGGGAGGCGTGTGGCCGACCCGCTGTCGCTGGGGAGGACCATGACGCCAGCACGCCCCGTCCGATTTCGTGACAGCTGCAGCGGATTGCTGCGGCCCGTGCACGCCTGCGCGGGACGGAGAAGGGCTTGATGGCGGGTCAGGGCAACAACAGCAACGATCTGCTCGAACGCCGTCTGCATGCGCTGGCCGAAGAGCGTCGGCGGCTTGCGATGATCATCGAAGGCACCGCTGCCGGCACCTGGGAGTGGAACGTGCAGACCGGCGAAATGCGGGTCAACGCGCGCTGGGCCGAAATCGTCGGCTACCGGCTGGAAGAGCTGGAGCCGATCTGCCAGAAGACCTTCGCGGCACTGGTGCATCCGGACGACATCGCGCTGTCGGACGCCGCGCTGCAGGAGCATTTCGACGGGCGCAGCGACAACTACGCCTGCCTGGTGCGCATGCGTCACAAGAACGGCCAGTGGATCTGGGTCCATGACCGTGGTCGCGTGTTCGAATGGGACGGTCAGGGGCGGCCGTTGTGGATGGCAGGTGCCCACGCCGACGTCACCGAGCTGCAGCAGGCACGACAGGACGCGGCCGAGAGCCGCCAGCGCCTGCAGTCGGTGGTGGACGCCTCCGACGACGTCGCGGTGATCGCGACCGATACCGATGGCACCATCACCCTGTTCAACACGGGTGCGCAGCGCCTGCTGGGTTACAGCGCCGCCGAGGTGGTCGGCCTGCGGCGGCTGGATGCCTTCCATGAGCCGGATGAGCTGAAGGCCTGGCTGCAACCGCAGGCCGACCCGCAGGGTCACCTGCCGGATGTGTTCGAAGCCCTCAGTGCGCATGCCGAAGGGCAGACCTATTCGCGGCGATGGACGCTGCTGCGCAAGGATGGCCGGCAACGCCAGGTGCGGCTTTCGATCAGCCGCATGGACGGGGCCGATGGCGCGCGCATCGGCTATGTCGGCATGGCCATCGATATCACCGAGATCCTGCAGGCACGTGCGGAAGCACGCATGGCGGCGGAGAAGTTCGCAGGCGCCTTCACCTCGGCTGCACTCGGCATGGCGCTGGTTTCGCTGGAAGGACGCTGGCTGGATGTCAATGACGCGCTGTGCCGCATCCTGGGCTATGCGCGCGAGGAGCTGCTGCAGGTCGATTTCCAGCGGCTGACCCATCCGGACGATCTGCAGGCCGACTTGGCCCTGGTGCAGGACCTGCTGGCAGGCCGGTGCAGCCATTACCACCTGGAGAAGCGCTTTCTCGATCGCAACGGCAGGGTGATCTGGACGCGGCTGTCGGTATCGCTGGTGCGCAACGAACGCGGTGAGCCGGTGCATTTCGTCTCGCAGATCCAGGACATCAGCGCACAACGCAGCAGTGAACAGCGCCTGTTTGAAAGCGAGCAGCGCAGCCGCATCACCCTCGACGCCGTCGCCGACCTGGTGCTGAGCGTCAGCCTGGAGGGCCGCATCGAATATGCCAATGCCGCTGCCGTGCGCATGCTGGCCGGCGACGGCGCACAGGCGCTGGCCGGCTACAGGGTGCAGGACGTGCTGCAACTGACCACCGAGTACGCCCCCGGCTCGATGCTGGACGTGGCCGTACTGCTGGACCCGGAAAGCAACGCGGTCGACCTGCATGCCGACCTGCTGCTGCGGCTGGGCACGGCGACGGTGCCGGTGGACCTGACCCGCGCCTGGCTGCGCGACGATGAGGGCCATGTGCGCGGTGCGGTGTGGGTGCTGCGCGATGATACCCAGCAGCGTGCACGGCAGCGCGAAGCGCGCCAGCTGGCGGAGATCGATCCGCTGACCGAACTGAGCAACCGGCGGGGGTTCGAAGTCCATCTGCAGCAGGCCATCACCCGGGTCGAGCGGACAGGCCAGGCGGCATCGCTGATGTACATCGACCTGGACCGCTTCAAGCCGGTCAACGACACCTGGGGCCACCTGGCCGGCGATGCGGTGCTGTGGGCGGTGGCCAGCGTGCTGCGCCACGGCGTGCGCGATTCGGACGTGGTGGCCCGGCTGGGCGGGGACGAGTTCGCGGTGATCCTGTCCGGCTGCACGCCGCGCCGCGCGGCGCGGATCGGCGGCGAACTGCTGCAGACCCTGGCCAGTCTCTCCATTCCCTGGGACCAGCACCGCCTGCGGGTGGGCGCCAGCATCGGTATCGCACCGCTGCTGGGCGGCATGGGGGTGGACCAGGCCGTGGCTGCGGCCGATGCGCAGTGCTACAGGGCCAAGGCAATGGGACGCAACAACGTGCAGGTGCAGGGGGAAGCCGGCGAATGGCCGGCTGAGGGCGTGGACAGCGACGCCGGTGGCGGCTGATCTCAGTCTGTGAGAGGGCGGCCGCGAATACTGCGCGCACACCCACCCCGTTGGAGAGCGACATGCGTTTCTGGACCCCGGATGCCCTGCGTGCCTTCGCGCCGGCAATGGTCGGCTGGTGGCTGGCGGTAGCCGCCTGCCTGCGTTTGGAGCAACTGCACGGCGATGCCCGGGCGCAGGCGCTGCTGCCCACTCTGCAGGGCGGCGTGGTGGTGCTGCTGATGCTGACCCTGGGTGCCATCGTGGCCGCCTGCGTGCTGCTGTGGCGGTCGCGGCGCGGGGATGCGCCGGCACGCTGCTAGCCCTGGCGCTCAGTCCAGCACGCTGTTGGCATCAACCAGCAGCACGTCGTGCATCTGGTTGAGGTAGGCCTCGTAGTAGCCCTTGTGCGAGGCGCCGACGAGGGTCAGCATGCGGGTGCCCGGGTGCTGGCCCAGCACCTCGCGCATGTTGGCGACCATGCGCAGGTTGCGGGTTTCCCAGTAGCCGACGTAGTTGCGGCCGAAGCCTTCTGGCGATGGTTCGACCAGGGCCGCGCCGAAATCGCTGTTGTAGACCTGGGCGATGGTGTCGGGCGCGTTGTAGTTCCGATAGAGCGCCAGCAGGCCATCCGTGCTGCCGAGTTCGGCGTGCAGGGCCGTATCGGCGGCCCGTCGTGCCTTGCTGGCGGGATTGTTCCAGGCGTTCATGATGGCTTCGCCAGCCGCCTTCTCCAGTGCCGCAGGGGTGGGCGAATCAGCGGTGTGGTCATCGACTGCCCACAGGCGTTCCAGGCCCAGGCGTGCGGCAAGCTCGGCCGCGATCAGGCTGACTTCGTTGCGTCGCACGGCGCGTTTGTCGAGGAACTGCACCAGTTGCGGTGACAGGCTGTCTGCGGCGCGACGCTCCTGCGGCGGCAGGCGCAGCCACTGCACCAGCGCAGAGCCGTTCTCACCTGCGGCCAGGAACAGTGCGGCCAGCCGGCGACGCTGTGCGTGCGTCGGTGTGACGGGCCATGCCGCCAGCACGCGATCGACTTCGGCATTGGCCGCTGGAACATCCAGACCGGTGGCGGCCTGGGCAGGTGCAGGATCGACGCAGTAACTTCCCACGCTCTCGGCATAGCGGGCGGGATTGCGGCGCATGAAATCGCATTGCAGTCCGGACAGGTTCTCCACCGCGATCGCCGTTGGCCGCCATGCCTGCAGGCGCTGCAGCAGCGGCTCCAGCATTGCCGGCTGGAAGGTCGGGGGCAGGTCGGACAGGTGCGGTGAACCCAGCACCAGCACTTCGTTGACGCGGCCGGCGGGCGGGCCCTTGAGCTGTGCGGGATTGAAACCCGGCCGATAGCCTGCATCGGCGGCCAGCGCGCCGCTGCTGCACAGGCCGAGGGCGAAAAGAGCAGCCAGGCGTGAAAACATGCGATCTCCGTGTCGATGGACGGTCCGTGGTGGGCGCATCCTTGCCTGTCCACCCCCTTGCCGACAGCCCCGATGGTCATGGCAACCTTTTCGTTGCAGGCTGCATCGAGGGCGCCGTCAGGCGCTGCAGGGGGGAGGGGGCTGGACAGGGCCCGCTGCGGAGGGGCCTAAAGCCCGGAACGGAGGTGCCGATAACCTCACTGGATCCCGCTCCCGTCACCCGCTGCAGGACCCCAGGCTGCCCTGTCGGGCGGCCCGCGCAGTGTGTTCCGCCGCTCCCGGATGTCGATCGCACCCGCCCCCAGATGTTCTTGCCCGTTGCTCGAGAGGTGCCTGCCGGCACCTGTAGTCCAAGCAATTGATGTCGCCGTCGGGCATCCCGCCTGGCGGATCGCAACCGCTTACCGGACACCGAGGATCAGACAATGCTCATTCCAGGCCTTACGGCAGGCGCACAGGCGCCAGCCGAGCTGCACACCCGTTGGTCGCCGTGGCGTTCCCTGCTGGGGGCGCTGGCGGGACAGCCTCGGCCCGGCAGGGTCGACAGCGATCGCGGTCATGCCGAGCTGGCCGCCCAGGTGGCCGCACTGCATCGCGTGCAGGCGGTGATCGAATTCGATCTGGATGGCACCATCCTGCAGGCCAACGACAACTTCCTGCAGGCGGTGGGTTATCGTCTGGACGAAATCCAGGGCAGGCATCATTCGCTGTTCGTCGATCCCGATCAGGCGTCCCGCGCCGAGTATCGGGACTTCTGGGCCCGGCTGGGACGTGGCGAGTTCGACGCCGGACAGTACCGACGGCTGGGCAAGGGCGGGCGCGAAATCTGGATCCAGGCGTCCTACAACCCGGTGCTGGACCCGCAGGGCCGGCCCTTCAAGGTCGTCAAGTTCGCGACCGACATCACCGCGCAGAAGCTGCAGGCCGCGGACTCGGCGGGGCAGCTTGCCGCCATCGACAAGTCGCAGGCGGTGATCGAGTTCAGCCTGGACGGGCACATTCTCTCGGCGAACGCCAACTTCCTCGCCGCCACCGGCTACAGCCTGGAAGAGGTGCGCGGCCAACACCATGCGCTGTTCGTGGAGCCCGAGCTTCGCGACAGCGCCGAGTACCGCCGGTTCTGGGAAAAGCTCGGGCGCGGCGAGTACGACGCCGGGCAGTATCGGCGGCTCGGCAAGGGCGGCCGCGAGATCTGGATCCAGGCCTCCTACAACCCCATCCTGGATGGCAACGGCAGGCCGTTCAAGGTCGTCAAATACGCTACCGACATCACCGCGCAGGTGCATGAGAACCAGGCCATGCAGCGTGCGGTGGCGCAGACCCGGGAGGTCGTGGCGGCGGCCAAGCAGGGCGACCTGACCCGCACCGTCGCCATTGCCGACAAGAGTGGCCCCATCGCCGAGCTGTGCGATGGCGTCAACGCGCTGGTCGAAGCCATGGCGGGCATCATCGGCCAGATCAAGTTCGCTGCCGATACCATCGCGGTCGGCGCGACCGAAATCGCGCAGGGCAACAGCGACCTGTCGCAGCGCACCGAACAGCAGGCGGCCTCGCTGGAAGAAACCGCCGTGTCCATGAAGGGCCTGGCCGATACGGTGCAGCGCACGGCGGCCAATGCGCGCCAGGCAAGCCAGCTGGCCGGCGGCGCAGCGGAGGTGGCTGCGCGCGGCGGCAGCGTGGTGCACGAGGTGGTGGCGACGATGGCCTTGATCAACGCCTCCTCGCGTCGCATCGTCGACATCATCGGGGTGATTGACGGCATCGCATTCCAGACCAACATCCTGGCGCTGAACGCTGCCGTGGAGGCGGCCCGTGCCGGCGAGCACGGCCGTGGGTTCGCGGTCGTCGCCACCGAGATCCGCGAACTTTCGCAGCGCTCGGCCAGCGCCGCCAAGGAGATCAAGCAGCTGATCGACACATCGGTGGCCAATGTCGGTGCGGGCACGGCGCAGGTGGAAAGTGCTGGCCGCACGATGGACGAGATCGTACTCAACGTGCGCAGGGTCAGTGACCTGGTCACCGAGATCAGCAGCGCCTCGCAGCAGCAGAGCGATGACATCCAGCAGATGAACCACGCGGTGGACCTGATCGACCAGGGAACCCAGCAGAACGCGGCGCTGGTCGAGGAAGCGTCCGCCGCGGCGCGCAGCATGGAAGAACAGTCGGCCCACCTGCTGCAGACCGTCGCCGGATTCCGTGTGCAGGGGGCGGCGGGCGGCGGTACCCTGCAGCATGGCGTGCCGACCCTGCGCGTGGTCTAGGCGCGCAGGGCAGGGGCCGCTGTACGTTCCGGCAAAGCCTCGCCGCGGACGCAGTTGCGGCCCGCGCGCTTGGCCCGGTACAGGGCCTGGTCCGCACGTTCGACTACGCTGTCCGGTTCCGGCCGAGCATCGGCAGCCAACCATGCCACGCCGATGCTGACGGTTACGCTGGACGGGCCGGACGGCAGCGCGGCGTCTTCGACCGCCACGCGGATGCGCTCGCCCATGGCCATCGCATGGGCCACGTCGGAGGAAGGCAGCGCAGCGATGAATTCCTCGCCGCCGTAGCGGGCGAGCAGGTCGTCACCGCGCTGCAGGCAGCCATCGATGATCGCGGCCACCGCCTGCAGGCGGCGATCGCCCTCCGGGTGTCCGTAGGTATCGTTGAGGCGCTTGAAGTGGTCGATGTCGATCATCAGCACCGCCAGGCCCAGGCCCTGGCGCCGCGCGCGCCGTTGGGCACCCGGCAGCGATTCATCGAAACTGCGGCGGTTGCCCAGCCCGGTCAGCGGGTCGCGCCGGGCCAGCGCTGCCAGGTCGTCGCGCTGGCGCTGGATGTCCACCTGGCTCAGCACGCTGCGCAGCGCATAGCCCAGCATGGCGCCGATGAAGCCCACCGTTGCCATCGTCTGGTTCGTGCGCGCCATCAGCAATGCGACCAGCATCAGCAGAAGCGGCAGCATCAACGGCACGCTGGCCTCGACGAAACGCCGCAGGTTGCGCGGGACAGGCGGCGCGGTCCTGCGCCGCGGACTGCCGGCGATCACCGCCAGCAGCAGGAACAGGCCGCTGATGAGCAGATCTGCCCATCCGCCGTCCGGGGTCTGCGGCCGATACCGGCTGACGTACTGCTCGATCAGGAAGTAGCCGAGCAGGAACAGGGTGAGGGTGCGGAAGAAGTCGCGGCGATCTGCGTTGTCCTCGGCCAGGTAGCGGATCAGCGCGAAGCTGAACAGCAGGCTGTTCTGCGTGGTGCTGATGGCGTTCAGGCCATGCGTCCACAGCGCGGTATCCAGCTGCGCAGTCGATTGCGCATGCGTGTAGTACAGCAGCCAGAGCAGGCCGATGATCGACAGGTCGACGCTGCGGACATGGCGGTTCCGGCTGTCGGCGCTGGCGGCCACGTAGGTCAGCGGGATGCGATAGAACACGTAGAGGATCAACGATGTCAGTGCGACCTGCGCCGGCCAGGCATCGGTGATGCCTGGAAACAGCAGTGGCAGCAGTGCGACCGGAAACAGGCTGACGGCGAAAGCGAAGGTCCTCCATTTGCAGGCGGCGTGGCTGTCACGCGCACGGCGCACGCATGCCATGGCCGCCAGCAGCGGCGCGGCGCTTGACATCAGGAACGAACCCACCGGATCTCCAGGGCCTGCCAGACCGACGACGAATGCATGCGTGACCAGAAAAAACAGTGCAGCCGGCAACGTCATGCATTCCCCCGCCCCCAGGTACGGCCAGTCACGATAGGCAGATGCGCATGCGCCTTGCAAGAATTCCGCAGCGTTGGCCTGCTGGCAACGTTGTCAGCTGCGGCGCGCACGGCGGCGGCGCTGGGCGGTCGCCGCGCGGGAGGGGCGACGCAGGTGACGGGCCGGAAATGCAGAAGGCCAGGTCGTGGACCTGGCCTTTGATGCATGGTGCCGGTGAAAGGACTCGAACCTTCATGGGGTTGCCCCCGGCTGATTTTGAGTCAGCTGCGTATACCATTCCGCCACACCGGCAGGCAGCGGGTGATTTTACCCGAGGTCGAGCGCACTTTCATAGAGGCTGCCCGGCGCGGGACGATTGCGGCCGAATCTGCCGGCATTGCCCCCGTGATCGCTATACTGCGCCGGCGTGATATGCACAGGAGCGGGAATCGATGGCGGCGTTGCAGGACCTGCGGGTACTGGTGGTCGAGAACGACGAGATGAGCGCGGCCCTGCTGCAGATGCAACTGGTGCAGGCCGGTGCACAGGTGGTGGGGCTGGCTGCGAGCGTCGGCGAAGCGCTGAGGCTGCTGGAAGAAACCACGCCGGACGTGGCGCTGCTGGACTATCGCCTGGCCCACCAGGAAACCAGTGAGCCGGTCGCGGCGGCGCTGGCCGCCCGCGGCGTGCCCTTCGTGCTCGCGACCGGCATGTCGGCGGAGCAGCTGCCACAGGCCATGCAGTCGGGTGTGCTGCTGGTCAAGCCCTACCTGTCCGCGGAGCTGTCGCAGGCGCTGGCCCGCGCGGTCGGGCATTCCAGCGCCCGCGCCTGATCCAGGCGCGGTGGCCGGACGATCCGGCCGCAGTGCGTGCTCAGGCGGACTCCTCGAAGACGTAACGGATCTCCTCGCGATCGTCGAGGATGCGGTATTGGCTGGCCAGATCGCCAGGTTCCGGATTGAGCCATGCATCGAGGTGCTCGGGCCGGATCGGCACGATGCCGCGATCATGGCCGGCGGCGGAGATATCGGCCGGCGGCGTATCGGTGATGGTCGCAAATGAGAGGAGGCGTCCTTCGGGGCCGTCCCACTCGGACCAGAGGCAGGCTACCAGCAGGTCGCGGGGCGGGTCGGGGCGGAACTCAAGGACCACATCTCCCATCCTGTCATCAGGGGCCGGTGCGCGTCCGCCAACCGCGTGCCGGGACACGTGTTCGTAGAAGGCCTGGATGACGACCACGCCATGACGCTGCCCGAAAGCGCCGCGCCAGTAGCCTTCCAGACTGTCACGGCGGGCGTTGTAACTGCCCGGATAGAGCACGTCGTTGCGCGCGGGCGCATCCGGCAGACGGCACCGGTAGCGCATCGGTTTGATCACCCGTTGCCCGTTCTCGCTCACCATCACCGGCGCGTAGGTGCCGGGGAAAATGCGGTTGTCGCGGGGCAGCAGCTGCACGCGATGCAGGTCGTCGAGCCGGGTCTGCGCGCGATCGATGCGGTTGCCGGCGATGCGCAGCTCGTTGCGCGCCTTCAGTGTGGGACGGGTGGCCAGGGCTGCGATTGCGATGTCGCGGCGTTCGCGCTGCTGGGCCAGCTCCGCTTCCAGCGTGGCCTGCTCCTGTGCATGCCACCGCTGGATCCGGGCCACGATGTCGCGGCCGAGCTCCGTGCGCGCGCCAGCGAAGCCGTCATCCATGGCCTTGGGCGTCCTGGGTTGCTTCTTGCCGGGGTCGTACGCGTACAGCGCGGCGAACTCCTCAAGCGACAGCACGGCACCGAACTCGCGCACCAGCTTGGCGTAGTCGGCCCGGATCAAAGCGGAGTAGCACATGCGATATCTGTCGGGGTGGGTCGCGGCGGCTGCGACGCGGATGCGGCAGGATAGCCTGACACTCAGGGAGATTCCGCATGAACGATCCGGCCCATTGCCATTTCCGTGAAGGCGCGCCCACGGTCGAGGCCTATTGCCAGCTCCGGGCGCTGGCCGGGCTCAGCGCCAAGACCGCCGAAGCGGCTGCACGTGCGCTGCCCAATACCCTGTTCGGTGTCTGCGCCTATCAGGGCAGTGAGCTGGTGGCGATGGGCCGGATCGTCGGCGATGGCGGCTGCCACCTGCAGGTCTGCGATATCGCCGTGCTGCCGCGGTTGCAGGGGCAGGGACTGGGCAAGGAGGTGATGCGGCGTCTGGACGAATGGATGCAGGCCAACCTTCCGCCTTCGGCCTATGTGAGCCTGCTCGCCGATGGCGAGGCACATCGGTTGTATGCGCAGTACGGATTCGCGCCGACGGCGCCAGCCTCGATCGGAATGTATCGACGCTTCTGAAAAGAAAAACCCCGGCCGAAGCCGGGGTTTTCAGAAATTGGCGTCCCCACGGGGATTCGAACCCCGGTCGCCACCGTGAAAGGGTGATGTCCTAGGCCTCTAGACGATGGGGACGCACGAAAACTTCAAGTTGTAGAACCTTCGACGGCCTGATGTCGAAAGTGGTGGAGCCAAGCGGGATCGAACCGCTGACCTCCTGCATGCCATGCAGGCGCTCTCCCAGCTGAGCTATGGCCCCATGAAACCAGGATGCCTGCCGGGAGCAGGGTCCTTCTGAAACTGGCGTCCCCACGGGGATTCGAACCCCGGTCGCCACCGTGAAAGGGTGATGTCCTAGGCCTCTAGACGATGGGGACGCACGAAAAACTTCAAGTTGTAGAACTTTCGACGGCCTAATGTCGAAAGTGGTGGAGCCAAGCGGGATCGAACCGCTGACCTCCTGCATGCCATGCAGGCGCTCTCCCAGCTGAGCTATGGCCCCGTGTTACCGAGCCGCCTATCATACCTGCGTGTTCACGTTTGTGGAAGCCTTTTGAGCTTTTTTCGTTCCGGCGCCCCGCATACGATCCGGGAGACCACCGTGACGCCACAACCTGAATGCCGGTTGGCGGTGAACAAAAAAGACCCGGTTATCGGCCGGGTCCTCGTTGTTCGTGATGAGTGGCGTCCCCACGGGGATTCGAACCCCGGTCGCCACCGTGAAAGGGTGATGTCCTAGGCCTCTAGACGATGGGGACGCAATTCTCATCAATGTTCTTTAGCGACCTTTCGACGGCCTAATGCCGAAAGATTGGTGGAGCCAAGCGGGATCGAACCGCTGACCTCCTGCATGCCATGCAGGCGCTCTCCCAGCTGAGCTATGGCCCCACGTCGCTGAGGAGCGAAATAATAGCGATGCCCCCTGGGGTTGGCAAGCATTTGTTGCACTTTTCTTCACGTCAGCGGCCGGGTGCGCCATCGTTCCGCCGGGTGCCTGGTCACTCGCCGTCTTCGGTCAGCGCCGCCAGGATCGGGCAGTGCACCAGCGCACCGTGGCCAGGGCAGGCCTCGACCAGTTGCGACAGTGCCGCATGCATGCGCTGCAGTTCGTTCATGCGCTGCTCGATGTCGCGCAGGCGCGTCCGTGCGGTGTCACGCACGCTGCCCATGTCGTGCTGGTGCTGGTCGCTCAGTGCGAGCAGTTCAGCGATCTCCTCCAGGCTGAAACCCAGCGCCTTCGCACGGCGGATGAAACGCAGGCGACGCAGGTCCTGCTCGCCGAAGATGCGGTAGCCACCCGCCGAACGTGCCGCGGTGGGCAACAGCTGCTGGCGCTCGTAGTAGCGGACCGTATCGATCGGGACGCCGGCCCGGCGCGCCAGCTGACCAATGTTCATGGCGGAATTCCTCGGGTTTCCGGTCGCCATTCTGAACCCTTGAGTCTGGTCCAGGGTCAATGCGATGTGTGAGATACGCATCCAGTGCACTTTGCAACTTTCTTCATAGCCTCGCCGATGGAGCACTTTCTACCCTGCACCTGAACCGGTCATTCGCTGGCCAGAACCGAGGAGGTGCACTGTGGAGGGAATCAGGAGCGAGGGGTTCGTTGAAGTGGGGGTGGTCGAGTACCCCGGTGGCGACCCGTCGGCAGCATCGGTACTGGCTGAAATGGCACATGTGGCCAACCGCGTGGCGCAGCAGCAGCGGCGCCCGTTCAAGCGGGTGCTGGTGACCCGCTGGATCGTGCCGGCCAGCCGCAGCGGGGTACATCGCATCGCGGGCGCGGACATGCTGGACGCGGCCATTCCCGCGGTGATCGCGGTTCCGGGCCAGGTCAGTTCGACGGCCTCTCTTCGTACCGATGAAATCCTGCTCGACTGGCTCCGTGCGCACTACGACGGCGGCAGTCTGCTGGCGGCCGCGGCGGATGGGGTGAGCGTATTGGCCCGGGCCGGCCTGCTGGCGGGCCGGACCGTGTCGGGTCCGGATCTCAGCCGCCATCCCGGACTGGTGGCGCAGGCTGTCAGCTGGGTACCCAGCGAACGCGCACTGGTGGACGATGGTGATCTGCTGACCGTCGCAGGTGTGCAGGCATGGCGCTTTCTCGGCCTGCGACTGCTGCACCGGCTGTTCGGTCAGGGCGTGGCCAGCGCGGTGGCCACGCAGCTCGCGATCACCGTTCCGGAACCGATCCAGCAGGATCTGGAGCGCTTCAGCGCCAACTTCGCCCATGGGGACCGCGACGTGCTGAAGGCCCAGCGCTGGCTGCACACCACGGCGGCGCGCGGCGCCACGCTTGCTTCGATCTGCGAAGTGGCCGGGCTGGAGCCGCGCACTCTGCAGCGCCGCTTCCTCAGAGCGACCGGGCTGCGTCCGATCGAATACTGCCAGCGACTGCGGGTGGCCAAGGCGCAGACATTGCTGCAGCAGGGGGCGGGTATCGATGAGGTGGCCTGGGGGGTCGGCTATGCCGATCAGAGTGCGTTCCGGCGTCTGTTCCTGCGCATCGTCGGCATGACGCCGGCGAACTATCGACGTCACGTCAGCAACAAGCGCCGCGAACGCCCGCTGCTGCCCTCCGTGGCAGGGAGCCTGCGCGGATTGGCGCCGGCGCCGACGCCGGGCATTCAGATGGGGCGCAGCGCGGCTTGACGATTGACGGTCGGTCGTCGCGCTTGCATCGCAGGCGCGACGCTTCGACCATGCGGTCAGTCGATCGTTGAGTGGGTGGAATGATGTCCAGCGTTGGGCCGGTGCCGATGCCGGTCGTTCTGATTCTGATCTGTGTACTGATTGCGATGACGATCGCCCGGCTCTGGCCCGGTCGCCGTGCGCAGGGACCGCAGCCTTCGGCGGCCGGCATGGTGCTGGATATGCTGCTGGTGGGGCTGCTGTGTGGCCGCATCAGCTTCGTCGCCGTCAATGCGGCGCTGTATCGCGACTCGCCATGGAGCGTTCTGCAGATCACCGATGGCGGATACCACCTGGTCGTCGTGCTGATGGCTGCGTTGGCGTGGGGATTGTGGCGGCTGCGTGGACATCCCGCGCTGCGCCGGCCGGTACTGGCAGCAGCGCTGGCAGGTACGCTGCTGTGGGGCGCAGCCACTCACGGCGTGTCCGGGTGGCAGGCGCGGCATATGCCGCTGCCCAGGCTGGAGGTGATGGACCTGCAGGGCCGTGTCATCGATCTGCAGCAGTTCCGCGGGAAACCCGTGGTCGTGAATCTATGGGCAACGTGGTGTGGTCCGTGCCGACGTGAAATGCCCGTGCTGGCAGCCGCGCAGGACGCACATGACGATGTGCGGTTCGTGTTCCTCAATCAGGGAGAAAGTCTGGACGAGGTCCAGGGTTTCATTGCCGGCGAACGCCTGCAGCTGCGCAACGTGCTGCTGGATGACGATGCTGCCGCATCTGCGGCGCTCGGGGTGCAGGCGTATCCTTCTACCCTGTTCTTCGATGCTGACGGACGCCTGCAGGAGCTGCATCTGGGTGAACTGACCATGGCAGGGCTTGAACACAAACTGCGCCGGCTGCGGTAGCCTGCGCTGGCATCCCACTATGGAGTTCCCATGTCGTTGATTTCCCTGCGCACCGTTCCTGCGGTGCTGTTGCTGCCGGCCCTGCTGGCCTTGGCCGCCTGCAGCCAGGCGCAGACGCCACCGGGCAAGGCAGGAGCTGCGCCGGCAGCCGGTGCGCCGGCCTCCGCTGCCAAGGGGGATCGCCCGGCGGTCCTGAAGGGCATCGAGAAGCATGGTTTCGAGGTCGTCGCCGAGTTCGACGCACCGGGTGGGCTGCGCGGCTTTGCCGGCGTGGTCGGTGGCCAGCAGCCTGCCGCCGCTTACGTGACCGCGGACGGCAAGCACGTGGTGGTAGGCAGTCTGTTCGATGCCGAGGGTAACGATGTCGCCGCTGATGCAGTGGAAAAGCTGGTGGCCGCGCCGATGTCGGCCAAGATGTGGAGCAAGCTGGACGCCAGTGCATGGGTGCGGGATGGCAAGGCCGACGCACCGCGCGTGGTCTACACATTCAGTGATGCCAACTGCCCGTACTGCCACAAGTTCTGGGAGGCGGCACGCCCATGGGTGGATGCCGGCAAGGTGCAGCTGCGTCATGTGATGGTCGGTGTGATACGCGAGGACAGCCCGGCCAAGGCGGCCGCGATTCTGGCCGCACGCGACCCCAGCGCGGCGCTGCTGGAGAACGAGCGCCAGTTCGACCGCGGTGGCATCAAGCCGCTGCCGAACATCAGCCGCGAGATCGCGGGGAAGCTGGATGCCAACCAGGTCCTGATGATCGAGATGGGCTTCCAGGGTACGCCGGGCATCCTGTTCCAGGATGCACAGGGCCAGGTGCAGCGTCGCTCCGGTCTTCCACAGGGTGCTGATCTGCAGACGGTGCTGGGTCCACGCTGAAAAGTGATCCTGCATGCAGGCTGTCATCGACAGGCCCGCGCGGAGACGTGCGGGCCTGCTGCGTTCGTACGGCCATAACGGTGTGAACGGCTGCGCAGTGCTTGCTCGCCGTCACGTCTGAATCGTGACTGAGATCAAGCATCGTGCCTTGATTCCAATCAAGGCCAAAAACGACGTGCGCACTAGCCTGTGACGCATGAAATACAGCGATATCGCTTCTGCACTGCTGCACACGCAGGGCTCTACACAGAGCATGCCTGCATCGCAATTCACGACACTCTCACTCTGCGCTTGCTACCCAGACTGCTCCGGTCGCTGCCTCATCGGCGGTGCGAACCTGCCGACGACCGTCTGTCTTAATCGCAGTATCCGTATTTCCAGCAACGGCGGAGCGAAGCCAGGACGGCGCACGCGTGCGGTCCGGCATCGCGTGGCGAGTGTTCGTGCACGGGGGATGCAATGCGCATGGCAGTACTGAGTCTTGCCTGCCTGGGCGCGCTGGCCGCTGCGCCGCTGCAGGCGCAGGCAGTAGCCGACGACGACGCGCAGGCGTTGCGCCGTGAGATTGCGGCGATGCGACAGGCCCTGGAAGGCATGCAGCAACGCCTGGACCAGCTCGAGCGGCATGATGCGGGCGTCGCGCCTGCTGCTACGGCTACGCCCGTGTCCCCAGCTCCGGCGACGACGGCCGCCACATTGCAGCCCACCCGCGTGCCCGGCGTGGCGCAACCGGTGCTGCCGGCGCGCGAATCAGTGGCGGATCCGTCGACGGCCGCCTCGCGTCCAGACAACGCTGCCAGCCCCACCGACGCAGATCTGAAAGGCTTCTTTGCCATCCCCGGAACCGACACGGTCATCCGCATCGGCGGCTATGCCAAGCTCGATGCCATCGCCGACTCGCGCCGGGCGGGGGACGAGGACCAGTTCATCCCTTCATCGATGCCGGTAGGGGACAGCCATCGCGACGTTTCCAACTTCAACATCCACGCCAAGCAGACGCGGTTCAGCTTCGAGGCGCGCCGGCCGACCACGCACGGCAACCTGCGCTTCTATCTGGAGAATGATTTCTTCGGCAGCAGCGATGGATACCAGTTCCGCCTGCGCCACGCCTATGGGCAGCTTGGCAATACCTATGCCGGTTATGGCTACTCCACCTTCATGGATGCCGACAGCCTGCCCGATACGCTGGATTTCGCAGGCCCGGGAGGTGCTGGCTACCTGCTGGTGGCCGGCATCCACCACAGTTTCGCGCTGGGCAAGGGAAGCACGCTGACGATCGCCGCCGAAGACCCGGAGACGGAACTGGCCGGGGCCAGCGAGACGCTGGCGGCGGTGAACCGGCTGCCGGATGTCACGGTAACCGCGCGCATGGAGCGCGATTGGGGCCACCTGCAGATGGGTGCGGTGGCCCGCAGTCTGGCCTATGACGGCCAGGACCAGCGCGACCGGCGCATCGCCGGCGGCCTGCAGCTCAGCGGTTCTGCTTCCGTGGGCGCGCGCGACCTGCTGCTGTTCGGCGTGCTGGGCGGCCGCGGCCTGAGCCGCTACACCGCTGATCTGACCGGCTCCGGCCTGGATGCCGTGGTGGATGCGGACGGTCGCTTGGAGGCACTGGATCTGCACGGCGGCTTCGTCGGTTACACCCATTACTGGTCCGATCTGTGGCGCTCGAATCTGATTTTCGGACAGCTCACGCTGGAGCGGAATGCCGCTCTTGCCAGTGACGCGTTCCGGCAAAGCCGTTACGGCGTCTTCAACCTGATCTGGAGCCCCGCGCCCTCGTGGACGATGGGCATGGAGCTGCTTTACGGCCGCCTGCAGCAGCAGGACGGTGCACGCGGCGACACAGTAAGAGTGCAGGGCAGCCTGCAGTACAACTTCATCAAATAGGCGCCAGCGGCAGCACGCCAGCGCAGCCAACCCCCATGCCCGGCGCAACCGGGCTGATGCCGGTACAGGAGATTGTCATGGCAGAAGCAAAGAAGATCGGTGTGGTGGGAGCCACCTTCCTCGTCGCGGGCAACATGATGGGCTCAGGCGTATTCCTCTTGCCCTCCAGCCTGGCCAAGATCGGTACCGCCTCGATCTGGGGCTGGCTGATCACCACGGCGGGTGCGCTGCTGTTGGCGTTCGTGTTCGCCAAACTGGGCAAGCTGGCCCCGAAGGCCGGCGGCCCCTATGCCTATGCGCGCGACTGGTTCGGCCCCTACATGGGCTTCCAGACCAATACCATCTACTGGTTCGCCAACTGGATCGGCAATGTCGCCATCCCGATCGCGGCGGTGGGTTACTTCAGCTACTTCTTCCCGATCCTGTCCGAGCCGCTGGTGCGCTGCATCGCGGTCCTGGTGCTGGTGTGGGCGCTGAGTTTCGCCAACGTGATCGGTCCGGCCTTCGTCAGCCGCGTGCAGACCGTCACCACCAGCTTCGCGCTGGTGCCGATCCTGGGCATCGCCATCTTCGGCTGGTTCTTCTTCGATGCCGACATCTTCAAAGGGGCCTACAACGTCTCCGGTGAATCCAACTTCGGTGCGATCTCCAGTGCAGCCGCACTGACGCTGTGGGCGTTCATCGGCGTGGAGTCAGCGTCGGTGACCGCCGGCGTGGTCGAGAACCCTGAGAAGAATGTCGCGCGCGCTACGCTGGCCGGCGTGTTCCTTGCGGCCATCGCCTACATCGCCAGTTCGTCGGTGATCATGGGCATGGTCCCCAACGGTGAACTGCAGACTTCGGACGCGCCGTTCGCCTTGGCGGCGGCCAAGGCCGTGGGAGGGTGGGGCGGTGCGCTGGTCAGCCTGTGCGCGTTCATCGGTGCGGCCGGCTCGCTCGGTGGCTGGATCCTGCTGACCGCACAGAGCGCGAAGGCCGCATCGGATGATGGCCTGTTCCCGAGCATCTTCAGCAAAACCAACAAGGATGACGTGCCGGTCAAGGGCGTGCTGATCGTGGCGGTGCTGATGACGCTGGCCGTGCTGGTCACTTCCACCTCGGAAACGGCATCCGCGCAGTTCGATGTGATCACCTCGGCCGCGGTGGTGCTGACCCTGCTGCCCTACATCTATTCCTGCGTGGCCTGCTACTTCGTGGTCGAACGCTCGCACACCCTGGTGCATACCGGCGCGTTCTGGACCTTGACCAGCCTCACCGTCGTGTACTGCCTGTGGGCGATCTATGGCTCGTCGGGAACGATCGTGCAGTACGCCTTCCTGTTCGTCCTGTTCATCACCGTGTTCTATCCCTTCTTCAGCGAGGAGCGCCGCCAGCAGCGGCAGCGTGCCCGCGAGGCGGCGGCGATTTCTGCCGGCGCGCAGCATTCCTGATTCGGACAAGGAGAAACAACGTGTATTTCAAGTCATTGGACTATCCGATCATAGTCATCGACGGTGATTACGACTCACCACGCATCGGCGGCATCCTGATCCGCGCTCTGGTGGAAGAGCTGCGCAGCAACGACCAGCGCGTGCTGTGCGGGTTGAACCTGGATGATGCCCGTGCAGGAGCACGCACCTATGTTGCGGCGTCAGCCGTGCTGATATCGATCGATGGAAGCGAGGAAGTCGATGGCGAGTTCCAGCGCCTGACCGCGTTCCTGCGCGAGCAGAGCGCGCGCCGCGCGAACCTGCCGGTCTTCCTGTACGGCGAACGCCGCACCATCGAGAAGGTACCGAGCAAGCTGCTCAAGTACATCCACGGCTTCATCTTCCTGTTCGAGGACACCAAGAACTTCATCTCCCGGCAGGTGATGCGGGCCGCTGAAGACTACATGCAGCACCTGCTGCCGCCGTTCTTCAAGGCACTGATCCATCATGCCGCCGAGTCGAACTACTCCTGGCATACGCCTGGCCACGCCGGTGGCGTGGCCTTCACCAAATCGCCGGTTGGCCGTGCATTCCACCAGTTCTATGGCGAGAACACGCTGCGCAGTGATCTGTCGATCTCGGTGCCGGAGCTGGGATCGCTGCTGGACCACACCGGGCCGATCAAGGACGCCGAGAACGAAGCGGCCCGCAACTTCGGCGCCGACCATACGTTCTTCGTGACCAATGGCACCTCCACGGCCAACAAGATCGTATGGCACGGCACGGTGGCGCGGGGCGATGTGGTGTTCGTCGACCGAAACTGCCACAAGTCGCTCCTGCATGCGCTGATCATGACGGGCGCGGTACCCGTGTACTTCACGCCCAGCCGCAACGCGCACGGCATCATCGGCCCGATCAGCCTGGAACAGTTCACTCCGGAATCGCTGCAGCAGCGTATCGCCGCGAACCCGCTGGCGAGCAAGGCATACACGGCGGGCTCCAAGCCGCGTATCGCCGTGGTCACCAACTCCACCTACGATGGCCTGTGCTACAACGCCGAGAAGATCGCCGACGAGATCGGCAGTGCGGTGGACTTTCTGCACTTCGATGAGGCCTGGTATGCCTACGCCGCATTCCATCCCTTCTACGAGAACCACTACGGCATGGCCAAGGGCAAGCCGCGCGAGCAGGATGCGATCATCTTCACCACGCACTCCACCCATAAGCTGCTTGCCGCGTTCTCGCAGGCCTCGATGATCCATGTGCGCAACTCGGCACAGCGCAATCTGGATGCCGAGCGTTTCAACGAATCGTTCATGATGCACACCTCCACCAGCCCGCACTACGGTGTGATCGCCGCCTGTGACGTTGCCTCGAAGATGATGGAAGGCGAGGCCGGTCGCTCGCTGGTGCAGGAGATGCACGACGAAGCGATCGCATTCCGACGCGCCATGCTGCATGTGCGCGACGATCTCGGCCGTGATGATTGGTGGTTCAGCGTGTGGCAGCCGACCAAGGTCGAGCGCAGCCTTGACAAGGGCGACACGCCGGCGCCGATGGTGGCCAAGCGGGAGGAGTGGTACCTGCAGCCGGATGGGCACTGGCATGGTTTCGAGAACCTGGTGGACGACTATGTACTGATCGATCCCATCAAGGTGACCCTGCTGACCCCCGGCCTGTCGATGGATGGCGGAATGGGCCGGCTGGGCATTCCAGCGGCGGTGCTGAGCAAGTTCCTGTGGGGTCGTGGCATCACTGTGGAGAAGACCAACCTCTACTCGGTGCTGTTCCTGTTCTCGATGGGGATCACCAAGGGCAAGTGGAGCACGCTGGTCACCGAGCTGATGGCGTTCAAGGAGCTGTATGACCGCAACGCCCCCCTGAGCCAGGCGCTGCCGACGCTGGCGGCGGACTATCCCGTTGCCTACGCCGGCTGGGGACTGCGCGACCTCTGCGATGCGCTGCACGCCTTCAACCAGGAGTTCGCAGTGGCCCGGGTAATGCGCGAGATGTACGTGGACCTGCCGACGCCGGTGATGACCCCGGCCGATGCCTACAACCATCTGGTGAAGGGGGAAATCGAACGGGTGGACATCGAACAGCTCAGTGGCCGCATCGCGGCGACCATGCTGGTGCCGTACCCGCCCGGCATTCCCACCATCATGCCGGGCGAGCGCTTCGGTGCCAGCGATGAGCCCATCATCGAGTCGCTGCGCATCGCACGCGAGCAGAATGCGCGCTTCCCGGGCTTCGAGTCGGACGTGCACGGACTGATCATCGAGCACGACGGCGAGACCGTTTCGTACAAGGTGGAAGTGCTGAAGGCCTGAGCCACTCCGTGGTCCTCCGCACGCGTCGCGGTGCGGAGGACTGCCAAGGAGGGGGCCCGGTGCACCGTCGCGTTGATCCGGTTGCCGCATCTGGCAGTGGTTGGCCGAGATCGTAGCGGAGGCGCGGACCGTCTAGCGCAGGTAGTACTCCACGGGCACCACCAGTTCCTGCGGTGCCTTCATTTCGTCGGGAATGCGTGGCAGCGGCTGTGCGCGGCGGAAGGTCTGCAGCGCCGCGTCATCGAGCAG
Organism: Stenotrophomonas sp. B2; assembly: GCF_014947095.1. Taxonomy (NCBI): domain Bacteria; kingdom Pseudomonadati; phylum Pseudomonadota; class Gammaproteobacteria; order Lysobacterales; family Lysobacteraceae; genus Stenotrophomonas; species Stenotrophomonas sp. B2. The sequence goes on along the minus strand of NZ_JADCQA010000017.1, from coordinate 51,267 downwards.
GGACTGGCCGCTGGACTGCTCCAGGCGCAGCGCCAGAAGGCGTCCGTCGCGGTCGATGCTGGCGCGGACCCAGCTGGTGCCCTGCTGGCGCCGCGATCTAGCGCTGGAGGGGTAGTAGCGGTATCGCTCCAGTCGTGCCATCAGCCGCGCTTCCCACTGGTCGCTGGCAGCGCCGGCCTGGACGTCCGCGGGTGGGGCGTCCGGAGCAGGCGGCGCGGCCGTGATCGATGCCGGTGCGGGACGGGCATCGGCCGCGGCCGCAGGTGGGGCGACCTGCGTGGGTTGCCGGCCGGCGCCGGCGATCTCGCTGGCGGCCAGTTCGCCTTCACGCGCGTGGGTCGGCGCGGGTGGCGGCGGCGATTTCCGTGGCTGCGCGGCGCGCGCCTGTTGCGCCTGGCTGGGCTGTTCGGCCTGGCGTTCCTCCACAGGCTGTGGCGGTGCAGCCGGCGCAAGCAGGCGCAGGCTGATGCGCACATCCTGCTCTGGCGGCGGCAGCGTAGGCGGGGCTGCCACCCAGTGCACGAGCAGCAGCAGCGGCAGCAGGTGGACCCCGACGGTGATCGCCATTGCCTGCCAGTGTTGCCTGCGTTCACTCATCTGCGATCACCCACAGCAGGTCGGCGTCGCTGGCGTCGATGGCTTCTTCCGCCGATGCCAGAGCGACCACCAGCGCAGGCGCGGATGCGGGCAGATAGCCCGGTACGCCGGTGCCGCGCAGCACATGCCAGCGGCCGGCAACCAGCAGCGCGGGTGTCTGTGCGGCCGCCAGTACCTGCGCCATACGCGAATCGCGGGCCTGCTGAACGGCCAGCATGCCTTCCAGCAGCGGTGCGGCGTCGGCGTGCTGGGCCAGCACTACGTTCGACAGGCGGTGGCGTGCGCCAGGCACCGGGAAGCGCGCCGGTGCCGACGAAGCGAGCAGCGCGTCGACCTCCGCACGCGAGAGGTTGCCACCGTGCAGGGCGATGCCTGCAGCGGCGGCATCCTGCACCAGTCCGCCATAGGCCGACCACGGCCAACGGGGGTCCCAGCCCAGCAGTTCCTGCAGGTGTTGCCCGTCGGCACGGTTGCCCTTGTCCAGCCAGCGCTGCACGCGCTGCAGGCGGGGCTGGCGTTCACTGCCGATCATCTCCAGGACCAGCGCACCCTGTGGTCGCTGCTGGTGCAGGGCCTGCAACAGCCAGCGTTCGGCGGCATGGTCGGCGGCGACGTCATGGCGTTCCCCCAGCAGCAGGTGCCGGGCGGCGGCGACGCGCTGCACGAACGCCGCTTCCTGCAACGGCCGGCCGCTGGCCAGGTCGATCACCGTGCCGGGCATCGACTGGGCCTGCCCGGTCGCCAGCACGGCAAGCAGGCACAGCGGCAACCAGCGTCGGCTAGAACGCCACGTTGACGCCCATCGAGACGGTGCGGCCGCGGCCGTTGCCGCGGTCCAGGATCGGGCTGAAGATGCTGTCGATCGAGGCATTGTTGTCATAGGCTTTGTTTTGCAGGTTTTCGATGTTCAGCCATACGGTGGTGCTGGCCTGTGGCTTGAAGCTGGCGTAGAAGTCCAGCAGCACACCCGTGCCGCGGGTCTTGCGGGTCTGGAAGAAGTCGTAGCCTTCCTCGGTGGGGCCGGAGTATTCGGCGCGCACGCCGGCCTGCACGCGCTGCTGCCACCAGCGACCGCCGACGTCCAGCGTCCAGTAGCGGTCGGGAAGCGCGGTGATGTCTTCCAGGTTGACGAACTCGATGGCGGGCGCGCTGGTGTGTGATCGTGTCCAGCTCAGCGTCGCGTGATAGTGCTCGCTGGCGTAGTGGGCCTCCAGCTCGATGCCACGCATGCGCACCACGCCCGGGTCGTTCATCCAGCGGGTGGTGACGCTGAAGTCGTCCACATCCAGCGCATCGGTCCAGGCCGAAAGCTGCGGGTCGCTGTCGATCGGTACCACGACGGGCTCGATTTCCGGTGGATGCACGATCAGCAGGTACTGCGGCTTGATGTAGTCGCGGATGCGGTTGTCGAAGCGGGTTACCCGCAACTGGGCCAGGTCGCCGTCGCGCAGCAGCGAGTCGGTGCTGAGATTGGCGCCGAACTGCAGGTTGCGCGAGCGTTCGCGACGCAGGAATGGATTGGCGCCTACGCCATCGGCATCGCTCATGCCTTCCAGCGGAATCTTCTCGAAGAACATCTCCTGCACGCGTGGCGGCCGCGATGTTCGCGAGGCCTCGGCGTACAGCTGCAGCCAGTCGGTTGCCTGCAACGAAACCGAGAGGCTGGGACTGAGTGCATGTTGGCGGCGGCGGATGTCGATGCCCCCGCCGTTGATCCGGGTGCACTGGCCCGGCACATCCGAACAGGCCGGGATGTGCCCGCGGATGCCGTAGCGATCCTGGCGCAGCCCGGTGGTCAGTGCGTAGATGCCGTACTGCAGTTCGAGCGTACTGAACACGCTGTCCAGCTGGCTGCGCCCCTGCGGGTTGGCGCCGCGCAGGGTGGGCGTATCAGCAACGAAAATGTCCGACTGGTGCTTGAGGCCTGTGTTCCAGCGTGCCTGCAGCGAGCCGATCTCGAAGCGGCTGGTGTTGTCGATGTTCCAGCTGCTCAGGCTGCTGTGGGTACGCCGGCCGATGTAGCTGGATACTTCCACCGGCGGATAGAACAGCCGCGTCTTGTTGGCGGCGAAGCTGGCGCGCAGATCGATCCAGGGCGTGTAGGGCGTGTAGTGATAGCTGGCGCGCTGGTTGCGTGCCGAAATCTGCCACGGGTAGTTGTGATAGAAGTCGTTCTCGTAGCGCATGTGGCTCAGGTCCAGCCGGTGCAGCTCACTGGGTTGCAGGCGGGCCTTGAGCAGCCAGCTTCTGGGGTGCTGGCTGCCCGGGTCGGCGCTGTTCTTCTGCCCGTTGGCGGTCGCGTACTCGCTGCTGCGGCTGCTGCTGGCCGCCGCAAGCAGGCCGAACTGACGGTCACCGCCTTCCTCGCTGTGGCGCCAGGCGCCGGCGAAGGTGCGGCCACTGCCATAGCCGTTGTCGCCGTGCCGGTAGCCGGCGCGCAGGCCCCAGTCGCGGCTCTCACCCAGCAGGTCATCGATATCCAGCGTGCGGAAGTTGGCGGTACCGGCCAGGGTGCCAGCGCCATCGCCGCCAGCGACGGCACCGCGCTGCACATCCACCCCGGCCAGCAGGAATGGATCGACATAGGCGAACGGGCCCCCGGAGCCGTGCCCGGCGTTGTTGCGGAAGGTCTGGGTGACACCGTCGATCATCGTGTTGACGCGGCCGGCGCCGGTCATGCCACGGATGTTGACCTGGAGGCCGGGCTGGCTGCGCGAGTGGAAGCTGTGCGTGCCGGGCATCGAGCGCAGCAGGCTGTTGCCCTCCTGGCGTTCGGCCATCGCCACGCGTTCACTGCCAACGGCTGGCGCGAAGCCATCGCGGGTGGCGGGGACGTACTGGCTGGCGCCGGTGCCGGGCGCATGGCCCTGTGCAGGAGTGCCCTGCACGCGCAACGGACCGGTGCGGCGGCTGCCATCGCTGGACTCGGCAGGCGCCGGCTCGAGGGTGGCACGCCGTGCATCGATGAAGCGGGGCCGCAGGCCGGTGCCGGCCAACAATTGTGACAGCGCCTGCCTGTCGTCGAAGTTGCCGCGCAGGGCGGGCGCCATCTGGCGCTGGGGCAGCGCGCCACCGATTACAAGATCGATGCCGGTGAGCCGGCTGTAGGCATCCAGTGCGCCGGCCAGCGGCTGTGCAGGCAGGTCGTAGTGGCGGGTTGCGGTCTGTGCCTGGGCATGGCCGGACAGGAATGGAACCGGGCTGGCGCAGGCCAGCGACAAGGCCAGGACAAGGGGGCGGTGGGACAGCATCGAGGTCTCCAGGGAGTGACGCAGAGCGTCGTCAGCCTGGGAAGACGCACGGGCAGGGACGATGTCAGGGTGCATGGCCGCTGCCGTGCGTTGATGACAGCCACAGCTGCAGTCCGGGACCGATGCGCAGCACGCGGACCTGCAATTGCCGGGCGAGCTGGTCGCGGGTGCCGGTGGCGCCGGTGGCATTGCCCAGCACGGTGACCCGCTGCTGGCGCAGGCGCGCGCCCATGATCCAGGTGTGCCCACCGTCCCAGCGGTCCAGCCCCCGGGCGACATCCTCCAATGGTGCCGATACCCAGTGCAGGCGCCGCTCGCGCCAGGCGAGCACGCCTGCCGGTGCGGCCGACGGGGTGCCCGGTGTCTGGCCATCGAAGCGCAGTTGTTCGCCCTGGCTTGCCTCTCCGCTGCCGCTGCCGCTGTCCACCCGCACCTGGTGTTCGGTGACGGTCACCACGCTGCTGCCGTTCTGCACGGCGACATCGAATGCGGTGCCCAGCGCGGTGACCCTGCCATGCGGCGTGCGCACCTGGAACGGCCGGTCGGCATCGGCGACAACCTGGAACCAGGCCTGCCCCTTCTTGAGCTGCAGCTGCCGGCGCTGTCCGTCGATGCGGACGCGCACCTCGCTGCCCGGAGACAGTACGACGCGCGAACCGTCCTGCAAGGGTGTCTCGCGGATCTCGCCGACGGTGGTGCGCAGCACCAGTTCTGTCGGCGGTGCGTCCTGGCGGAGCGACAGGCCCAGCACGCACAGCAGCAGGGCGCCGATGCCCGCCTCGCGCAGGGCACGCCGGCGGTGACGCTGCTGCTGGCGTTGCAGGCTGGGCAGGCCGGCACCGGCCTGCCACAGCTGCTGCAGGTGCAGGTACTGTGCTGCATGGCGCGGGTCTGCCTGATACCAGTGGGCGAACGCGCGCTCGTCGCGCGTACCGTCATGGCCGTCGAGCCACCAGCGTGCGGCTTCGCGTGCGATCGTGTCCTGACTCATGGGCCGGGCACCTGTTGCAGCGCGACCAGCGCGCGCAGCAGGTGTCCATGCACGGTCTGCCGGCTGATGCCGAGCTGGCGACCGATTTCGGCCAAGGCCATCTGTTCGACCCGGGCCAGCAGGAACACCTGCCGCGAGCGCGGCGGCAGGGCGGCGATGATCGCGTCCAGGTGACGCAGTTGTTCGAGATCGAGCAGGCGTTGTTCCGGCAGGGGCGCCGGATCGGCGAGGGTGGTCAGAGATGCTTCGTCCAGCGGGTCTTCCCGGCGGCGCTGGCGTTGCCGGTAATGGTCGGCGATCAGGTTGTGGGCGACGCGGTACAGGTAGGCGCGGCCATTGCTGAGCAGGCCACTGGCGGCGACCTTGACGACACGCAGCCAGGTCTCCTGGACGACGTCATCGGCATCGCTGCGTTGCGGGAGTTTGCGGCGGACGTGGGCGTGCAGCGGCCGGTAATGGGCGGCGCACAGATGCGCGACATCCGTCGGTTCGACAGGCGTGGACACGGGGCGGGCTACAACTGGGAAAGGGAACAGCCCGCGGCGGCAAGGGCAGCGCCTGCACCTTACAGTAAAAGAGAATCATTTGCATCCATGGTGCCGGCGCATCGAAGGCGAGCGGGCCGGCAGCGCGCTCTGCGTCAGAGGTCGCGGTACTGGATCTGTGCAGCGAGCACACGCAGGCCTTCGGCGCTGCTGGACAGGATGCGTTCTTCGCCAATGCCCTTCTGGCGTTGCAGCTGGAATCCCGCTGCGTTGGGCAGGTGCGCGGCGATGGTCTCCAGGCGTTGCAGCGCATCGGCCCCTTGGCAGTCGAAATGACCCCAGTAGGCGCCGTGACGGTGGACCAGCAGGCGGTAGTTCATCGTGCGTTCTCCGGTAGTTCCTGCAGCCAGTGGTTGAACATCGCAGTGGCGGCTGCGGCCAGCGGGGCGCCATAGCGGCGTGCCTGCGCGCGAAGATCGTTCGGGTCGATGCCCGCCTGGGCCAGCTCGAGCGCGTGGCCGATCAGCCAGCGTTCGAACTGCCGCGCGTCCAGTTCCGGGTGGCACTGCAGGGCCAGTGCATGCTTCCCGATGGAAAAGGCCTGGTGGCGGCAGGCGGGTGTGCTGGCAAGACGGTGCGCACCGTCCGGGAGTTCGAAGGCTTCGCCATGCCAATGCAGCACAGGAATGCCCTGCAATGCCAGCAGGGGAGAACGCTGGCCCTCGTCGGTCAGCAGCAGTGGCGCGAATCCGATTTCCTTGCCTCCGCTGGGCGCCACCTCCGCCCCCAGCGCACGTGCCATCAGCTGCGCACCCAGGCAGATGCCGAGGGTCGGCCGCTGCAGGTGCAGGCGCCGTTGCAGCAGCGCGATGCTGTCAGCCAGGAAGGGGTAGAGCAGGCCATCGTTGACGCTGACCGGGCCTCCCAGTACGACCAGCAGATCAGCCGCTTCGGCCGCGTCAAGCGCATCGATGCCGGCCTGCAGCACGTGCAGCTGCCAGCCCTGGGCCAACAGCAGCGGCTGCAGCGTGCCGAGGTCTTCGAAGGCGATGTGTTGCAGGACGACCGCGTGCTTCATGCGGCCCCTCCACGGGTGGGCCAGTAGGCGCTGTCCGGTGTCGCGCGTGCTCCGAAGATGGCCTGGCCGACGCGGACCACGGTGGCGCCCTCCTCGATGGCGACCTCGAAGTCGCCGGACATGCCCATCGACAGCTGCGACAGGTCGATGCCGGTCGGCGCGCTGCGCTGCAGCTGGTCGCGCAGCGTGCGCAGGCGGACGAAGCAGGCGCGTACGCGTTCCACCTCCGGAGTGAAGATGGCCAGGGTCATCAATCCGCGTACGCGCAGGCGGTCGAACATGGGCAGCTGCTGCACGAAAGCCTCGACGGCGCCGGGCTCCAGGCCGTACTTGCTGGGTTCGGCGGAGGTGTTGACCTGCACGAACACGTCCAGAGTGCGGTCCTCCAGCAGCAGGCGCTGCTGCAGCGCTTCGGCCACGCGCAGGCTGTCCAGCGCCTGGAATTCACTGGCGAAGCGCGCCACATGGCGGGCCTTGTTGGTCTGCAGGTGGCCGATCACAGACCAGTGCACGCCAAGGTCGGCCATCGACTCGGCCTTGCGCTGTGCCTCCTGCACCTTGTTCTCACCCAGCTCATGGCAGCCGGCAGCCACGGCCATGCGGATGCGCGCCTCATCCACGGTCTTGCTGACCGGCAGCAGGCGCACGCTCTGCGGGTCGCGGCCCGCGCGGGCACAGGCCCGCGCGATGCGCTGGCGCACCGTGAGCAGGTTGGTGGCGATCTGTTCGACGGACTGGGCGACAGGCCAGTCGGCGGCGGCAAGGGGCATGCGTGCACCTCCAATGCAGGGTGGCCAGGGTGGGATACACTGGCACAGGACAAGATTTATTTTGGCATAGGACAAAATGAAAATCACCGGGCACAGTGCCGAATCGATCTTCGACAGCATCCGCGAGGGCATCGGCGACGGGCGGCTGACCGCGGGCAGCGTGCTGCCGCCGGTACGCGAACTGGCCGAGCGGCTGGGCGTCAACCGCAACACGGTGGCGGCCGCGTACAAGCGGCTGGACGCGGCGGGCCTGGCCAGTACGGGGGGGCGGCGCGGTACCACGGTGCGTGGCGTGTCGGCCCCCGTCGCGCGCGAAGGCAGTCCGCCGGGGCTGGCGCTGCACGATCTGGCAGGTGGCAATCCGGACCCACGGCTGTTGCCGAGCCTGCGCCTGGCACCGGCGCCACCTCGGCTGTATGGCGTGGGTACGGTCGACCCGCGCATGCAGCGGCTGGCACGTGCGTCGCTGGATGCCGATTGTCCGCAGGGCTACGCCCTGGAGCTGAGCCACGGTGCCGTCGATGGCATCGAACGCCTGCTGGCTGCCTGGCTGCTGCCCGGCGACCGCATCGCTGTAGAGGATCCCTGCTTCCTTGGCAGCCTCAACGTGCTCAATGCCGCTGGCCACACGCCGCTGCCCGTGGCGGTGGACACGCATGGGATGCAGGTGGCGTCGCTGCGGCGGGCGCTGGAGGCTGGCGCACGCGCGGTACTGCTGACGCCGCGCGCACACAATCCTACCGGCGCCAGCCTGGATGCGAAGCGGGCGCGGGCACTGCGCCAGCTGCTGGCCGGCTACCCGCAGGTGGCGGTGCTGATCGACGATCATTACGCGTTGCTCTCGCAGCAGGCCTACCACTCAGTGCTGCCCGTCGATGGCCGGCGCTGGGCACTGCTGCGCTCGCTGTCCAAGCCGTTGGGCCCGGATCTGCGCCTGGCGTGGCTGGCCTGCGATGAGGAAACCGCGGTACGGCTGCGCCTGCGGCTGGCAGCGGGAACCGGCTGGGTCAGCCACCTGCTGCAGGACGCGGCGGTCTCGGTGCTGGAATCAGCCACGCAGCGGGCGAAGATCGCTTCGGCCGGCGTGCGTTACCAGCAGCGGTTGCAGTCGCTGCAGATGCTGCTGCAGGCGCGGGGCGTGCAGCAGGCCGTGCCGATGGAGGGGTTGAACCTGTGGTTGCCTCTGCCGGATGACAGCCGCCCGCAGGTACTGGCGCTGGCCGCCCGCGGCTGGCATGTGCGTGCCGGCGAAGTGTTCGCGGTTTCCGCCCCCGGTCATGGCCTGCGCATCACCTGTGCGGCGCTGGGAACACCGCAGCAGCGACAGCTGGCCGATGACCTGGCGGCCGTGCTGGGATGATGAACCCGCGTCCTTCAGGGCGCGGCACTGACGCCGGGGCGCACGTAGTAGGACTGTCCGCTGTCATCCACGAACATCAACTCCGGCTTGCCCTGCCAGGAGGTGAGCATCGCGCCGGTGTTGTTCTGGTGTTTGACCATCAGGCTGGCGCCGCGGTCGGGGTTGGCGACCACCTTGAACACTTCGGTGGTGCCGGCTGCGTCGTCAAGCGTCAGCAGGGCTTCGCCACCGTGGTCGGTCGTGCCGTAGCCGCCGCGTTCGGAGCCGTCTGGACCCAGCAGAACCAGGCCGGACAGGGCGCTGGCACGTGTTCCCTGCACCTGGCCGCGACTGCGCGGGTCGGGCACCGGGGCGCCCAGGATCACCCGCGCCTGACCGGCGCCATCGTGGATGACCAGGCCCCGGGCTTCGATCACCCGCTGCGGCGATTGGCTGCGATGCAGGCTCCAGGCAGTCCAGCCGGAAACGAGCAGGGCGAGGGTGGAGACCAGCAGCGTGGTCAGCGTGAGTGCACGGGGCATCGGATCGTCCTTCCTTGGATGTGCCGACGATAACGGAAGCGGGCCGCTCATGACCAGTTCGCTGTGTGACGCGGTGTGTCCTCAGTGGAAGTCGCGGCTTCGGCTGCGCAGGCCCTGCAGCAGTTCATCCAGGCAGTGCATGCGTTGCACGATCACATGCTGCACGCCATCGACACGCTCCAGTCGGCCGTCGATCTGCATCAGCTGGGTATCGACCAGTACACGGTGCTGCCGGTCGGCCAGGTGCCGCCAGACCACGGCATTGACCATGCCGGTTTCATCTTCCAGGGTAAGGAAGGTGACGCCGCTGGCGGTCTGGGGACGCTGGCGCATGCGTACCAGCCCGGCGATGCGTACGCGGCGGCCATGGCCGTGGCCGGCCAGTTGTGCGGCGTCGAGGCAGCCGCGGCTGCGCAGCTGCGTGCGCAGGAATGACATGGGATGGCGACCCAGGGTAGTGCCGATGCTGCGGTAGTCGGCCTGCATGTCTTCCCACGCACTGGGCAACGGCAATGGCACGCGTGCTTCAGCGGTGGTGCGGGCCTGATCGAACAGCGGCAGGCGGTTTTCCACGCCGGAGACATCCCAGCGCGCACGATGACGATGCCCGCTGAGGCCGCGCAGCGCGCCGGCATCGGCCAGCAGGCCCTGATGGCGCCGGTCCAGGACGGTGCGCTGGCACAGATCGCCGACATCGTCGAATGGCCGTCGCGCGCGTTCGCGCATGATGGCCTGTGCCACCTGTTCGTTGCAGCCATCGACCAGGCGCAGGCCCAGCCGGATCGCCGCGGGACCCCTGCTGAAATCCAGCGTGCAGTCCCAGTCGCTGTGGCGCACGTCCACCGGCAGCACGATGATGCCGTGCCGGCGCGCATCCTGCAGCAGCTGGTCGGGGCTGTAGAACCCCAGTGGCTGGCTGTTGATCAGGCTGGCGGTGAACGCGGCCGGATGATGGCACTTCAGCCAGCAGCTGTTATAGGTCAGCAGGGCGAAGCTGGCGGCGTGGCTTTCCGGGAAGCCGTAATCGCCGAAGCCCTTGATCTGCTCGAACAGGTGCTCGCCGTATTCGCGACTGAAGCCGTTCTCCAGCATGCCGGCCAACAGCTTCTCGCGATGCGGCTCCAGCCCGCCGCGGCGCTTCCAGGCCGCCATCGAACGGCGCAGGGCATCGGCCTCGCCCGGGGTATAACCGGCCGCATCCACCGCCAGCTGCATCACCTGTTCCTGGAACAATGGCACGCCCAGCGTACGTGCGAACACGCGTTCCAGCCGCGGTGGGTAGAGCGGATTGTGTGGATCGTTCAGTGCATCAGGGCCGTGCTCGCGCAGGATCCGCCGCCGCTCCAGATAGGGATGCACCATGTCGCCCTGGATCGGACCGGGTCGCACGATCGCGACTTCGATCACCAGGTCATAGAACGTGCGCGGCTGCATGCGCGGCAGCATCGCCATCTGCGCGCGCGATTCGATCTGGAACACGCCGATGGTGTCGGCGGCGCAGATCATGTCGAAGGTCTTCGCATCCTTGGGCGGGATCGCATCCATGCGTCCTTCGTGCAGGCCATGCTGCTTCAGCATTGCCAGGCATTTGCGGATGGCGGTGAGCATGCCCAGCGCCAGGCAGTCGACCTTCATCAGGCCTGTGGCATCCAGATCGTCCTTGTCCCACTGGATGACGGTGCGGTCGGCCATCGCTGCGTTCTCCACCGGCACCAGCGTCGACAGCGGGTGTTCGGAAATCACGAAACCGCCCGGATGCTGCGACAGGTGGCGCGGGAAGTCGATCAGCTCGGCGGTCAATGACAGCAGTCGCCGCATCAGCGGCGTCTCCGGGTCGAAGCCGCGCTCGCGCAGGGTTTCCGGTAGCGGAATGTTGCCACCCCAATGGTCCATCGCCGCGCCCAGTTCATTGACCTGGTCCATCGGCAGTCCCAGCGCGCGGGCGACATCACGGATCGCACTGCGGCCGCGATAGCTGATCGCCACCGCCGTCAACGCGGCGCGTTCGCGGCCATAGCGCTTGAACACGTACTGCAGGACTTCCTCGCGCCGTTCATGCTCGAAATCGATATCGATATCCGGTGGTTCATTCCGCTCGGCGGAGATGAAGCGCTCGAACAGCAGATTGCTGCGCGCGGGGTCGATCTCGGTCACGCCCAGTACGAAGCACACCGTTGAATTGGCGGCCGAGCCGCGGCCCTGGCAGAGGATGTCCTGGCTGCGGGCGAAGCGCACGATGTCGTGCACGGTGAGGAAGTAGGAGGCATAGTTCTTCTTCTTGATCAATGCCAGCTCGTGCTCGATCTGCCTGCGCTGTGGTTCCTGGATGCCCTCCGGCCAGCGCCAGGGAATCTTTTCTTCCACCAGCTCGCGCAACCAGCTGTCCGGGTCATGACCTTCCGGCACCAGTTCACGCGGGTAGGTGTACTTCAACTGGTCCAGGGTGAAGTGGCAGCGCTCGGCGATGCGCACGGTCTCGGCCAGCAGTGCAGGGGGGTACAACCGGGCCAGCGCGGTGCGCGGGCGCAGATGGCGTTCGCCATTGGGGAACAGGCGCCAGCCGGCTTCGGCCACGCTGCAGCGGTGACGGATCGCGGTCAGCGTGTCCTGCAGCGCGCGGCGGCGGCGCACATGCATGTGCACATCGCCGCTGGCGACCAGCGGCAGGCCGTGGCGTTCGCCGAACGCCTGCAGCTGCTGCAGGCGGCGCGCGTCGTCGTGCTCATGATGCAGTTCCACCGCCAGCCACAGGCGGTCCTTGAAGGCTGCGCGCAGCAGTGGCAGATCGGTGGCGGCGGGCTGCCGGTCCAGCCACAGGCACAACAGGCCGTCGGGCAGGCCGGACAGGTCATCGCGCAGGCAGCGGTACTCGCCCTTGCCGGCCCGCCGCCGGCAGGTGGTGATCAACTGGCACAACCCGGCGTAGGCAGCCTGGTCGGTGCACAGCAGCGCCAGCTTCGGTCCCTCTTCGACCTGGAACTCGGCACCGACGATGAGCGCCACGCCCTGTGTCTTCGCTGCCTGCCAGGCGCGCACGATGCCAGCCAGCGAACACTCGTCAGTGATCGCCAGCGCGCGGTAGCCCTGGCCGCGGGCACGTGCGAACAGTTCCTCGGCGGTGGAGGCACCGCGCTGGAAGCTGAAGGCCGACAGGCAGTGCAGTTCGGCATAGCCGGGCAGTTCATCATGCATGGTGGTTCAGCCGAACCAGCCGTGCAGCATCCACGGTGCATGTGGATCATTGCGCTCGCGGAAGGCCCAGCCGCGCTGGCCGTGTGCGGTTTCCACCACGTAGTAGTCACGGCGCGCATCGGCGTGGTCCCACCAGCCTGATTCGATCCGCTCCGGCCCGGTGACGATGCGCAGCCGCGGGTCACGCAGCACCTGTGGTGTGTCCAGCAACCAGCCGGGGCGCAGCGGCCAGTACGCCGGTGGCCTGGCGGGTGCCTGGGTGCCACTGGCGCGTTCGGGGCGATGGTCGGCCTGCACGGCAAGGGGCTGCACGGCGTCATCGCCGAGCCGTGCACGCAGGCGCTCGCGCAGCTGGGTCCACGGCATCGCCTGTGCCGGGCGGGTGTCGAACAGATCGCGTGCGGCGGGCACGAAGGGCGGCAGCTGTTCGGCCTGCAGGCGCAGGGCCCGGCTGCCCGCCGGCAGCGGGAAAGCCTCCATGCGGTTACGGGCGATCTCGAACAGCAGCGCGGCATCGCGCTCGGGTGCGAGCAGGCCGATGGTCAGCACGCTGGCAGGCAGCAGGTCGTGTTCGAAATGCAGGTCGAAACGCTGCACGCCGCCATCGCGCGAGCACAGGAAGGCCGCCAGATCCAGCAGCAGGCGTCGCAGCGAAAACAGCAGGGCCTGGCTGGATTCGATCTCGTACTCGAATTCGATGCGTGCGTCGAAACGGTCTGGTGGCTGGTAGTAGCGCAGGGGTGCGGTGGGCTGGCCACGCAGCGCGTCCAGCTGCTGCAGCACGTCCGGCGCGAAGCGACGCGCCAGGCTTTCGCGCGGCAGGTCGAACACTGCCCCCAGCGTACGCAGCCCGGAGCGGCCAAGCACGGTCACCGCATCGGCCGGCAATCCGCTGCGCGGCAAGGGCAGCTGCGCCAACAGGGCTGGCAACTGTCCTGCATCGATACCGAGGCCATCATGCACGTTGGCCAGCACCCGTGCGGCATGGGGATTGGGCGCCGCGACCAGGCGGTGACGGAATCCAAGTTCATGCAGGCCATCACGCAGGCGCCGTTCGATTGCCAGCCAATCGCCGAACAGGGCACGGCTGGCACCGATCTCCAGGACCAGGGCATGGGGAAAGTCGAGGCTGACCTGCGAACTGAAGCCGTACAGCCAGCTGGCCAGCAACTGGCGGGTGTGCAGCTCGGTGGCCGGATCGTAGTCATGCAGCTGCAGGTCCTGCACCAGTACCTGTGCGGCCGACAACAGCATGCCCGGACGCAGGCCGGCTGCACGCGCAGCAGGGCTGACGGCGCGCAGCACGCGACGCTGCGCCGGCCCCTGCAGCAGCACCAGTGGCCGCTGCGGATCCGCTTGCAGGCGCAGCACGCAATCCAGCGCCAGCTGCGGCAACAACAGGCAGGCCCAGTCCATGCGGCCGCCTCAGTGGGCGATGGCCAGTGGCAGCGGCTGTGCCGGCGGCAATCCGCCACGGCACTTCAGGACCCGGACCTGGCCGTGGTCGAGCTGCAGGCGCAGGCTGGCCGGGGACGGGTTGCGGGCCGCACGCGCCTCGCGGAACACGAAGCCCAGGCACTGGCCACTGTCGGCGGCTACCTGCAGGCGGCGCAGGGCGCGGTCGTCGACCTGCTGTGGCCAGCACAGCACTGCCGCGCAGGCCGCCGAGCGCAGGCATTGTTCGGTGGCCCACAGCGCCTGCTTCGGCCCGGCCTGGATGATCTGCAGCTGCGCCAGATCCAGCCCGGCCGCGGCCCAGGCCGGCGCATGCGGCCGGTAAGGCGGCGCGACCAGCACGATCGGCCGCTCGCGGCGGCTCAGCTTTGCCAATGCCGGCCAGACCAGCGCCAGTTCGCCTACACCCGGCGCGCCCTGCAGCACCTCGCACAGCCCGCTGGCCGGCCATCCCCCCCCGGGCAGGCGTGCATCCAGGGCGGGGTGGCCACTGGCCAGATGGTCGCTGGCCGGGCCGTGCCGCGCCGGACCGCGCCATAGCTGGCGACCGTCCAGGAGACGGTCGAGGGCAATGACCGCACCCATCAGCCCACCGTCCGGAAACGCGTGGGGGCTGGCTGAGAGCGACAATAGTTGTCGGAAACGGCTGGCATGGAGCGAGTATCGACAGGCCGGTATCAAGGGCTGAGACCGGACATGCTACTCGCCTCGTGAGTAGAATTACTAATGAATTCGAGCGCCGCGTTTCAGGTTGCTGAAGAGCGGGCGCGGTTCATCGATCAACGTGCCCCGCACTCACCGCCCCTGCGGATCCGGGCGGTGGTGCACGTACTCGACCACGGTGCCATCGGGATGGACTGCATTGAACGCCGCACCGGTCGGGACGATCTGCAGCGGGAAGATGATCTCGGCTCCGGCAGCGATCAGTTTGTCGTGATAGGGCCGGACATCGTCGACCAGCAGGGTGCCCGTGGTCGAGGTGAAGGGTGCCAGTGCGGTCTCGCTGCCTTCGATCAGCAGGAAGGCACCGACCATGGCCAGGCGCAGTCCTGCATCGGGAAACGGAAACCCGGCATCGGCGACCACACCCTGCAGCTGCTCGTAGAACGCCACACTGCGCTCCAGTTCGCCGGGAGCGACGAATACGCGGATCAGCACGCGCGGGCTGCGTTGGCTGGAGGTGTCACAGCGGTCGCGCCAGAGATGGTCGAAGTCGCGATGTACGTTCATGGGCGTGATCCGTGGCCAGGGGCTTCCATTATCGGCAGCGCCGCGCACCCTACTGATGACCGCCGGTGATGGACTGATAACCGGCGTGCAGGGGCTGGCCTGTGCCTTAGGTCCTGTTGACAGGCATGAACGCCCTCGCACAATCTTCACAGGTTGGGCCACGTGCGTGGCCCGGGCAGGCAGGTTGTCACGCCGGGAGGAGGGTCCCGCGCGCAGACCGGTCCGCCCTCCGGCCTGAGGTGTTGCCCGGCAACGCCTGTACGGCATGAACGCTGCACCCTTCGGCGGCATTTTCCCTGGACCGATTGCCTTGGCAACGGAATTACGCCCGTCGATGAAAACGTTTACAAAGCCGCTTGCCCTGTCCCTCGCCGTGTCCGCCGCCGTCATCGCGCCGGCGTGGGCCGATCCCGCCGCGTTCACCGTGTTGACCCTGGAGCAGGCGCCGCCGGCCGAAGCGATGCCGGCCCTGGCCACCCAGCTTGGATCCCTGCAGGTGGATGCCGTGAGTGTGCGGCAGGTGCAGCGCAGCATCGACCAGGTCGATCCGCTGCAGCTGCTGGCTGATGGCCTGGGCTACGAATACCGCTTCATCGCCGCCGGGAAGGACGATGGCCGGACCCAGCGCGGTCAGGCCGTGCTGACCCGGCTGCCGATCGCGGCGGAATCCGGCCCGGACCAGCCGGGGCTGAACTACCTGCGCCTGGATGACGGTCGCCACACCGTTGCGGTCTACACCGATGCCGGCGCGGGTGCCCTGCAGTTGCCGGCCCTGGTGTCGCGTTCGCGGCTGGGTGCGCCGGCGGTGCTGCTCGGCGCTGTTGCTGGCGATTCCGCCAAGGCTGCCGGTTTCGATCCGGCGCGGGTGGCCCCGGAAGCCGATGCCAGCTACTTCAGCGATGGCTTCCAGGCCGCCAGCAGTGCGCCGTTCAAGGTTGAGGGCAGCGCCCTGCGCGCGACCCTGCTGACCTTGGCCTATGCCGCCGACAAGGGGGGCGATGCGCCGTGGATGGACACCACCCTCAACGCCGACGCCCGCGCTGCGCTGCTGCTGAAGGCGATGACCGAGGATGAGAAATTCCAGATGCTGCACAGCTACTTCGGGCTGGGCAAGGACGGCGGCCCGCTGCCGGACGGCGCGGTCGGTTCGGCCGGTTTCGTGCCGGGCGTGCCACGCCTGGGCATTCCCTCGCAGCAGTCGGCCGACGCCGGCGTCGGTGTGACCAACCCCGGCGGCATCCGGCCCGGCGACTTCGCCACCGCCATGCCCTCCGGCCCGTCCACCGCATCGAGCTGGAACCGCGAAGTGGCTTTCGCAGGCGGCGCGACGATGGGCCGCGAGGCCTGGCAGCAGCGTTTCAACATCCTGCTTTCCGGCAGCGTCAACCTGCAGCGCGATCCGCGCAACGGCCGCAACTTCGAGTACGCCGGCGAAGATCCGCTGCTGGCAGGCTCGATGGTCGGCGCGTTGATCCAGGGCGTGCAGAGCCAGCACGTGATCTCCTCGATGAAGCACTTCGCGCTGAACGACATGGAGACCCGCCGCAACTTCCATGACGTACGCATCGGCGAACAGGCCATGCACGAGTCCGACCTGCTGGCCTTCGAGATCGCGCTGGAGACCGGCCGCCCGGGCGTGGCGATGTGCTCGTACAACAAGATCAACGGCACCTACGGCTGCGAGAACGGCTACCTGATGAACCAGGTGCTGAAGCAGGAATGGAAGTTCCCTGGTTTCGTGATGTCCGACTGGGGTGGCGTGCACAGTGGCTCAAAGGCGGCGCTGGCCGGCCTGGACCAGCAGTCGGCCGGTGAAGTGTTCGACGCGGCGGTGTTCTTCGACGAGCCGCTGCGCCTGGCCGTGCACGGCGGCGTGGTGCCGCAGGCGCGCCTGAACGACATGGTGGCGCGCATCCTGCGCACGATGTTCCTGCACGGCAACTTCGACAACCCGCCACAGCACCAGAAGGTTGATGCCGAGGCCGGTTTTGCCGTGGCACAGCGCACGGTGGAAGAGGGCAGCGTACTGCTGCGCAATGAAGGCAACCTGTTGCCGCTGGCCGACAGCGTGAAGCGCATCGTCATCATCGGCGGCCATGCCGACAAGGGCGTGATCGGTGGTGGCGGTTCGTCGATGGTGGGCGTGACCGCCAAGGGCACCAACGCGGTGCCGGGCGTGATGCCGACCACCTGGCCGGGCCCGGTGATGTTCCATCCGTCCTCGCCGCTGGAGGCGCTGCGTGCAGCGCGCCCGGACGCCACCATCGCGTATGTGGACGGCAACAATGCCGCGGCTGCAGCCAAGGCCGCCGCACAGGCGGATGTCGCCATCGTGTTCGCCACGCAGTGGGCCGCCGAATCGGTGGATCTGCCGGACATGCAGCTGCCGGACAATCAGGATGCGCTGATTTCGGCGGTGGCCAAGGCCAACCCGAAGACCGTGCTGGTGCTGGAAACCAACGGCCCGGTGCGCACGCCGTGGCTGGCGCAGGTGCCGGCGATGCTGCAGGCCTGGTATCCCGGCATCCGCGGTGGCGAGGGCATCGCCGCACTGCTGACCGGCCAGGCCAATCCGTCCGGCCGCCTGCCGGTGACCTGGGTGACGGACGAGTCGCAGCTGCCGCGCCCGCATATCGATGGCCTGGGCTTCAAGCCGGCCAAACCGTTCGGTGATGTGTTCGATTTCGATATCGAAGGCGCCAACGTCGGCTACAAGTGGATGGCCGCCAAGGGCCTGACTCCGACCTTCGCCTTCGGCCATGGCCTGTCCTACACCTCCTTTGCCTACGACAACCTGAAGGTGAGCGTGGAAGGTTCGCGCCTGGTCGCCAGCGTGGACATCCGCAACACCGGCAAGCGCGCCGGTGCCGACGTGGCCCAGCTGTACCTGAAGCTGCCGGCGGGCAGCAGCACGCCGATCCGGCTGATCGGCTACGACAAGGTGCAGCTGCAGCCGGGTGAGCAGCGCCGCATCCGTATCGAAGCCGAGCCGAAGACCCTGGCCCACTACGATGCGCAGGCCCGCCAGTGGAAGATTGAAGGTGGCACCTACCAGGTGCAGCTGTCGCGCAATGCCGCCGAACCGCTGCAGAGCGCGGACGTGCAGCTGGTGGAGCAGGTGCTGCGCTGACACCGCGTGGTACTCACGCTTGCAGACACGGCCCCGCAAGGGGCCGTGTCTGTTTGCGGCCTGCCGCTGCGCTCGCCGGGCATGGCCCGGCGCTACGCCATGACCCGCACGAGCGGTAGCGCCAGGCAATGCCCGGCGGCGCAACGATGGGCAGAGGAATGCGGTAGCACCGGGCCATGCCCGGCGGCGCAACGATGGGCCGAGGAATACGGTAGCGCCGGGCCATGCCCGGCGAGCGCAGCGGCAGCATAGGCACATGTGCCATCAGTCCTGCCCGCATCCGCCCCAGAATGCAAAGCCGTCACACCCTTCACAGGGCAGGTCAGGAGTAGGCTTGGAACTTTCCCGCCGGAAGGGGTTGTCCATGCGTGTGCGTGCCGTTGCAATAGCCATCGCCCTTTGCCTGTCCAGCAGCGTGCTGGCTGCCGATACTCCGCCGATGACCCCGGACATCAGCGGCAAGCCTTTCGTTGCCCCGGATGTGGGGCGCGACTACGACAAGCGCGTGGTGATGGTGCCGATGCGTGATGGCACCAGGCTGTATACGGTGATCGTGGTACCCAAGGGCGCCCGTAACGCGCCGATCCTGCTGACCCGCACGCCCTACGATGCTGCCGGCCGCGCCAACCGCAGTGACTCGCCGCGCATGCGCGACCTGCTGCCACAGGGCGACGAGGTGTTCGTCGACAGCGGTTACATCCGCGTATTCCAGGACATCCGTGGCAAGTACGGCTCCGAAGGCGATTACGTGATGACCCGGCCGCTGCGCGGGCCGTTGAACAACACCAAGGTGGATCACTCCACCGACGCCTGGGACACCATCGACTGGCTGGTGAAGCACGTGCCCGAGAGCAACGGCAAGGTCGGCATGCTGGGCTCGTCCTATGAAGGTTTCACCGTGGTGATGGCGTTGACCGATCCGCATCCGGCGTTGAAGGTGGCGGCACCACAGAGCCCGATGGTCGATGGCTGGATGGGCGACGACTGGCTCAACTACGGTGCCTTCCGCCAGGTCAACTTCAACTACTTCGCGATGCAGACCGAGAAGCGCGGCAAGGGCACGCCGCTGCCGAGCCTGGGCTATGACGACTACAGCACGTTCCTGCGCATCGGTTCGGCTGGCGACTACGCCCGTTTCACCGGCGTGGACCAGCTGACCTGGTGGAAGAAGCTGGTCGAGCACCCGGCGTATGACGCCTTCTGGCAGGGCCAGGCGCTGGATGCGGTGATGGCCAAGACGCCGTTGAAGGTGCCGACCCTGTGGTTGCAGGGCCTGTGGGACCAGGAAGACATGTGGGGCGCCAACCACGCCTACCAGGCGATGGAAGGGCGCGACAGCGGCAACAACCGCAATTACCTGGTGATGGGCCCGTGGCGCCACAGCCAGGTGAACTACAGCGCCAGCGAACTGGGCGCGCTGAAGTTCGACGGCGATACCGCGCTGCAGTTCCGCCGCGATGTGCTCAAGCCGTTCTTCGACCAGTACCTGGTGGACGGCGCGCCGAAGGCGGACACACCGCCGGTGCTGATCTACAACACCGGCGAAAACCACTGGGACCGCCTGAAAGGGTGGCCGCGCAGCTGCGACAAGGGCTGTGCCGCCAGCAGCAAGCCGCTCTATCTGCGTGCCGGCGGCAAGCTGGCGTTCCAGGCGCCAGCGGCGGGCGAGGGTGACTTCGAGGAGTACGTGTCCGACCCCGCCAAGCCGGTGCCGTTCGTGCCGCGCCCGATCCGCTTCGGCGACCGCGACATGTGGACCACCTGGCTGGTCAAGGACCAGCGCTTTGTCGATGGTCGCCCGGACGTGTTGACCTTCATCACCGAACCGCTGACGGCGCCGCTGCGCATCGGCGGCGCGCCGGTGGTTCACCTGCAGGCCTCGACCAGCGGCACCGACAGCGACTGGGTGGTGAAGCTGATCGATGTGTACCCGGACCAGGAAGCATCGACGCCGGAGATGGGGGGCTACGAGCTGCCCGTGTCACTGGCGATCTTCCGTGGCCGCTACCGCGAAAGCTTCAGCGATCCGAAGCCGCTGGCGGCGAACCAGGTGCTGCCCTACCGCTTCGACCTGCCCAACGCCAACCACACCTTCCAGAAGGGGCACCGGGTCATGGTGCAGGTGCAGTCGAGCCTGTTCCCGCTGTATGACCGCAACCCGCAGACCTATGTGCCGAACATCTACCTGGCCAAGCCGGGCGACTACCAGAAGGCCACGCAGCGGGTCTGGCACAGCGCGGCGCAGGCCAGCTACATCGATCTGCCGGTGTACTGAAACGGGGCGGGCAACGCCGGGCCTGGCCCGGCGCCACCTTCCATGGGCAACGTCGGGCCATGCCCGGTCGCGGTGGACCGTGCATGCACCCGTCGTCAGGCATCCAGTGCCGGGTAGTCGATGTAGCCGTGTTCGCCACCGCCATACAACGTGGCCGGGTCGAGCTCGGCCAACGGCGCACCGCTGCGCAGTCGCGCGACCAGATCCGGGTTGGCGATGAAGGGCCGACCAAACGCGATCATGTCGGCATAGCCGCTGGCAAGGGCCTGCCCGGCACGCTCAGCGTCGTATCCGTTGTTGGCGATCCAGGCGCCACGGAAGCGTGCGCGCAGCGCAGGGTAGTCGAACGGGATGTTGTCCCGATCGCCACCGGTTGCACCCTCGATGACATGGATGAAGGCCAGGCCGTCGATCGTGTCCAGGCGCTCCACTGCAAGGTTGAACAGCGGTTGCGGGTTGCTGTCATGGGCATCATTGACCGGCGTGACCGGTGACAGGCGCACGCCGGTGCGGCCGGCGCCGATTGCTTCGGCGACCGCGCTGACCACCTCGAACAGCAGCCGCGTACGGTTCTCGATGCTTCCACCGTAGGCATCGTCCCGGTGGTTGCTGCCATCGCGCAGGAACTGGTCGATCAGGTAGCCGTTGGCTGCATGTACCTCGACGCCATCGAAGCCTGCGGCAATGGCATTGCGCGCGGCGATGCGGTAATCCTCGATGAGTTGCGGGATCTCCTCCAGCGCCAATGCGCGCGGTGCGGAGACATCCTCGAATCCATTGGCGGTGAAGGTCTTGCCGTTGGCGCGGAGGGCGCTGGGTGCCACCGGCACTTCGCCTTCCGGCAGCAGGCTGGTGTGGGAGATGCGACCCACATGCCACAGCTGCAGCACGATGCGGCCACCTTCGGCGTGTACCGCGTCGGTGATGGATTTCCACGCAGCGACCTGCTCGGCGCTGTAGATGCCCGGCGTATCAAGGTAGCCCTGGCCAAGAGGACTGATCTGGGTGGCTTCTGCAATGATCAGGCCGGCACTGGCACGTTGGCGGTAATAGGTGATCGCCAGTGGAGAAGGGACGCGGTCGGGCAGGGCGCGGTTGCGCGTCAGCGGTGCCATGGCGATGCGGTTCGCAGCAGCGATGTCACCCAGGTGAGTGGGCGTGAACAGCAGGGCGTCAGCGGGATTCATTGGAGTTTCCACAGCAGGGGAGGGTGAGGTCGAGCATACGGTCGAACGCGTTGCAGCGATGGGAAGGTTCGTTGCAGCGCCGGGAAGTGGCGCGGCCGTAACACGGCGGGGCGTACCGTGGGCCGCGGGTGGACGCGTGTCCACATCGATTCCCGATAGATGGAGAACACAGATGATCGACTATCAGCTCGGCGGCAAGACGGCGATTGTGACCGGTGGCGTTTCCGGCATCGGCCTGGCCGTGGTCGAACTGCTGGCAGCGTCCGGTGCTGCGGTGTCAGTGTGGGACCTGAAGCAGGACGCGGTGGACGCTACCGTGGAAGCGCTGGCCCGGCGTGGCAGCCGCGCCATCGGCATCGCCCTGGATGTCACGGATGAGGCTGCCGTGGAGGCGGCGGTGCAGCGCACAGTGAAGGAGCTGGGCGGCGTGCACGTCGCGGTCAACAACGCCGGCATCAGCGGCCCGGCGGCGAGCAGCGGCGACTATCCCATCGATGGCTGGAAGCGGGTGGTCGATGTGAATCTGACCAGTGTATTCCTGTGCCAGCGCGCGCAGATCCAGGCCATGCGCGCGGCCGGGAAGGGCGGGAGCATCATCAACATGGCCTCGATCCTGGGCCAGGTGGGCTATGCCGGTTCGACCGCGTACGTGGCGGCCAAGCATGGTGTGGTCGGCCTGACGCAGACCGCGGCGTGGGAGCACGCCGCCGATGGCATCCGTGTCAACGCGGTGGGGCCGGGCTTCATCGCCACGCCGCTGCTGGAGAAGATGGATCCGAAGGTGCGCGCCACGCTGGAAGACCGCCACGCCTTGAAGCGCCTGGGCAAGGCCGAGGAAGTGGCGGCGCTGGTGGCCTGGCTGGCCAGCGACGATGCCTCGTTCGCGACCGGCACCTATTACGCGATCGATGGCGGTTATCTGGCGCAGTGATGCGGTGACCGCAGGGACGGTGGTGCCGGGCATGGCCCGGCGCTACCGGGTGAACGGGCCGTGGTGCGTCCTTCACCGCGATCCGACGGCTGACGCGCAACGCTCCGGGAAACTCCCGGAGACGTCGATGGAACTCAACCAGGATGTATCGATCCTGCTGCGCGTGGCCGCCGCGATGCTGTTCGGTGGCGTGCTCGGTATCGAGCGCGAGATGGGCAAGCATGCGGCGGGCCTGCGC
Source organism: Stenotrophomonas sp. B2 (assembly GCF_014947095.1). Lineage (NCBI taxonomy): Bacteria > Pseudomonadati > Pseudomonadota > Gammaproteobacteria > Lysobacterales > Lysobacteraceae > Stenotrophomonas > Stenotrophomonas sp. B2. The sequence continues at coordinate 28,576 of NZ_JADCQA010000017.1, read as the reverse complement.
ACGCACATGATGATTGCCGGCGCCGCAGCCCTCATCGTCGGTCTCGGCGATTCCGTGGCCGAGCATTTCCAGCAGGAGCGCTACCGCGACCTGCTGCAGGTCGACCCGGTGCGCCTGATCGAAGCGGTGGTGGCCTGCGTCGGCTTCGTTGCCGCAGGCACCATCCTGCGTGGCAGCCGCGAGGACCAGGTCAGCGGGCTGACCACGGCCAGTTCGCTGGTGATGGCCGCCGCCATCGGGATTGCGGTGGGCATCGGCAAGTACGTCATCGCCCTTGGTGTGAGCGTGCTGTGCCTGCTGGTGCTGGCGGTGATGCGACGGTTGGCGGACAGGCTCTAGCGGGGCAGCACCTTCGAGCTTCTGTCATGTGGCGCTTTATTGGTAATACCAATATGCCCGGTAACTCTATGGTCTAATAGGCTCTTCGTCGAAATGGCGGTTCAATCCGCTTCAAGTGGTCCGATGAATCTGATTATTGGTAATACCAATAATCGTGACCACGGCGTCCCACCGCATGCGGTGGGGAAACATTCCGCCCCCGTCGAGAGCCTCCATGCAGCCCTGGCAACACCTGTACGACCCCGCCGGCAACCTGTGGTTGTCCAGCCTGATCGCGTTGCTGCCGATCGCGTTCTTCTTCGTTGCCCTGGCCGTGCTGCGCATGAAAGGCTGGCTGGCCGGCACGATCACCGTGGCCATCGCACTGGCCGTGGCCCTGCTGTTCTACCGCATGCCGCTGACCCAGGCGTTTGGCGCGGCCGGCTTCGGTTTCGTCTACGGGCTGTGGCCGATCGCCTGGATCATCATCGGCGCGGTGTTCCTGTACAAGGTCTCGGTCAGGACCGGGCAGTTCGACATCATCCGTGCTTCGATCCTGTCGGTGACCGAAGACCAGCGCCTGCAGATGCTGATGGTCGGCTTCGCCTTCGGTGCCTTCCTGGAAGGCGCGGCGGGGTTTGGCGCGCCGGTGGCGATCACCGCAGCGCTGCTGGTCGGGCTGGGCTTCAAGCCGCTGTATGCAGCGGGCCTGTGCCTGATCGTCAATACCGCGCCGGTGGCATTCGGTGCGATGGGCATTCCGATCATCGTGGCGGGACAGGTCACCGGGCTGGAGGCCTTCGAGATCGGCCAGATGGCCGGTCGCCAGCTGCCGTTCCTGACCATCATCGTGCTGTTCTGGATCATGGCGATCATGGATGGCTGGCGTGGCGTCAGGGAAACCTGGCCGGCGGTGCTGGTGGCCGGCGGGTCGTTCGCCATTGCCCAGTACCTGACCTCCAACTTCATCGGGCCGGAGCTGCCGGACATCACCGCGTCGCTGGCGTCGCTGGTGTGCCTGACCCTGTTCCTGCGCCGCTGGAAGCCGGTACGGATCTTCCGCTTCGATACCGAAACCAGCGCCGAGGCGGCCGCCCAGGCGCTGGAAGCGCCGCGCTACAGCGTTGGCCAGATCGCCAAGGCCTGGTCGCCGTTCCTGATCCTTACCGCGATGGTCACGCTGTGGAGCATCAAGCCGTTCAAGTCGCTGTTCGCGGCGGGTGGCCCGCTGGAAAGCTGGGTGCTGAAGATCCCGGTGCCGGGCCTGGACCAGATGGTGCAGAAGATGCCACCGATCGTGCCTGCGCCGTTGAGCTACGAGGCGGTCTATAAATTCGACGCGTTCTCGGCCACCGGCACGTCGATCATCCTCGCCGCAGTGATTGCCATCCTCGCCCTGCGCATGCCGGCCAAGGCGGCGCTGCAGACCTTCGGCGAGACCGTGCGCGAGCTGCGCACACCGATCTACTCGATCGGCATGGTGCTGGCCTTCGCCTTCATCGCCAACTATTCGGGCCTGTCGGCCACGCTGGCGCTGGCGCTGGCCCACACCGGCAAGGCATTCACCTTCTTCTCGCCGTTCCTGGGCTGGCTGGGCGTGTTCCTGACCGGTTCGGACACGTCCTCCAACGCGCTGTTCTCGGCCCTGCAGGCCACCACTGCGCAGCAGATCGGCGTGTCCGAGGTGCTGCTGGTGGCGGCCAACACCACCGGCGGCGTCACCGGCAAGATGATCTCGCCGCAGTCGATTGCCATCGCCTGCGCCGCGGTCGGCCTGGCCGGCAAGGAATCGGACCTGTTCCGCTTCACTGTCAAGCACAGTCTGATCTTCACCGTGATGGTCGGCCTGATCACCACCGCGCAGGCGTACTGGCTGACCTGGATGATTCCCTGAGCCATGCAGCCGACGACCTATCCGCGCAGCATGGGCCGCACCTGCCAGGCGCTTCGGGCCACAATGGCGCCATGAGCACGCAACGGATTTCAGACAAGGTGGCCGCGCAGCTGCGTGGTCTGGTGCAGGAGCGGCAGCTGCAGCCGGGTGACCGGCTTCCGGCCGAGCGCGCGCTGGCGGTGCAGCTGGGTGTCTCGCGCACGGCGCTGCGCGAGGCCATCGCGCAGTTGTCCAGCCAGGGCCTGCTGAGTGCACGCGTGGGCGGCGGCACCTACGTGGCGGAGCCGGCCACGCGCGCGCGGCAGGCGCTGGATGAATCCCTGGCTCCGTACCTGCCGTTGTTCCAGGGCGACCCGGAATACCGCTTCGACGTGCTGGAGATCCGTCACGCGCTGGAAGGAGCGACGGCCTGGCATGCAGCGCTGCGTGCCACCGACGAGGATCGGGCGCGCATCGCCCAGGCCTTCCAGACCATGATGGATGCGCATGGCAAGGATGATCCTTCAGGCGAGGCGGAGGCCGATGCGGCCTTCCACCTGTCCATCGCCGAAGCGTCGCACAACCTGGTGCTGCTGCAGGTGATGCGTGGCCTGTTCGATCTGCTGCAGACCAACATCTCGCAGAGCCGCGAGAAACTCTATACCTCGGCGAGGACCTTCTCGCCGTTGTCCGACCAGCACCGCGAGATGATGGATGCGGTGCTGGCCGGTGATCCGGAGCGCGCGCGCGCCGCCGCGCATGCCCACCTCGAGTTCGTGCACACCACGCTGCGCACGCTCGACGACAACGAAGCCCGGCGCGCGCGGGCCTCGCGCCTGCCTTCCCCACACGGTTGACCCCATGATCATCTCCGCCTCCACCGATTACCGCGCCGCAGCCAAACGCCGGCTGCCGCCGTTCCTGTTCCACTACATCGATGGCGGCGCCTATGCCGAGCACACGCTGAAGCGCAACGTTTCGGATCTGTCCGACATCGCACTGCGCCAGCGCATCCTGCGCAACATGTCCGACCTGAGCCTGGAGACCGAGCTGTTCGGCGAGACGCTTGCGATGCCGGTGGCACTGGCGCCGGTCGGCCTCACCGGCATGTATGCACGCCGCGGTGAAGTGCAGGCGGCGCGGGCAGCTGACAGCCGCGGCATTCCGTTCACCCTGTCCACCGTGTCGGTGTGCCCGATCGAGGAAGTGGCCCCGGCGATCCAGCGGTCGATGTGGTTCCAGCTGTACGTGCTGCGCGATCGCGGCTTCATGCGCAACGCCCTGGAGCGCGCCCAGGCGGCGGGCGTTACGACGCTGGTGTTCACCGTGGACATGCCGGTACCGGGTGCGCGCTATCGAGACGCGCACTCCGGCATGAGCGGTCCGAATGCTCCGCTGCGCCGCATCGGCCAGGCCATCACCCATCCGCGCTGGGCCTGGGACGTGGGTCTGTTCGGACGTCCGCACGATCTTGGCAACATCTCCACCTATCGCGGCAACCCCACCGGGCTGGAGGACTATATCGGCTGGCTGGGCAGCAACTTCGATCCATCCATTTCGTGGAAGGACCTGGAGTGGATCCGCGAGTTCTGGAAGGGACCGATGGTGATCAAGGGCATCCTCGACCCGGAAGACGCACGCGACGCGGTTGCATTCGGTGCCGACGGCATCGTGGTCTCCAATCACGGGGGGCGCCAGCTCGATGGTGTGCTGTCCACCGCACGCGCGCTGCCGGCCATCGCTGACGCGGTACAGGGCGACCTGAAGATCCTCGCCGATTCCGGCATCCGCACCGGACTGGACGTGGTGCGCATGCTGGCGCTGGGCGCTGACACCGTGCTGCTGGGGCGGGCCTTCGTCTATGCGCTCGCGGCGCAGGGTGAGGCCGGCGTGGCCAACCTGCTGGACCTGATCGCCAGGGAGATGCGCGTGGCAATGACGCTGACCGGCGCACACCGCATTACCGACATCGGCCGAGATTCACTGGTGCGGCTGCCATGATTGGCCACGGGGCCATGCTGTCGCAGCTGCGTGCTGCTGTCGGCAGCCGCCATGTGCTGACCCGCGACAAGGCGACCCGCCGCTTCCGCCGGGGCTATCGCTTCGGCGACGGCGCGGTGCTGGCCGTGGTGCGTCCGGGCACGTTGCTGGAATTGTGGCGTGTGCTGCAGGCGGCGGTGCAGGGTGGGGCAGCGATCATCCTGCAGGCCGCCAATACCGGCCTGACCGGCGGCTCGACCCCGTATGGCAATGATTATGGGCGCCCGGTCGTGCTGGTCAGCACCCTGCGCTTGACCGGCATCCAGTTGTTGAACGAGGGCCGCCAGGTGGTGTGTCTGCCGGGCGCCACCCTGGACCGGCTGGAGCAGACGCTGGCGCCGCTGGGGCGCGAGCCGCATTCGGTGATCGGCTCGTCCTGCATCGGCGCCTCGGTGCTGGGCGGCATCTGCAACAACTCCGGCGGTGCGCTGGTGCGGCGTGGCCCCGCCTATACCGAGCTGGCGCTATATGCGCAGGTTGATGCGCAGGGCCGGTTGCAGCTGGTCAACCACCTGGGCATCGCGCTGGGCGATACGCCCGAGCAGATCCTGCAGCGCTTGCAGGCCGGTGACTACGATGCCGCCGATGTCAGCGACGGCGACGGCCGTTCCGCGTCCGACCCGCGCTACGCCGACGAGGTGCGCAGGGTCGATGCCGATACACCGGCGCGCTTCAATGCCGATCCCGGTCGTCACTACGAAGCGGCGGGTTCAGCCGGCAAACTGGCGGTGTTCGCGGTGCGCCTGGATACGTTTGAGAAGGAGCCCGCCGAGGTCTTCTACATCGGCAGCAACCGTACCGGGAGTTTCACCGCCATCCGCCGCCAACTGCTGACCGGCTTCGATCGCCTGCCGATCGCCGGTGAGTACATCCACCGAGACGCCTACGATATCGGCGAGCGCTATGGAAAGGACACATTCCTGCTGATCGACCGGCTCGGGACCGCACGGGTGCCCGCGGCATTTGCACTGAAGAGCAGGGTTGACGGCTGGTTCGAGCGGCTGGGCCTGCGCGGCGTGACCGACCGGGTGATGCAGGTGCTGACCGGCCTGTTGCCCTCGCACCTGCCCCAGCGCATGGGCGAGTTCCGGCAGCGTTACGAGCATCATCTGCTGCTGAAGGTCTCCGCACAGGATGCAGCGGAGACCGAGGCCTGGTTGCAGCAATTCTTCGCCGAGCACGAAGGCGGCTATTTCCACTGCACGGCCGAAGAAGGGCGCAAGGCCTTCCTGCATCGCTTTGCCGTGGCCGGTGCTGCCGTGCGCTATCGCGAGGTGCATCGCCAACAGGTGCAGGACATCGTCGCGCTCGACATCGCATTGCGTCGCGACGACGCAGACTGGTTCGAGCAGCTGCCCGCCGCCATCGAAAGCCGCCTGCTGCACAAACTGTACTACGGCCACTTCCTGTGCCACGTGTTCCACCAGGACTACATCGCACGCAAGGGCGAAGATCCGATGGCGATCGAGCACGCGATGTGGGCACTGCTCGACCGGCGCGGGGCCGAGTATCCGGCCGAGCACAACGTCGGTCACCTGTACCCGGCCAAGCCGGCGCTGGCTGGGTTCTACCGACAGTTGGACCCGAGCAACACCTTCAACCCGGGCATCGGGCAGACTTCGAAGGCCAAGGGCTGGGGTGGCTGCGACTGCGATGGGCATCCGTGACGTACCCGCTGAGAATTCGGATTTCTTGCATTCCTCAGTGATCGGGCTGGTACTAGGCTGAAATCCTGGCTGAGACGGATACAGGATCAATGCAGAGCGCAGATCAGATATGGGCTTCCATCAAAGCGTCGCTTTTCGAGAAGGGCTGTCTGAATGAAGTACAGCTACGGTCGGGAGCCTCTGAAGGCGAACTGGTTGAATTGGAAGCTCAGCTTGGAGTCCCCCTGCCAGATCTGCTGAGGCAGCTTCTGAAGATTCACGACGGGCAGGATGGGGCCGGGTTTCTGTTTGGGAGTCAGATGCTCTCGGCGACGGAGATTTTGCGGAAATGGCAAGGTTGGCGTGAAATCGAGGCCGACGGCATGAACGAGCACTGTGCCGAATTCATGGCATCGAGCCCTGGTGGGGTGGTGAAGCCAATGTACACCAACGCACGCTGGATACCGTTGACCCACGATGGTGGTGGCAATCATATGGGATTGGATTTCGACCCAGACATCGGCGGTGCTGAAGGCCAAATGATTGCCTTTGGTGCGGATGAAGACACCAAGTACCTTCTTGCTTCCACGTTCGCTGAGTTCGCTGAAAAGGCCGTGGCGTGGATCAGGCACGCCCGCTGGGATGGTGAGAATCTCGAGTCGCCAACTGATGACGGCTTCGCTCCTCCGGCCATTCTCCGGACTGCTGGCGGGGCGTAGTCGGAAGCGCCGTTATGCCGGGCAGTGCGTCGGTTGGGTTCCGGTTGACTGGAGCGACTGGCGAACGTCCCGGTTTCCCTGCGCTACCATCGAGATTCCTCATGCCGGAGCCGCCCTCGATGCCCATTGCCGTTGCTCGCACCTTTCTGTGCGTCGTGTTGTTGGCGACGCCGCTACTGGCACTGGCACATAACGCCATCCTGCCACAGCAGCGCGATGCCGCCGGCAATGTGATGGAGCCGCTGGGGCAGGTGTTGATCACCCGGGAGGCGGGCCCGGCAGGACTTTATGAGTGCACCCGGGACGGCAACTGGTGCGTACGCGTGCAACCGGTGGCCGAAGAGGGGCAGCGGCCCACCGTGTTGGAAGTGCTTGAGAAGGTGCCGGGCCAGGGCAAACCGCACAGCTACCACGTCCGCATTGACGTGCCGCAGGAAAGCGAACTGAAGCTGTGGCCGTGGATCGTACGCCTGGCACCCGGTGTCGGCGCGGATGAGGACGTGATTGACCCGCAGCCGCGTGCCCGCCAGAACGTACTGGTAGGCGCCACGGTCACCTTCAGCATGATGTACTCCGGCGGTGGGGCAGACGCATCGACGCTGCAGCTGGCACGCGTTCGCCACCTGCAGGATGGCATCCAGGTGGACGATGATGTGCTGACCGTGCCGTGGGTGGGCAACGCGATGATCCGTGCCTGCTTCAGCGAGCAGGACATCAGGCAGCGTGCCGGTGCCTGCCACGATGAGTATGGATTCTCGGCAAAGCTGGGGCTGGATCCGGCAGTGCAGGGCATGCCGGTGCTTCGTTACCAGACGGTGGCGACCCGCTTCCCCGCAGGTGCATCGCGTTTCGAGGATTCGCTGGCGAAGGGGCCGTTGAAGACGAAGGACCTGCGCACCGAGCAGGACCCGGCGTGCAGCTATTCGCGTCTTTTCCGTTTCAGTGAGGGCCGTTTTCACCCCGACCAGCCACTGCCGGATTGTGCGGGCTATACCGAACCCTGAGCCCTGTCACGCTGGTCCATGCCCGACGCGCGTTCTGTGTAGAGCCGAGCCCACGCTCGGCTGCTGTTCAGTGGCAGCCGCGCGTGGGCTCGGCTCTACAGTCGCCCGCGCGGTGGCTACTCGCAGCGGGCGGCGGTGATGATGTTGTCCTTGTCCATGTAGACGCGCAGGCGATCCGGACGGATATCCTTGGTGGTGATCGTGGTCGGGCCGATCGGGTTGACCAGGCCGGCGCCGCTCTCTCGCGACAGACGACGCATGTTCTCCTCATTGCCCGGCTGGCCGATTGCCCAGCCAAGCTGGCTGGCGTCGCAGCGGCCGGTGCCCTTCACCTCCGGCCCGGGCGTACTCACACAGGCGGCGAGCAGCATCGGCGTGGCGACTGCGGCCAGTGCAAGGCCGACGGAACGGAAACGGGTCATGAGCGGCGCTCCTGCGAGATGGTGGCGCCACCATAGCACCCTGCCCGTGGCGACGGCATGCGTTGGATCAAAGGAGGGGGCTCGGGAGCACTGGCACTGACGAAGTTGGCGCGTTCTGGCGGTGACCCTTCACGCCTGCGGAGCGCATGGAGCGCGTCTGCACGTTGCAAGTCAACCCAGCATTATCCTGGCATTCGGCCTATCGGTTTCGCGTCGCATCTGTCGCTATTCACTGCAGACCTGGATCAGGTCAATGCCGGCTGGACCGCGATAGCGCATCGTCGCCGGGTCGAACTGCAGCTGGATCTTCCCGGTACGGATGGTGTCATTCTGCCCAGTCGGGCAGTCCCGTGTCGCGTCCAGTGCTGGCCAGACAGCATGCGGCGCGACAGGGGCCGTCAATGTCGTGAACCTGCCCTCCAACAGACGGATATAGGTTCCATCCGCACACTGGGCAAGGATCAGTTTATCGGCGACATCGACATCGCCGTAGCTGCTGCCGAAGTAGATGAGGATCGCGTCCTCGCGCCCGTCGTTGTTGAGATCGGGCGTGTCGTTCAAGAAGGTCTTTCCCTGCTGACCGCTGTATGGGCACTCCTCGTCATTCCCCGGTGGACATGCACTGACGCGCTTCCCCTCCACCGGCACCAGTTCGATCCTGTCATCGATGGCGGTTGCACACGCGCGTTGCAGCGAGCCGGGCGGCGGAGTGCGCGCGATGGCGACGTCCGCGGCAGCGGAGAGCGCCAGCAGCAGGAGAGCCTGATGCTGGCGCTGGCATCGTGACGACGTCACGGTGAGCTTCCGCGCTTGATCGCCTCCCACACCTTGTCTACGTGCGCGCGAAGCACGGGCGCAGCCGAAGCCAGCGCGGGATCGTCCTGCCGGTCGCCGCCGAAGGGTTCATCGCCCTCCACCTCCACCAGAGATTCACCACGTACTTCGTAATACTGCTCGCCCTGGCGAAGCCCAATGCGCAGCTGCTGCGGATCGACGCCGCCGCCGCAGAAGCTGTGGCTGGCCAGCGTCAACTCGGCGCGGCCATCCTTGTCCAGGTCCGTTGCAGTCACCTGGTCCAGGAAGTAGCCGGCCTCCAGATCCAGACCTTCGCATTGAACCGGATCTTCCACGCTCCACCGCGAGGCCCAAGGAGCCGCTTGTCCGGCGCGCCGGAACAGCTCCGCACGCAACGTGATCTGATCCATCGCCTCTTCATCGCCCTGCGCCGGCACTGTCTGCTCGCTGCGCGAAAGAAGCAGCAGGCCCGGCCCGTCGATGTCATTGAACACCACTTGCTTCAGCAGCGTGCCCGAGTAGAGGTCTTTCAGTTCCGCATCTGCCAGGGCGGGCAACAGCTCCAGTCGACCAGCGGGCACGGCCACCTGCCCGGGAAGTGCGTGTGCATTCGTTGCGGCATCGTCTGCTGCATCTGCAACCGGTGAGGACGGCGCACCGCAGCCGACTGCACCGAGTGCAAGCACGGCCAGCACGGCAAGTCGCAGCTGATCAGCGCGTATTGTCGCCAGCCTTTTTGGCCACGACAATGCCGAGCGCCGCGTTGAGGTCCGTGGCTGCCAGTTCATCGAGTTTGGTTTCCTTGAGTTCCTTCTGCGCGAATGGCAGATAGCTTTTCGGCACGTAGTAACGCAGCGTTGCAGGGTTGAAGCGGACAAAATTGATCTGGTCGCTCTGGTTGCCACCCAGCAGCACAGGTCGACCGCGGTCCATGGCGTAGACGAACCCTACGTGCGACGTACCGACCAGGGCGACCGCGCCGAACACCGGTTCGTCGATCTGGCTGAAGCGCGTGGTGTCGGCGGCGAACGAACGCGCGCGGTACGGGTGTGGAGATGATACAGCGTATCCGGCCGTGCGAAGGCACCAGTTCACGAACGATGCGCACCAAGCGTTGGAGCTTCCGGCCAGCGTAGTGAACTGCTTCCCGTAGCCGAGTTCGGAATGGAAGTTGATGGTGCGGCTGATCTCAGCCTCTTTCTTGCCCGCCCATTTGCGCGCCTGTGCATAGGCGTGCTCCACCCAAGGTGCGCGCTTCTGCGAAAACGGAATGATTGCGATTGGGTGGCCTTCGCCCTCGCGACTTCGGGTATCCCGTGCCTGTACTGACGCCGGCGGCCGCACAGCAGCAGGTGTTTCCGGCGGAGGCTTCACCAGCGAGGGCCGATCAGACGTTTGCGGATTCCCGCTGTTGCCCGCTCGCCGGGAAGACCCGGCCGCTGACGGGGGCACGGCTTCGACCCCAACAGGCAGCGTGATTTTCTGGCCAGGGTTGATTCGATTGGCATTGCTGATCGACGGATTGGCGGCCATCAGCGCATCGACGCTGGTGTGATGGCGGTCTGCAATTCGGCTCAGCGTGTCGCCGGAGCGAACGCTGTAGCTGGCTTGACGTGACCTTGTTGGAGTCGCCGGGGCGCCGTCGTTGGCTGCGTCAGCCGGCGCCTTTCCGTAGATCCAAACCACATGACCGGGATAGATGCGGTTGCGGTTGCGGATATGGTTGTTGCTCACCAGATCGTCAACTGAGGTCTTGAACCTGCTGGCGATCGAGGCGAGAGTGTCGCCTGGCTGCACCACGTAGCGCAGCGGTGTGCGCTTCTCCTTGCTGGGCTGCGTTGGAGTGTGTGGTTGCGAATTCCCGCCGACCGTCATCATGTTGCGCGCAAATACCAGGGACGCTGAGGCCTGCTGAAGCGCAAACTGGCCGATTCGGCTTCCAATCTTGCCTGATTCCTCAAGGAAGAGCTCTATCACTTCTCCTGGCTGGCGGGTGATGAATGTCGGCAGCGCCCCGTGCTCATTGGTGGTGACCTTCTTCTCGCCCGTATTGCTGCTACGCACGATCACGGGCGTTGCCGGCATCGGTCGGGCGCCGTCAGACAAGGTGACCTGCGTGGCGTGCACGATCCGTTCCTTGCGTGTCTCAGGCTTTGCATTGAAGCCCTCATATTGCTCCATCGCAGCGATCATGCCGTTGAACTGCTCATCGGTCATGTCCTTGATGACCGTCTGGTCGGTGGCACCAGATCGCTTGCGCACGTATGCCAGATAGGCCGCTGTGTCGTTTTCCGATTCCGGTGCATAGGTATGCATGGCGTTGTACAACGTCATGTCGTTGTACTTGCGGCGCAGCAGTGCGCGCTTCTCGGCGCGGCCATCCTCGGCCGTAGGAAAAATGGCGAACTTGCCGCTCTTCGTATCGGCCTGGCCGATCATCTTGGCGTACTTTCCGCCTGGACGCAGGTTGCCGGGGTTGTTGAGCAGCCAAGCCAGCGAGCCGCCACTGCGGATGAGCTTGTCACCGTTGTCGGCGGTGAACTCCACAGTGCGCGTATCCTTGTTGAAAACCGCGCTGATGTAGGTAGGCATTCCGTGTCGTCCTATCGGGGCGTCAGCGTGCTCAGGGCCTGTGCGACATCAACGCCCTGGGGCAGACGGCGGGTGGAATCGAGCACCAGTACCCAGCGCTCCTCGTCGGGCTGCTGCTTGAGAAGGTAGCGTTTCAGCTCGACGGCAGCGTCGTCGTCGTATGGCGTGTCCTTGAAGGACAACTCAGCGATGTAGAGGACCACCTTGCCCGCCTCGACCCGCACACGCGCATCGCGGAGCGGGAAGTCAGCCGTGGCCGTCGCCTTTACGAGGAAATCCACCGGCGGCGCATCGTTGCGTGCGAGCAGCGGAAGCTGGTTCCACACGGCTTCGTTGGCAATCGGACGGTACTGGAAGCTGTAAACATGGAAACTGTGGGCATTGGAATGACTGACATACCCGGAATTCACGCGCAACGTACCTTGAGCGGTCTTGATGTCAGTGCTGCCGGTCGAATACTGCTGCGCATTGGCGGAGGGGCCCATGCACAATGCGAGCAGCAGCAGGAAGTGTCGGATGATCATGTTGATGACGGGGGTTCGTTGAGCAGTTCCAGGATCTGTTCGGACGTCAGGGCGCCGGTCGCATCGGCCGCGTCCAGGTTCCCGAGGAAGGGGTCGCTGCCGTCGCTGTCGGGTGTGTCGCCGTCATTCTCGGGTGGGCGGCCCGGCGCCGACACCAACATTTCCCAGGTGTCATCGCCAACCTCCAAGGTCAGCGGCCGACCCAGGCCATCGGCCATCACGCGGGGCAACCGACCGTCCTCACCGATGGTTCCGCTGGCGACCTGTTCGCCTTCGTTGTTGAAGATGCGGTAGGCCTTGTCCTTCCACCCCATTTCCGTGGCCAGTACATCGGCGCCTTCCAGCGCGAAGCGCAGGCTTTCCTTGAACGAGTACAGCCCACTGGGAAGTACCGGCATGGACGGCGCATCACTTCCCCCCCCCATGAACGGATGCTCGCCCGCCTTCACCTTGAACTCGCCCGGGCAGCTGAACGTGATGTTGCCGCCCTCCAGGGTGATCGCGCTGCTGCCGGCCTGCAGCACCACTTTGCTCTGCGCCAGCACATCGATGCGGTCATCGGTGGCGGTGATGGTCAGTGCCTGGTCGCTCAGCAGCTCCAGTTCGCCATCGTTGGCCTGCAGGCTGACCGGGCCCTGGGCGGCGATCACCCGCAGCGGGCCGCTCTGCGCGAACAGTGAGACGTGCTCGCCGGACACCGTGGCGATGGTCTCGCCTGCGCTGATGTGCAGATCCTGCTGCACCGTCATCTGCAGGTTCTGCCCGGCGTAGGCCACCGCGCTGGCTGGCGTGGTCCAGGCAATGTGGTGCGGTGCTTCGGCCAGCAGCAGCGGCTTGGCCAGACGCTCCACCGGCTGGTCGCCCGGGCTGCGGCCATCGCCGCCCGGCTTCATCGCGCTTTGTCCGTTGACCTCGCCTTCGTAGCGTCCCTGTGCCTGCGGATCGATCTGCTCGCGCAGCTGCTTCGTGCGCTCGAACTCGGTCAATCCGGGCACCTGCTGCTGGGCCAGGGTCTGCTGCATCTGCTCCAGGCTGCGCTCGGCGCCCTTGAGCTGCGCCACTACGCTGGCGTTGTCCATGACCGTTGAGGCAGCCCGCTCCTGCGCGCTGGCGGACAGCAGCAGGCCTTCAGCGGCATGCACATTGCCCCAGCCCTGCGTGGCCAGCTCGAAGCCCTCGCCGCGCAGGGCGCCACGGGCGGTGTTCTGGTGCGCGATCAGGTAGCCCAGCTCCAGCCGGCTGTCGGCCAGCGAACTGTGCAGGCGCGTACGCAGCTGGCCCGGCGTGTCATCGATCACCCATTGCTGGGTGCCGCTGCCGTCATGGGCTTGGGTATGCAGGCCGCTGAGTACGCCGGGATGGCGCGCGTTCTCATCGATGCCGCCGCCGAAGGGTGGGGCGACCTCACCGTTGTAGAGCTGGCCGGTGATGCGCGGCTGGTCAATGTCACCGTGCAGGAATTCCACCAGCACTTCGCTGCCGATGCGCGGCAGGAAGGCCGTGCCCCAGTTCGGGCCGGCCACCCATTCGGCCACCGACACCCAGCTGCCGCTGGTGTGGTCGCCGGGCGCATGGCCGGTCTGGGCGCTGCCGGTGTCGGTCAGACCGCCCGGATTGGGCTGGCTGCCGCGCTGCCAGCCGAACTGGATGCGCACCTGGTGTTCGCGGTTCGGGCTGACGGCCGCATTGGCCACACCCACCACGCGTGCGGTCTGCGGGCCATGCAGGGTGGGGCGGTCCTGCGGCAGGGCTCGCAGCGGCACACCGGCGCCGGTGGCGAGGAAGGCGTTGCGGTAGGCGCCGCGCTCCAGATCGGTGCTGCCGAGCAGCTCGGCGATGCCCTGGTCCAGATTGTTGACGGCGACATGCTGCACGGCCAGCAGCTGGAAGCGCTGGCCCTCATGCTGCGGATGCTGGGCCAGGCTGAACGTGCTGCCTGCGGCCAGCTGGCGCTCGCTGCCGCTGCCGCTGTACAGCACCTGGCCAACGCGCAGTGCGTCCAGCCGCGCCTGCGCTTCGGCGTCGGCCCAGGCGGGCTGGGCGAAGCGGCCGGCACGCGGCTGCACATAGACCTCCAGCGCGGGCAGGGTGCCGGCATCGGCACTGGACTGCGCCGCCACGGCATTGACCTGTTCGCTGTGCCAGCTGGCGACGGTACTGGCGTTGGGCACCAGCTGCTGGCGTTCGGCGAAGGCAGTGATGCCATCGCTGCTCTCGGCCATGTCGGCGCGATGGAAACGCACGCGGCCCACATCGGGCAGTTCGGCGCCGGGCTCGAACACCACCAGGGTGTGGGCGGCATCGCCCTCCTGCGCCTGCTCGATGCGCCAGGCCAGGCCAGCCTCGGACAGCAGGCGGGTGACGAAGGCCCAGTCGGTTTCGCGGTACTGGGTGGTGATCGCGCGGGCCGGCAACTGGGCCTGCACGTCGAAGCGGAAGGCGGCCTGCGGGTAGTCGGCGAAGATCTGCTCGCAGATCGCGCGGGTGTCCTGGTCCTGGAAAATCACTGCGTTGCGGCGAAGGCGCAGCAGGGCGGTCCAGGGTTCGAGGGTGAGCCGGTAGCGGGCCAGCCCGCCGTCGCTTCCCAGCTGCGCCGCCTCGGTGCACAGCCCGTGCCACTGCCGCAGCGCGCCATCGGCCTGGCGCAGCTGCAGGGTCAGCGGCTGCTCCAGCCACGGTTCCAGTTCCAGGAACGCATCGGTGGCCAGGCAGTCGATCTGCAGGCGGTTGTCACCGCACACCGATTCGGTGCCTTCAAACCGCTCGACCACAAGGCCCTCGTCGGGGCCCTTGAGCTGGATCAGGCGATCCCGATGCGACAGCGAGGCGAGGGAAGCAAGCAGCGTGGAGCGCGAGATGTCCATATCGTCAGGCTCATGGGAGGGTGATCGTAATGTGGGCGGTGCGCTCAGGCATCTGCACCACGTCGTTGTAGGCGGCCAGCTGCTGACGGGTTTCGTGTCCAAGGTAGGCGCGCATGCCGAAGAACGCGACGATGCCGAAGCAGCCGACAACCACGGCCGGCAGCCACAGCGGCACGACCCGGCGCAGGCCATGGCGCACGTTGTCGGGCGGCAGCGCGTGCGGGGCGAAGCCGTGGCGCTTGCCCTTCAGGTAGACGATCTCGTCACCCAGGCGCGCGGTCAGATAGCCCAGCTTCTCGGTGCCTTCGATACGGTACTTGCCCTCGAAGCCCATCAGCAGGCAGTAGTGATAGACCTCCAGCGACGGCAGGCGCGCCGCGCCCTGGCGGCGCAGTTCTTCCAGCCGATCGAAGAAGTGCTCGCCGGCGAGGTGCTCGCCGAACAGGCGCAACTGCAGCGGATTGCGTTCCCAGGTTTCGTGCAGCGGCGACGGCTGCGACAGGATCGCCTCATCCACCGCGGCGCAGAACGCGTACTTGGCGGCGTAGACATCTTCGGACGCCACGCCAAGCCGCATCGCGTTGCGTTCGACGCCATCGAGGAACTTCTGCACCGTCTGCACGAAGCCCTCTGCGTCGTGCGGCAACTGGCCACGCTTGAGCAGAAGCAGCAGGTAGAAGCCGTCGGACATCAGATCCTGCAGGCTCTGCGGATTGGCCGCCTGCGGCGTCGGATTGACCATCGCGCCATTGGCGGTCAGCGACGGCATCGGGCCCGGGGTCGGGGGCAGGGGGGAATTCATCATGAGGTCACCGCCACAAGTTCCATCTTCAGCTCGGCAATGCCGGCCGGCACATAGATCATCACCGACTGCGCCTTGAGCATGCGCTCATACAGCGCACCGCGCGAATCAAATTCGAAGTAATGGCTGCCCGGGCGCACCGGGATCGCTGCCGGCACCTGCGCGGCGTGGGTAAGCTTCACGCCTGGCAGTGCGGACAGCACGCACTTCTCGACGTCGTCCGGCGCGCCGACCTTGAAGCGCACCGGGACGCTCTGGATCAGCTCCTGCGCCGGCAGCGAGGCGGAGACGGACAGGTAGAACGAGGCGTTCCCGTCGATCCGCTGCGAGTCCAGCCGACCGAGGTGGTAGGACGGCTTGACCTCGTTCAGCGCGATCTTGAAGTAGCGCGTGGAGATCACCGTATCCAGCAGTGCCCGCACGATCTCCAGCAGCTTGCGGAACGAAGCTTCCGGCTGGTCGTGGCGGTACACCGGCAGGTCGCCCAGCTGGTAGGCGTTGGAGAAGGTCAGCAGTGCGCCCGCCATGCGCAGCAGTTCCTGGTGCAGGCGCTCGGGATGCAGCTGCGGATGATGCAGCAGATGGGCCAGCGCGCTGAAGGAACTGTTGATCGTATGCAGCAGCCAGAACGACGCGATGTCGCCCGAGCGGAATTCGATGATGTTCTGCGACGTCTGCCGATGCAGCCCGTACAGCGCATCGACCTTGGCCTGCAGCGCATCGAGCACCGCACGCAGTTCACGATGCAGGAACGGCGAGGCCTGCAGCTGCGCGCAGGGCGGGATGAACTCATCGTCCAGCTCGAAGCCGCCGCTGGAGGTGCGGCGCACACGCGCCACCGGCACGGTGGCATAGGCATCACGGGGCTGGTCGTCGGTAAGCAGCTTCACCGCCTTGCTCAGGTAGGCCAGTTCGGCCTCCACCGCATCGGTGAACAGGTCCTGCGTATCGCGGTTTGCCTGCCGATAGCGCGCAAGCACCGTGCCTTCCGCATCGGTGCAGTTGGCGCCGTCATCGCGCAGCAGCGGAAGTGCCAGGTAGATCACCGTGGACTGCACGCCAGGCGGCAGATCCTGCAGCGACACCGCGTCCGGCAGGCTGTCGTGGGCGGGGGCATCGTAGGTTTCGCCATCGGGAAACACCGCCGACAGATCGAGCGGCCTCAACGTGCCGCCGGACAAGGCATGGGGGTCGAAACGCACGCGGCGCGCGCCCCACGCGTACGGGTGCAGCGTCTGCGAAAGATCCTGCAGCCGTGCCTCGTGATACGCGTCCTGGCGCTGGAAATGCTGGGGCCGCAGGAACAGCCCTTCACCCCAGAGAACCTTCGACATCCTGCTTACATAAGCCACATTCAATCCTTGGAAATACCTTGAAAGGTTGCCCCTTGGGGGCCGGTTCCGCCGTCCTCGCGTTCCGCTGCGGCGAAGGCCCTGCCTTGCAATGTGAAAGTGTGAATCACATCGCACATTGATTGCGGCGGGGCAAACGTTGCGCGGAAGATACTATCGCATTGCGGCAATTTGAGTGCCAGAATTCCGACGCGGTCCTATTTCGCGCCTGCACAGCGGATCGAGGCAAGACTGCCCGGATCGCCGGAAAGTCGTGTGAGCAGGGCCTTGCTGTCGCTGGTCAGGGCACAGGCGTGGACACCGATGGTCACACCGTCCTGCGGCAGGGTCTTGCCCTTGGTGTCGAACGCGAGCCGCCAGCGGTTCTCGGCGGGGGCGCGGAACAGGGCGACCACGCCCAGCACTGCACTTCCTTCACTCAGCTGCTCGGACAATTCCTGCCGGGCCCCGGGGGTCAGCACCACCTCATTGACCGACAGCAGGTCGGCACCGAGGGCGGCCTGCTCTCCGGCCTGGTCCAGGAATGCGTTGAAGGGCGCCTGTTCGAACCGTTGCAGGCTGCGCAGGTGGTAGACCTTGACCACCGCCGCGCTCGCCCGCTTGTCGTTGCCGGCATTGAGGTTGGTGCCGGCATACAGGCGCAATGGGACGGTCGGTGGCGCTTTCGGCTTTTCCTCGCGGATGCCGACGGCCTGCAGCGTCTTGTCCATCGCTTTCCCGAGCTTGCTGTCGCTGGCGCAACCGGCAAGGGAACCCGAAACAATGAAGGAGAAAATCGTGACGGATATCACGCGGCGAAATGAGGAGAGTTGCGCATTCATCTGGAGTCGGCGGGCTCGAAGGGCGGGGTGAAAGTCACGTATGCAACGGATTTCGCTCGCGGATATCACATTGGAATGTGAAGAATGTGTCTATCAAAACCGCCACATTCTTGACGAAATTCACTATACCGATGCGTATTCGCGAATGTACACTGCCGCCGACAGGGGCAGGAATCCCGTGCGGTGTATCGGCGGCGATTCGGCTTCCTTTAGGAACTAATTTCGACGAGGGATCACTATGGAAGTGAAGGCAATGGGGAAGGCTGTCTACCGGCCGATGTTCGCGCTGATGTTGCTGTCGGGCCTGGCGGCCTGCTCATCGGCACCGAAGAAGGCCGAGGTCGTGCCGTTCGAAACGACGCTGAGCAATGCCGAAGCACAGGTCACCACCGGTGGCGCGGATGCCGCCATCAGCGCATTCGAGGAAGCGGCGAAGGCCGATCCGACGCGCAAGGAGCCGTGGGTGCGCATCGCTCAGCTGCAGTTCGACCAGGGCCAGTATGCCCGCGCCATTGTGGCTGCCGAGGAAGTGCTGCAGCGCGATCCCAGCGATCTGGTCGCCGATGGCGTGATCACGGTGGCCGGTTTCCGCATTGCCAACCAGTCGCTGACCCGCCTGCAGGGGCGCGGCGCGCTGGCTTCCGATACTGCCCGCAAGGAAGCGCAGACCCTGGCTACCACCCTGCGCAACACCATGGGTGATGCCATTCTCGATCCGGCGCCCAAGCCGAAGCCGCGCAGCCGCGCCCGTGCCGGCCGTGCCGCCGCGCCCGCCGCTGCCGCACAGCCCGCTGCACAGCCGGCCAAGCCCGCTGCCCGCTCGAACAACTCCGATCCGTTCCAGAACATCGGCAACTGATCCGGACCCGGCCCCAGTCAGGAGACACACATGGCCAAGAAGGAAAGCATCCAGAAGCGGCTGCAGAAGATCCGCCCGCCGCGCGTCCAGCTCACCTACGATGTCGAGAAGGGTGACGCGATCGAGCAGAAGGAACTGCCGTTCGTGGTCGGCGTGATGGGCGATTTCAGCGGCAACCCGGAGCAGCCGCTGCCCAAGGTCAAGGATCGCAAGTTCGTCAGCGTCGACATGGACAACTTCGACGAAGTGATGGAAGGCATCGCCCCGCGTGCGGTCTATCGCGTGCCGAACAAGATCAGCGACGAAGGCGGCGAATTCGGCGTCGAGCTGAAGTTCAACTCCATCGATGACTTCCGTCCCGAGGCGGTGGTCCAGCAGATCGAGCCGTTGCGGCGCCTGCTCGAGTCGCGCACCAAGCTCGCCGACCTGCGCAACAAGCTGGCCGGCAACGAGAAGCTGGAAGACCTGCTGACCGATGTGCTCAACAACACCGAGCAGCTGAAGAAGCTCGGCGTGACCAAGGAGGACTGACCGATGTCAGCCGAAGCCAGCCCGTTGGCCACGCAGGCCGCCGTTGCCGAAGACGTCGGCCTGCTCGACCAGATCGTCGAGAAGAGCAAGGTCGCCAAGTCGAAGACCGAGCATGACCGCGCCAAGGACATCATCGCCGCGCTGGCGAAGGAAGTCCTGGACGGCACCGTGGTCGTCTCCGACAACCTCAACCTCACCCTCGATGCGCGCATCGCCGAGATCGACCGGATCATCTCCGAGCAGCTCAGCGCCGTCATGCATGCCGAACCGTTCCAGAAGCTGGAAGGCAGCTGGCGAGGCCTGCATTACCTGTGCCAGCAGACCTCCACCGGCCCGAACATGAAGATCAAGGTCTTCAATTCGCCGCAGAAGGATCTGGTGAAGGATTTCAAGTCGGCCATCGACTTCGACCAGAGCGCGCTGTTCAAGAAGGTCTACGAAGAAGAGTTCGGCACCTTCGGTGGCGCGCCGTTCGGCGCACTGATCGGCGACTACTTCCTCGGCCGCCAGCCGGAGGACATGTACTTCATCGAGCAGATGTCGCACGTGGCTGCCGCCGCGCACGCGCCGTTCATTTCGGCAGCGAGTGAAGGCATGTTCGGCCTGGAAACCTTCACCGATCTGGGCAAGCCGCGCGACCTGGCCAAGGTGTTCGACACGGTCGAGTACGCGAAGTGGAAGTCGTTCCGCGAGAGTGAGGACAGCCGCTATGTCGGTCTGACCATGCCGCGCTTCCTCGGCCGTCTGCCCTACAACCCGAAGGATGGCACCACCGTCGAAGGCTTCAACTTCGTCGAGGAGATCGAAGCGGCCGACCACAGCAAGTTCCTGTGGTGCAACACCGCCTATGCGATGGGTGCGCGCCTGACCCAGGCCTTCGAGAACTTCGGCTGGTGCGCGGCAATCCGTGGCGTGGAAGGTGGCGGCCTGGTCGAGGACCTGCCGACCCATACCTTCCGCACCGATGATGGCGAAGTCGCGCTGAAGTGCCCGACGGAAGTGGCCATCACCGACCGTCGTGAAAAGGAACTCAGTGACCTCGGCTTCATGCCGCTGGTGCACTGCAAGAACACCGACTACGCCGCGTTCTTCGGCGCACAGTCGGCACAGAAGCCGAAGAAGTACAATACCGATTCGGCCAACGCCAACGCGATCCTGTCTGCCCAGCTGCAGTACATTTTCGCGGTGTCGCGCATCGCCCATTACCTCAAGGCGATGATGCGCGAGAAGATCGGCAGCTTCGCATCGGCGGGCAACGTCGAGGAATTCCTGAACCGGTGGATCGCCCAGTACGTGCTGCTGGACGACAACGCATCGCAGGAAGCCAAGGCCCAGTTCCCGTTGCGCGAGGCATCTGTGCAGGTTTCGGAGGTGCCGGGCAAGCCTGGTGTCTACCGCGCGGTGGCCTTCATCAGGCCGCATTTCCAGCTCGATGAGCTGTCTGTTTCGTTGCGTCTGGTCGCCGAACTGCCGGCGTCCGCGAAAAAGTCGTAACGGTTTGCTGTAACTGAAGCGTCCAGGGGGGTCCGCTCCCCGGATTGCAGTGACGCTTATTTCAAGAGGGCGCAGCCCCCCTTAACCGCCAGGCCCCCGCCTGGCACATCAAATCTCACGGAAGAACGGAATTTAGGAGACCAGATATGCAGCACGCTTTCCTCTCGATTGACACCATCAAGGGCGAGTCGCACGACGACAAGCACAAGGACTGGATTGAAATCCAGTCGTTCTCGCAGGACCTGTTGCAGCCGCGTTCGGCCACCGCGTCGACCTCCGGCGGCACCACCGCTGCCCGCGTGAACCTGTCCCCGATCGAAATCACCAAGTCGATCGACCTCGCCTCCACGGCCCTGAACCAGGCCGCCTCCAACGGCACCACCTTCCCGAAGGCGCAGATCCAGTTCATGCGCGCCGACAAGGACGGCAACGCGATCAATTACTACACGGTCGAGCTGCTGAACGTGCTGGTCCACCGCGTCACCACGACGGTGGACAAGGAAGGCATGCCGCAGGAAGTTGTTCAGCTGAGCTTCGGCGCCATCAAGTGGACTTACCAGCAGCAGAAGCCGGAAGGCGGCGTTGGTGGCAAGACCGTGGCGCAGTGGAGCGCAACCAAGAACATCCCGAACTACACCGTGTGATGTTGTGTCACTGCGATGGCGCCTCGTGCGCCATCGCAGTCTGATCGTCGGGCAGGGCCAGGAACGGCCCTGTCTCTGCCGCACCGCTGCCGCCCGCACGGATGCCGAACCTGAGTAGATCGACCAATGAAGGGACTCGAACCCAGCCTGCTGGAAAAACTGTTCGACGACGCCCCCAAGCAGCCGGGCGCCGGGCCGGTATTCAAGTCCGTCTCGCTGGAGCAGTACAAGGAATCCATTGCCCGTGACCTGGAAGGGCTGCTGAATTCGCGCGCCGCGTTCCAGGAAGGCGACATGAAGGAGTTCCCCAACTGCCGGCAGTCGCTGCTGACCTACGGGCTGGCCGATTTCTCCGCGATGAGCCTGGCCAACGCCTATGATCGCGCCGCCATCTGCCGCTCCCTGGAGCAGGCCGTGGCGCGCCACGAGCGCCGGCTCCGCAACGTCAACGTGCACCTAGACGCCGGCAATCAGTTTGCCGGCGGCCTGCACTTCACCATCCATGCGCTGTTGGATCTGGAACCGGCGCGCGAGCCGGTCAGCTTCGACGCGATGCTGCAGCCCTCGACCCTGCAGTACCAGGTCACCCGCGCACGTCGCACGCAGGCCGGCTGATGCAGGACCTGCTTCCTTATTACGAACGCGAACTGGCCTATCTCCGTCGTTACGGACGCGAGTTCGCCGAGCGTTACCCGAAGATTGCCGGCCGCCTGCAACTGTCCGCGGAGGGCAGCCAGGACCCGCATGTCGAGCGGCTGATCGAAGCGTTCGCGCTGCTCAGTGCCCGCGTTTCCAAGCGCATCGAGGACGACTATCCCGAGTTCACCGACGCGCTGCTGGATGTGCTCTATCCACATTACCTGCGCCCATTCCCGTCGTGCTCGATCGCCCACTTCGACATGGAAGGGGTAGCCTCCAAACTGAGCGCGCCGGTGCGCGTACCCCGCGGTACCGCCCTGCAGAGCCGCCCCGTGCGTGGCGTTCCGTGTGATTTCCGCACCGCCTACGACGTGGTCCTGGCACCGGTCGGGGTACAGCAGGTGGTGTACCGCAGTGTCGCCGATGCACCGATGGCCACGACGCTGCCGGCGGGCACCGGCGGCCAGATCTCGCTGGGCTTCCAGCTGCTGTCCGATCAGCTCGGCTTCGGCCAGCTGGGCACCGATCAGCTTCGCCTGTTCCTGGATGGCGAGCCGTCGGTGCGGGCCGCTCTGCGCGATGCGCTGATGCTCGGGGTAAAGGCGGCCTATGTCGAATCCGATGGCGATGGCCGCTGGCGACGCCTGGAAAAGGTCCCGCTGAGCCCGGTGGGCTTTGCCGAGGATGAGGCGCTGATCGACTTCCCGGCGCGCTCGCATCCGGCGTACCGGCTGCTGACCGAGCTGTTCGCCTATCCGGAGAAGTTCGGATTCGTCGATCTGCACCTGCCCACAGTGACCGCCGGCGCCAGCCGTCGTTTCACGCTTCACCTGGTGCTGCATGCGCAGGGCCAGGACCGGGGCAACACGATGGTGCTGGAGGAGCTGGGAACGCACAACGTGCGCCTGGGCTGCACCCCCATCGTCAACCTGTTCAGGACCAGTGGCGAGCCGATCCGCGTCACCCATCGCACGGTCAACTATCCGGTGCTGGCCGACGCGCGTCGCGCCTTCGCCTACGAGGTGCACTCGATCGACTCGGTGCACCGCATCCGGCAGACACCGCAGGGCGAACTGATCCAGGCCTTCCGTCCGTTCTACTCGCTGCATCACGGTGAAGATCCGGAGCGGACCGGTCAGTACTGGGTGGCACGTCGTGATGAGGATGTCGCACGGCAGAGCCCCGGTTTCGAGACGGAGATCAGCTTCGTTGACCTGTCATTCAATCCGGTACTTCCGCAGACCGACACGGTCAGCCTGGAGCTGACCTGCAGCAACCGCGATCTGCCCAACCAGCTTGCCTTCGGTGTGGCCGGTGGTGACCTGAACATCGAGGGCGGCAGCCCGGCCAGGGCGATCAGCCTGCTGCGCAAGCCGACCAAACCGCTGCGTTTCCGCCATGGCCGCAATGCGCAGTGGCGCCTGATCTCGCACCTGTCGTTGAACCAGCTGTCACTGACCGCCAGCGGCCTGCCAGCGCTGAAGGAGATGCTGCGCCTGTACGACCTGTCTGGCAGCAATGTTTCCGCTCGCCAGATCGACGGCATCCTTGAGCTGCAGCAGACCCCGACCACCACCTGGATGCATGGTCGCCAGTTCGCTTCGGTGGTGCGTGGCCTGGAGATCCGCCTGACGATCAATGAAGCCCACTTCGTGGGTACCGGTGTGGCCGCCTTTGCCCAGGTGATGGACCACTTCTTCGCACTTTACGTGCATGCCAACAGCTTTACCCGTCTGGTGCTGGTTTCCGGCGACAGCGGGGAGGAGATCGTCCGATGCCCAGCGCGCAGCGGCGAATCGATCCTGGCGTAGCCCAGCAGCTGCTCACCGAGCCCCACCGCTTCCAGTTCTTCCAGGCGGTGCGGTTGCTTGAGCAGGTGTTCCAGCGGCAAGGCGTCAAGCCCGGCCAGGCCGTGCCGATGCGCGTGCGCTTCCGCAACTCGCTGTCGCTGGGCTTCCCGGCCACCGAGTTGTCCGCGGAGGGTGAGGTCTACTCGCTGAAAGGCGAGCGGCTGGAGGGGCGCGAGGCCATCGAGCAGGCGCTGCACGGCGAGGAACTGGCCGAGGTCCACCTGACTCCGCAGTTCATGGGCCTGCTGGGCACCGCTGGCGCATTGCCGCTGCATTACACCGAGACCCTGCAGCTGCGCGAGTTGTACCAGCGCGACCGCACCGCGCGCGCGTTCCTGGACATCTTCTCCACACGCTCCGTATCGCTGCACTACGCGGCGTGGAAGAAGCATCGGCTGGCGCTGCAGTACGAACTGGATCGCCGCGAGCGCTTCCTGCCGCTGGTGCTCTCGCTGCTCGGCATGGGCATGAGCGAGCTGCGCGATCGCCTGCACGAGGGCGAGGGCGAGATCTTCGATCAGGCCGTTGCCTATTACGCCGGTGCCGTGCGCCAGCGCCCCGTATCGGCCGTGCTGATGCAGCGCATCCTGTCGGACTATTTCCAGGTGCCGTTGCACCTGGAGCAGTTTGTCGGCGCGTGGTACCGGGTGCCCGCCGGTCAGGCAACGCGGCTGGGCCAAGCTAATGCGGTGCTGGGGGCGAGTGCCCTGGCTGGCGATCGCGTCTGGCAGCGAGACCTGCGCATGCGACTGCGTATCGGGCCGCTGCGGCGCGATCAGTTCGACGCCTTCCTGCCGGGTGGCAGTGCGGCCGAAGCCCTGTCCAAGTGGTTGTCGTTGTTGACCGGCGGCGTTCTCGAGTACGAAGTGCGGCTGGTGCTGCGCGCCGAGGATGTGCAGGGCAGCGCCCTCGGCAGCGGCGGCGGCGCTCGGCTGGGCTGGGACAGCTACATGTGCACCCAGGCGCAGACCACATCGCGTGAGGACACCACCTATGGCATCCACACGCTGCAATGACAACCCGCCGCAGGCGTCCGTGCCTGCGGTCCTCGAACGGTTCCAGCAAGGAGTGCGTGTTTCCGCATGAGCATCAACCTCAAGACCCTGATCAGCAAGCTGGACGACACCTGCCGCCAGGCGGCCGAGCGGGCCGCGAACCTGTGCATGGCCCGCGGCAACTATGAGGTGGACCTGGAGCATCTGTTCCTGGCCCTGCTCGAGCAGCCGCAGAGCGATTTCGTGTTGATTGCCCGTCGCAGCGGCATCCTGCCGGAATCGCTGGAGCGTGATCTCAACGATGAGATCAGTCAGTTCAAGACCGGCAACGGCCGCACGCCGGTGTTTTCCCAGCACATTCCCAAGCTGTTCGAGCACGCCTGGCTGATCGCCTCGCTGGACTCGGAAACTACCCGCATCCGTAGCGGCCATCTGCTGCTGGCGCTGCTGACCGAGCCGGACCTGGCGCAGTTGGCCTACCGTGGCTCGAAGCTGTTCGTGCGTTTCAAGCGCGAAGAGCTCAAGCACGACTTCGCCAAGCTCACCGAGGGCTCGCAGGAGGCGGTGCAGACCGTCCGCTTCGCCGATGCCTCGGCGAAGGAAGAGGGCGGTGAGGGCGAGGAAGCCGTATCCGGCGAGGCCAAGGGTGGGTTGTCCAAGACGCCGGCCCTGGACCAGTTCACCACCAACCTGACCCAGCGCGCCCGTGAGGGCAAGATCGACCCGGTGATCGGCCGTGATGGCGAGATCCGCCAGGTGATCGACATCCTGATGCGTCGCCGCCAGAACAACCCGATCCTCACCGGCGAAGCCGGCGTGGGCAAGACCGCCGTGGTCGAAGGTCTCGCCCGGCGCATTGCCGACAAGGACGTGCCGGAGGTGTTGCAGGGTGTCGAGCTGCACACGCTGGACATGGGGCTGCTGCAAGCGGGTGCCAGCGTCAAGGGCGAGTTCGAGAACCGCCTGAAGAACGTGATCGACGAGGTCAAGAAGAGCCCGCATCCGATCATCCTGTTCATCGATGAAGCGCATACGATGATCGGTGCCGGGGGCACCGCCGGCCAGAACGATGCGGCGAACCTGCTCAAGCCGGCGCTGGCCCGCGGTGAGCTGCGCACGATCGCGGCGACCACCTGGAGCGAGTACAAGAAGTACTTCGAGAAGGACGCGGCGCTGGCCCGCCGCTTCCAGGTGGTCAAGGTTGAAGAGCCCAGTGAAGTGCTGGCCGCAGCGATGCTGCGCGGCATGGTCGGGTTGATGGAGTCGCACTTCAACATCCGCGTGCTGGACGAAGCGGTGACCGAAGCCGTGCGTCTGTCGCACCGTTACATCAGTGGTCGCCAGCTGCCGGACAAGGCTGTCAGCGTCCTAGATACCGCCTGCGCGAAGGTCGCGCTTGGACAGAGCGCCACGCCTGCGATCATCGAAGACACCCGCAAGCACCTGGATCGCCTGCAGGCGGAAATCAGCGCGCTGCAGCGCGAAACCGCAGGGGGCAGTGCACAGCACAGCGAGCGCCTGGACGAGCTGCATGCCCAGCAGGCGGAAGCGCAGGCGGTGCTGGCCAGCAATGAGGAGCGCCTCACCCGCGAGCGCGAACTGGCAAGCCGCATTGCCGCCCTGCGCCAGCAGATGGAGCAGGGCCAGGCCCAGGCGGCCGATGGCGAAGCGCCCAGCGATGACGGTGAGGGCGACGTCGCCGTGGCCAAGCCGGCCGCCAAGCGCGGCAAGGCTAAGCCAGAACTGTCGCCGCAGCACGCTGAACTGGCGCGACTGCAGGCCGAGCTGCGCGAGCTGCAGGGCGAGACGCCGATGGTACCGCTGCAGGTTGACGGAACCGTGGTCGCGGAGATCGTGTCGGCATGGACCGGCGTGCCGCTGGGCCGCATGGTCAAGGACGAGATCCGTACCGTGCGCACGCTCGGAAACCTGCTGGTCGAGCGCGTGATCGGACAGGACCACGCGCTGGATGCGATCGCTCAGCGCGTGCGCACCGCCACGGCCAAACTGGAAGACCCGAATAAGCCACGCGGTGTCTTCATGTTCGTCGGCCCCTCCGGTGTCGGCAAGACCGAGACCGCGCTGGCGTTGGCTGACATCCTCTATGGTGGTGAGCGCAAGTTGATCACCATCAACATGAGCGAATACCAGGAAGCGCACAGCGTGTCCGGGCTGAAAGGCTCGCCGCCGGGCTACGTCGGTTACGGCGAAGGCGGCGTGCTGACCGAAGCCGTGCGCCGCAACCCTTACAGCGTGGTGCTGCTTGACGAGGTGGAGAAAGCCCATCCCGACGTGCTGGAGATGTTCTTCCAGGTGTTCGACAAGGGCGTGATGGATGATGCGGAAGGCCGCGAAATCGACTTCCGCAATACCCTCATCATCCTGACCTCCAACATCGGCTCCTCGCAGATCATGCAGGCCTGCCTGAACAAGCCGGCCGAGGAGATTCCGGCGGCCGACGCGCTCGCCGACGCGCTGCGCCCGGTGCTGATGCGCAGCTTCAAGCCGGCCTTCCTCGGCCGCCTCAAGGTCGTACCGTACTACCCGATCAACGATGACGTGCTTGCGCGGATCATCACGCTCAAGCTCGGTCGCATCCGCGACCGCGTCATTGCCAACCACAAGGCCACCTTCAGCTGGGACGACAGTCTGGTGGAGGCCGTGCTTGCGCGTTGCACCGAAGTGGACTCAGGTGCCCGCAACGTTGACCACATCCTCAATGGAACCTTGCTGCCGGAAATCGCCGAGAGCGTGCTGGCGGCGATGGCCGAGGGGAACCGGATCAACGCCATCAAGGTCACCGCCGGCAAGAAGGGTGACTTCAAATACAAAGTGTCTTGACACTGAGCAAATGGAGAAGGCAATGGAATTCTATGGATTCGACCGCGAAGCGGCTCTCAACCACTGTGACAGCCTGGAACTCGGCCTTGGCCGTGAGCTGGACCGTGTGCGTGCCTGGAACCGGCTGCGCCCCGAACATGTGATCGAGCTGCTGGAGACCGCGGTGCCCGCTGCCCGCCAGGATGCCCGCAACGTGGCCGCGCAGATCAGCCGCGGTTCCTGGCGCATCCACATGGATGCCCCGGTCGTGGGCAAGCCGCAGCTGGTGAGCAACGTGCGCGAACTGCAGATCACGGCCGGTGGACGCGATTACCGCCTGAAGATCAGCGAAGGCGTCCGCCTGCAGCTGGAAGAAATCGTCCAGGCCGCCTGATGATCGTGTGAGCTTGTCGCCCCGCACAGGGGCGCAGGCCACGCGGAAGCGGGAACCGGAGGAAGCCGATGCGCACGCCGCATGCAGACCACCTTGAAGCACGGGAAGTCGGGGAATCACCATGGACCTGGTAAACAACCTGCGGGCAGCGCTGGCCGGCCCATCGCATGCACAGCGCTTCCTGCGGCTGCACACCTCGCTGGGGAGCGAAGTGCTGGTAGCCGAAACGCTGGATGGCGTCGAACAGATCGACGGCATCGGTTTCCAGTGGACGATCACGGCGCTGTCGCTGGATGCGGGCCTGCCGCTGGGCCCGCTGATCGGGCAGGGCGCGCTGCTGCAGATGCAGCAGGCCGACGGCAGCCTGCGGCCCTTGCATGGACGCATCACCGCCGCCGAGCGGCTGGGCAGCAATGGCGGCCTGGCGCGCTACCGGCTGCGCCTGCAGCCGTGGCTGGCGTTCCTGTCGCAGCGGGTGGACAGCTATGTGTTCCACGACAGGACGGTCGTGGAGATCGTCGAGGACATCTTCGCCGACTACGGTGGTCTGGCCCCGGCCTGGCGCTGGTCGCTGGCCG
>NZ_JADCQA010000016.1:0-105679 GCF_014947095.1 Stenotrophomonas sp. B2 | reverse complement strand
TCGGGGGGCGTGCGGGTGGGAAGGACGGGGGTGTCCGCGGCATGGATGCCGCGGCCAAGCCTACAAGGACGTATTCACGGCTTCCCCCGGCATTCCCATCCGCACGCCCCAATCCATGATCGGCTCTGGCGATCAGCCGCGAGGGGGCTCAGCCCGGTGGCCGGGACCTTAATACCCCGCCGCCTGCCCATCCTTCCGACTCTCCGACGCGCCGTAGTACACGCCCGTGTCCGGATCCCGCATGATCGCCTGATACCCGCCGTACGGACCGTCGGCGAACACGATGCGATGCCCCTTGCGCATCAGCGCGCGCACCGTTTCGTACGGGAAGCCCGTCTCCAGGTTCACCTCCCCCCCATCGGTCATCGCCGTGGCCTGACCGGTCGGCTCCGTGGAACCTTCATGCTGGATACGCGGCGCATCTCCGGCCTCCTGCAGGTTCATGCCGAAGTCCACCAGGTTCATCACGATCTGCGCGTGGCCCTGCGGCTGCATCGCACCGCCCATCACGCCGAAACTGGCATAGGGCTTTCCATCCTTGGTGATGAACGCCGGAATGATGGTCTGGAACGGGCGCTTGCCCGGTGCGTAGCCATTCGGATGGTTCTTCTGCAGCACGAACATCTCGCCGCGGTCCTGCAGGATGAAGCCGAGCCCTGGTGGCGCCATGCCGCTGCCCATCCCGCGGTAGTTCGACTGGATCAGCGACACCATCATGCCGTCAGCATCGGCCACGGTCATGTAGATCGTATCGCCCTCCTCCAGCTGCTTCGGCGTGCCCGGCTGCACTTCCTTCAACGCCTTGTCCATGGAAATCAGTGCACGCCGCTGCGCGGCATACTCCTTGGAAATCAGCTTCTGGACCGGTGCAGGCTGGAAGGCCATGTCGGCGTAGAAGCGCGCACGATCGGCGAAGGCCAGCTTCTTGGCCTCCACGAATAGATGCACGTGCTCGGGAGAGCCGAATGGAATCTTCGAGAAGTCGTAGCCTTCAAGTACGTTGAGAATCTGCAGCGCGGCGATGCCCTGGCTGTTCGGCGGCAACTCCCATACGTCGTAACCGCGATAGTTGCTGCTGACCGGCTCGACCCACTCGCCGTGGTGGTCGGCCATGTCCTGGTAGCTCAGGTAGCCACCATTGGCCTTGAAGTAATCGCCGATGGTGTGGGCGATCTCGCCCTTGTAGAAGGCATCCCGGCCGCCGTCGGCCACCTTCTGCAACGTATCGGCCAGGTTCGGGTTCTTCCACATCTCGCCCTTGCGCGGGGCATGCCCGTTGACCGTGAACTGTTCCTTGAAGCCGGGATACTGCGACAGCCGTGGCACGGAACGATCCCAGTAATAGGCGATCACCTCGGCCACCGGGTGGCCTTCGCGCGCGTAGCGGATGGCGGGCGCAAGATTGTCGGCCATGGGCTTGCGGCCAAAGCGGCCATGCAGGGCGAACCAGCCATCGACGGCACCCGGCACGGAGACCGGCAACGGCCCGGTCGCCGGGATCTCCTTCAGGCCGCGGCGCTGGAACTCGGCCAGGGTCAGCGACTTCGGCGAGCGGCCGGACCCGTTGTAGCCGTACAGCTTCTGTGTCTTCGGGTCCCAGACGATGGCGAACAGATCGCCACCGATGCCATTGCCGGTCGGCTCCATCAGGCCCAGCGCAGCATTGGCGGCGATGGCGGCATCGACCGCCGAGCCGCCGGATTTCATCACGTCCAGTGCGATCTGGGTGGCCAGTGGCTGCGAAGTGGCCGCCATGGCGTGAGGCGCGATGACTTCCGAGCGGGTGGCGAAGGTGTGGCCGGTGATGCGGTCGGCAGCGAGGGAAAGCGCGGGCATGGCCGCCAGGACGGCGGCAGCCAGCAGGGAACGGGCAAGGCGTCGGGACACAGTCGGGTTCCGATAGAAGGGTGGTAGCACCGATCATCGCCGCTGCGGCCTTCACGCGGTATCGGGCAGAGGTCATGGGGCGAGGCGGCCGCGGCGACCGCTGCCGGCACCGGGTCATGCCCGGCGGGCAGAACCCCCAAAATCCGCGCAAAAACCTTGGTGAAAGGAGTGAATTCGGGTTCACCGAAACACTTTCAGCGGCAACCATCCTTGCGCCACAAGCGATTCCGCTGGACGCAGCGGAAAGTGCCTGGAATCACCCCGACAAGGGTTGACATCGTCAAAACAGCTGTGTTTCTCTCGATCACATGCTGCAACACAACACACCACCGCGAACCCACATCGAAGCCGCCGACATCGGCGCCGCGTCGCTGCGTTCGATTCTTGTGCTCGTACTTATTACCCAACCAACAGGTGCGGGACGAGCCAGCGTGTAAGCAGATAGAACACACCGGAACTCGATCAAAAACCCGCACCCGCCCAGGTGCGGGTTTTTTCATTTCAAGACCTGGTTTCAGACGCAACCACCATGACCACCGCCTTCTGCAAAACCCGGACCTGCTGCACCACGATGCCTCGTGGCGGCCGTTCCTGTGCGATGCGCGGCCCCTCCTCCACCGCTTTCCCCTGACCGGCCGGTACGTCGCTTCGACGACCGGCCGTTCTTTTTTCTTCCCACCGCAAGGAACCTCCTCCATGAGCACCAACGACCTGCCCCAGACCAAGATCGCCGTCATCGGCTACGGCAGCCAGGGCCGCGCCCACGCACTGAACCTGCGCGAATCCGGCTTCGATGTGGTGGTAGGCCTGCGGCCGGGCGGCCCGACCGAAGCCAAGGCCCAGGCCGATGGCTTCACCGTCGTGGCTCCCGCCGATGCGGTGAAGGATGCCGACCTGGTCGCCGTGCTGACTCCGGACATGGTGCAGAAGAAGCTCTACAACGACGTGCTGGCGCCCAACATGAAGCAGGGCGCGTGCCTGCTGTTCGCCCACGGCCTCAATGTCCACTACGGCATGATCGAGCCGCGCGCCGACCTGGACGTGGTGCTGGTCGCACCGAAGGGCCCGGGCGCGCTGGTGCGTCGCGAGTACGAGATCGGCCGTGGCGTTCCGTGCATCTGGGCGGTCTACCAGGACACCAGCGGCCAGGCCGCGCAGCATGCGCAGGCCTATGCGACCGGTCTCGGTGGCGCCCGCGCCAATCTGATCCAGACCACCTTCAAGGAAGAAACCGAGACCGACCTGTTCGGTGAGCAGGCGGTGCTGTGCGGTGGCGCCTCGGCGCTGGTACAGGCCGGTTTCGAGACCCTGGTGGAAGCCGGCTACCAGCCCGAGATCGCCTATTACGAAGTGCTGCACGAACTGAAGCTGATCGTGGACCTGTTCTACGAAGGCGGCATCTCGCGCATGCTGGAATTCATCTCCGAAACCGCGCAGTACGGCGACTACGTCAGCGGTCCGCGGGTGATCGATGCCGGCACCAAGGAGCGCATGAAGGAAGTACTGAAGGACATCCAGGACGGCACCTTCACCAAGAACTGGGTGGCCGAGTACGAAGCGGGCCTGCCGAACTACAACCGGTTCAAGCAGGCCGACCTGGAGCATCCGATCGAGAAGGTAGGCAAGGAACTGCGCGCCAAGATGGTCTGGTTGCAAGGACAGGCCGCGTAACCACGCGGCCCTCCCCCACCCGCTTGCAAGGTCCCCCATGAACTCTTCCACACACCGCAGCGCGCCACCCAACGGGGCGCGCTGGCTGACCCAGGCACTGGAGGCCGAAGGCGTCCGCACGCTGTTCGGCTATCCCGGCGGCACCATCATGCCGTTCTACGACGCGCTGGTGGATTCGTCGTTGAAGCACATCCTGGTGCGGCACGAGCAGGGCGCGGCGCTGGCCGCCAACGGTTTCGCACGCGCCAGCGGCCAAGTGGGCGTCTGCGTGGCCACCTCCGGCCCCGGCGCATCGAACCTGGTCACCGGTATCGCCGATGCGATGCTGGACTCGGTGCCGATGGTCTGCATCACCGGCCAGGTCGGTACGCCCCTGCTGGGTACCGACGCCTTCCAGGAGCTGGATGTGTTCGGCCTGACCATGCCGATCGTCAAGCACAGCTGGCTGGTACGCAGCGTCGATGACCTGCCCCGCGTGGTCGCCGATGCCTTCCGCATTGCCCGCGAAGGACGTCCCGGCCCGGTGCTGATCGACCTGCCCAAGGACGTGCAGGTGGCCGATGCCAGTCACCTGCCGGTGCATGTGCCGAGCAGCGTCGAACCACCGCCGGCAGCCACCGACGACGCCATTGCCGCCGCCATCGCAGCGCTGGCGGCGGCGGAGAAGCCGGTGGTGTATGCCGGCGGTGGCATCGCACTGGGCGATGCAGTGCAGGACCTGCGCGATTTCGTCGAGGCCAGTGGCATTCCCACGGTGATGACCCTGCGTGGACTGGGTGCTCTGCCGGCGCACCATCCGCAGTCGCTGGGCATGCTGGGCATGCACGGCACCCGCGCTGCCAACATGGCGGTGCAGGAAAGCGATCTGCTGCTGGTGCTGGGCGCACGCTTCGATGATCGCGCCACCGGCAAGCTGGCGGAGTTCGCTCCGTTCGCGCGCGTGGTCCATATCGATGCCGATGCGTACGAGATCTCCAAGCTGCGCAGCGCCGACGTCGCCGTGCCCGGCAATGTCGGCCACGCCATCCGTGCCCTGCATGCGGCCTTCCCCTCCCCCAGGGCCCATCAGGACGCATGGCGCAGCCGCTGTGCGCAGCATCGCGACCGCTTCGCCGCCCGCTACGACGCGCCAGGGCAGCACATCTACGCACCGGCGCTGCTGAAGCGCCTGAGCGAACTGGCACCCGCCGACACGGTGATTGCCTGCGACGTCGGCCAGCACCAGATGTGGGTGGCCCAGCATTGTCGTTTCAATCATCCGCGCAACCATCTGACCAGCGGCGCGCTGGGCACGATGGGCTTCGGCCTGCCGGCGGCGATGGGCGCGCAGTTTGCCTGCCCGGAGCGCACCGTGGTGCTGGTGTCCGGCGATGGCAGCTTCATGATGAACGTGCAGGAGCTGGCGACCATCGCCCGGTGCCGCCTGCCGGTGAAGATCGTGCTGCTGGACAACAGCTCGCTGGGCATGGTTCGGCAGTGGCAGGAGCTGTTCTTCGCCGAGCGCTACAGCGAGATCGATCTGTCCGACAACCCGGATTTCGTCGCCCTGGCCCAGGTGTTCGGCATCGCCGCCAGCCGCATCGATTCGCGCGATGACGTCGAAGGCGGCCTGGCCGCGCTGCTGGCCGAGCCGGGCCCGGCGCTGCTGCACGTGGCCATCGACGCGCGCGCCAACGTGTGGCCGCTGGTGCCGCCGAACACCGCCAACAGCACCATGCTGGAAAGCAATCCAGCCCATGCCCGCCAGGAGACTCCCAATGCAATACCGGCTTGACCTGGTGCTGCAGCCGGCCGAAGGCGCGCTGCTGCGCGTGATCGGCATGGCCGAGCGCCGTGGCTTCGCGCCGCGTTCGATCAGCGGTGCTCCGGACGCCGCCGATGACGGACGCTGGCACCTGCAGCTGGTCGTGGACGGCCAGCGACCGGCGGAGACGCTGTGCCGGCAGATCGAAAAGATCTACGACTGCGTATCGGTTGAGCTGACGCCGGTAGACAGCAGCATCGAAGGAGTATCGCAATGAACACCCGTACCGTTGTGACCACGGTGCCGGTACGGAGGCGTCTTCTTCGCCGCCCGTACCCGCATGCGGTGGTCGCGCACACCGCGCCGGTGGCCCATGCCGGCCGCTGATACCAGCAAGGAAAGTGATGTCGGCGACGTAAGCGTCGCCGATGTCCTGGCCGCGCAGGCGCGCCTGCGCCGCTTCCTGCCGCCCACCCCACTGCATCATGCCGAACGCTTCGGCACCTGGCTGAAGCTGGAGAATCTGCAGCGGACCGGCTCCTACAAGGTGCGCGGAGCGTTGAACGCCCTGCTGGCCGGCCGCGAGCGCGGTGACAGCCGCCCGGTGATCTGCGCCTCGGCAGGCAATCACGCCCAGGGCGTTGCCTGGGCCGCCTACCGGCTGGATGTCCCCGCGATCACCGTGATGCCGCACGGTGCACCGGCAACCAAGATCGCCGGTGTCGCCCATTGGGGTGCCACCGTACGCCAGCACGGCAACAGTTATGACGAGGCCTGCGCCTTCGCCTTCGAACTGGCGCAGCGTCATGGCTATCGCTTCCTGTCCGCCTTTGACGACGCCGACGTGATCGCCGGCCAGGGGACGGTCGGCATCGAGCTGGCCGCGCACGCGCCGGACGTGGTGATCGTACCGATCGGCGGTGGCGGCCTGGCCGCCGGCGTCGCCCTGGCGCTCAAGTCGCAGGGCGTGCGCGTGATTGGTGCGCAGGTGGAAGGCGTGGACTCGATGGCCCGTGCGATCCACGGCGATGTCCGCGAGATCGCCCCGGTGGCATCGCTGGCCGATGGCGTGCGGGTGAAGATCCCCGGCTTCCTGACCCGTCGCCTGTGCAGTTCTCTGCTGGACGACGTGGTGATCGTGCGCGAGGCCGAACTGCGTGAAACGCTGGTGCGGCTGGCACTGGAAGAACACATCATCGCCGAAGGCGCGGGCGCGCTGGCACTGGCTGCCGGTCGACGCATCGCCGGGCGCCGCAAGTGCGCCGTGGTCTCCGGCGGCAACATCGATGCCGGCGTGCTGGCCGGCCTGCTGACCGACATCCGCCCACGCCCGCCGCGCAAGCCGCGCCGGCGTCGCGCCGAGACGCCCCGCCCGCCGGCACGGACCGGCGTCACGCCCACCACCGCTGCCCCCCCTTCCCCCCTGCACGCCGTTGCACCTGTTGTCGAGGAGATCTCCCTGTGACCACCATCGAACGAATTACCACCCCGCGCATCCGCATCTTCGACACCACCCTGCGTGACGGCGAGCAGTCCCCCGGCTGCAGCATGAGCCCACCGCAGAAGCTGGTGATGGCGCGTGCGCTGGACGAACTGGGCGTGGACATCATCGAGACCGGCTTCCCGGCCAGCTCGCAGTCCGACCGCGAAGCGATGGCCCTGATCGGCCGCGAACTGCGCCGTCCGGGCCTGAGCCTGGCCGTGCTGTCGCGCTGCCTGCAGACCGATATCGAGACCTCGGCACGTGCCCTGGAAGCCGCGGCCAACCCGCGCCTGCACGTGTTCCTGTCGACCAGCCCGCTGCACCGCGAGCACAAGCTGCGGATGACCCGCGAGCAGGTGCTGGAGTCGGTACGCAAGCATGTATCGCTGGCCCGTTCCTACATCGACGATGTCGAATTCTCGGCCGAAGATGCCACCCGCACCGAGCTGGACTACCTGATCGAGGTCTCGCGCGTGGCCATCGCCGCCGGCGCCACCACCATCAACCTACCCGACACCGTCGGCTTCACCACGCCGGAGGAAATCCGCGCGATGTTCCAGCAGGTCATTGCCGGCGTGGCCGACGTGCCCAATGCCGCCAACGTGATCTTCAGCGCGCACTGCCACAACGACCTGGGACTGGCTGTGGCCAACTCCCTGGCCGCCATCGAGGGCGGCGCCCGCCAGGTCGAGTGCACCGTCAACGGCATCGGTGAACGCGCCGGCAACTGCTCACTGGAAGAAATCGCGATGGCGCTGAAGGTGCGCCAGGCCTTCTACGAGCAGGACACCGCGATCAACACCCCGCGCATCGTCGGCACCTCGCAGCTGCTGCAGCGCCTGGTCGGCATGCCGGTGCAGCGCAACAAGGCCATCGTCGGCGCCAATGCCTTCGCCCATGAATCGGGCATCCACCAGCATGGCATGCTGCGCCATCGCGGCACCTACGAAATCATGCGCCCGGAAGACGTGGGCTGGGAGGATTCGCAGATGGTGCTGGGCCGCCACAGTGGCCGCGCCGCCGTCGAAGCGCGCCTGCGTGCACTGGGCTTCTGGCTGGACGAAGAAGAGCTGAAGCTGGTGTTCGAACAGTTCAAGGGCCTGTGCGAGCAGCAGCGGGTGGTCACCGATGCCGACCTGCAGACCTTGATGCAGGGCGGCGCCAATGCACAGGGCTATCGCCTGGCCTCGATGACCATCAGCGATGTCGGCAGTCGCGCCAATGCACTGGTCGAGCTGTCCGACCCGGACGGCAACCGCGTGGCCGAGACCGCGCAGGGCGATGGCCCGGTGGATGCGCTGTTCGGCGCGTTGTCGGCCGCCACCGGCGTGCAGCTGATGCTCGACAGCTATCACGTGCACAGCGTCGGCATCGGTGCCGATGCACGCGGCGAGGCCAACCTGAGCGTGCGCCACGACGGCATCGAATACGACGGCACCGGCACCAGCAAGGACATCATCGAAGCCTCTGCGCTGGCCTGGCTGGACGTTGCCAACCGGTTGCTGCGCCAACGCCAGGCTGCTGCCAGCAGCGTCAGCGAAACCGCCACCCCTGCCACCGCCTGAGAAACCTGACATGAGCGCCTTCGACACGACCACGTCCGCTACGGCGGGCCAGCAGTGGAACGCCCAGGACTATGCGATCGATGCCGGCTTCGTGCCGCTGCTCGGCGGCGCGGTGTCGCGCCTGCTCGACCCGCGCGCCGGTGAGCACATCCTCGATCTGGGCTGTGGCGATGGGGTGCTCAGCAGTGAACTGGCGTTGAGCGGTGCACGCATCCACGGCGTGGACGCGTCGCCGGAACTGGTGATCGCCGCGCGCGCGCGCGGCGTCGATGCGCAGGTGATGGACGGCCATGCCCTGTCCTTCGACAGCGCGTTCGACGCGGTGTTCAGCAACGCCGCGCTGCATTGGATGCGCCACCCCGACGCCGTGCTCGAAGGCGTGCGCCGTGCACTGCGTCCCGGCGGCCGCTTCGTGGCCGAGTTCGGTGGCCATGGCAACGTGGCGACCATCATCGCCGCGGTGCAGGCCGCACGTGCTGCGCATGGCCATGGCGCCAGCGGTTTCCAGTGGTATTTCCCGACCGCCGACGCCTATGCCGACCGCCTGCGCCAGCACGGCTTCCAGGTGCAGCTGATCGAATGCCTGCCGCGCCCCACCGCACTGCCGACCGGCGTGGCAGGATGGCTGCGGGTGTTCGCCGCACCGCTGCTGGACGACCTGCCGGTCGAGGCCCGTGCCACCGTTCGCGAGGCCGCCGCGGCCCTGCTGGCCGACCTGCCCCGCAACGCGGCGGGCCAGCCGCTGGCTGACTACGTGCGCCTGCGCGTACTCGCGCGCCGCCGTTGACTTGACCCTTTCCCGTTATTTCCCGATGTTCGTTCAATCGTACTTCTGCCAGGCAACCGCATGACCTCCGCACCCCGCACCCTGTACGACAAACTGTGGGACGCCCACGTGGTCGTTCCCGAATCCGACAGCGCCCCTGCGGTGCTGTACATCGACCTGCACCTGATCCACGAGGTGACCTCGCCGCAGGCGTTCACCGAGCTGCGCGAACGCGGTCTCCGCCCACGCCGGCCGGACCGCACCAAGGCGACGATGGATCATTCCACGCCGACCCTGCCGGCCACCGCCGACGGCCGGCTGCCGTACGCCAGCGCCGCCTCCGAGGCGCAGGTCGCCACGCTTGCGCGCAACTGCAGCGAGCACGGCATCGAACTGTTCGACATGAGCTCGGACAACCGGGGCATCGTCCATGTCATCGCGCCCGAGCAGGGTTTCACCCAGCCCGGCATGACCATCGTCTGCGGCGACAGCCATACCTCCACCCATGGTGCGTTCGGCTCGCTGGCCTTCGGCATCGGCACCAGCGAAGTGGGTCATGTGCTGGCAACACAGTGTCTGCTGCAGCGGAAGGCGAAGACGCTGGCAATCACGGTCGACGGCCCCCTGGCGCCGGGCGTCGGCGCGAAGGACGTGGTCCTGCACATCATCGGTGTGATCGGCGTCAACGGCGGCACAGGCCATGTGATCGAGTTCCGTGGCAGCACCATCGAAGCGATGGACATGGAGCAGCGCATGACCCTGTGCAACATGTCCATCGAGGCCGGCGCGCGCGCGGGCATGGTGGCACCGGACCAGGTCACCTTCGATTTCGTCGCCAACACGCCACGCGGCCCCAAGGGCGCCGATTTCGAGGCGGCCGTGGCCCGTTGGCAGGAACTGCGCAGCGATGAAGGCGCGCGCTTCGACAGCGAAGTCCACATCGATGCAGCCGACATCCGTCCGACCTTGACCTGGGGCACGCATCCCGGCACCGCCATCGCGGTCGATGTGCCGATTCCTGCGGCCAACGACGCCGCCGCGCAGAAGGGCCTGGACTACATGCACTTCCAGGCCGGCCAGGCACTGGCCGGCACGCCGGTCGATGTCGTGTTCGTCGGTTCGTGCACCAACGGCCGCCTCAGCGACATGCGCGAAGTGGCACAGGTGCTGCGCGGCCGCCGCGTCGCCGAGCGCGTGCGCATGCTGGTGGTACCGGGCTCGGAGATCGTCAAGCGCCAGGCCGAAGCGGAGGGCATCGATGAGATCGTGCGTGCAGCCGGTGCCGAATGGCGCGAGCCGGGCTGCTCGATGTGCATCGCCATGAATGGTGATCTGGTCGCCCCCGGCCAACTGGCAGTGAGTACCAGCAACCGCAATTTCGAGGGCCGCCAGGGGCCGGGCTCGCGCACACTGCTGGCCTCGCCGATGAGCGCCGCCTGGGCGGCGGTGAAGGGCCACGTGGCCGATACCCGCGAACTGTTCGCGCAGGAGGTGGCGTAATGGCCGGTTTCCGCACCTTGACCTCGTCCAGCGTCGTGCTGCGCCAGACCAACATCGACACCGACCAGATCATTCCGGCCCGGTTCCTGTCCACCACCGAGCGTGCCGGACTGGGCCGCAACGCGTTCAATGACTGGCGCTGGCAGTCCGACGGTTCGCCGGTGGCCGATTTCGCCTTCAACCAGCCGCACAACGCCGGCCGCAGCATCCTGCTGGCGGGCCGCAACTTCGGCTGTGGTTCCTCGCGCGAGCACGCACCGTGGGCGCTGACCGACCTGGGCCTGCGCGCCATCGTCAGCAGCGAGATCGCCGACATCTTCCGTGGCAACTCACTGAAGAACGGCCTGCTGCCGATCGTCCTGGACGAAGCCGACGTTCAGGCGCTGATGCAGCGCCCCGACGACGAACTGACCATCGACGTGGCGGCACGCGAGCTGCGTACGCCGGATGGCCGGGTCTACTCCTTCCCGCTGGATGGCTTCTCGCAGACCTGTCTGCTGGAAGGCGTCGATCAACTGGGTTATCTGCTGGGCCGCGTCCCTGACATCGAACGTTACGAGAGTGAGCATGCACGCTGAGATCGTTGTACTCCCCGGTGATGGCATCGGCCCGGAAGTGGCCGCCGCTGCGGTTGCGGTCCTGAAAGCCATCGGCGAACGCTTCAACCACACCTTCACGTTCAGCGAGCACGATATCGGTGGCATCGCCATCGATCGCCATGGCGAGCCCCTGCCCGCCGCCACCCTCGCCGCATGCCAGGCCGCGAATGCCGTGCTGCTGGGTGCAGTGGGTGGACCGAAGTGGTCCGACCCGAACGCCAAGGTGCGCCCCGAGCAGGGCCTGCTGGCGATCCGCAAGGCGCTGGGCCTGTACGCCAACCTGCGGCCGGTGCGTACCCATGATGCCGCCCTGGGGGCATCGCCGATCAAGGCCGAACTGCTCAAGGGCGTGGACTTCGTGGTGGTACGCGAACTGACCGGCGGCATCTACTTCGGCGACAAGACCCGCGATGCCGACAGCGCCAGCGACCTCTGCCGCTACACCGTGGCCGAAATCGAGCGCGTGCTGCGCAGCGCGTTCCGCCTGGCACAGCAGCGCCGAGGCAAGGTGACCTCGGTGGACAAGGCCAACGTGCTGGAGACGTCCCGCCTGTGGCGCGACGTCGCCGCCCGCATCGGCCGCGAGGAGTTCCCGGACGTCGCGCTGGAACACCAGCTGGTCGATTCGATGGCGATGCACCTGCTGGCCAAGCCACGCGAATACGACGTGATCGTGACCGAAAACATGTTCGGCGACATCCTCACCGACGAGGCCTCGATGCTGGCCGGTTCGCTGGGCCTGCTGCCGTCGGCATCACTGGGAGAACCGGGTGCGGTCGGCATCTACGAGCCGATCCACGGTTCGGCACCGGACATCGCCGGCAAGGGCATCGCCAACCCCTACGCGACGATCCTCAGCGCGGCCATGCTGCTGCGCCACTCGCTGGGCCTGGATGCCGAAGCGGCGGCGGTGGAGGCAGCCGTGCACGCGGTGCTGGATGATGGCGTGTT
Source organism: Stenotrophomonas sp. B2 (assembly GCF_014947095.1). Taxonomy (NCBI): domain Bacteria; kingdom Pseudomonadati; phylum Pseudomonadota; class Gammaproteobacteria; order Lysobacterales; family Lysobacteraceae; genus Stenotrophomonas; species Stenotrophomonas sp. B2. The sequence goes on along the minus strand of NZ_JADCQA010000016.1, from coordinate 93,513 downwards.
CACTGCTGATCTGGCTGCAAAGGGCCAGGCCGTGAGCACGGCGGCGGCGACCGACGCCGTGCTGGCGAAGCTGGCCTGACCCCTCCGGGTGCCGGGCGCACTGCCCGGCACCTTGCAGCGCGCACCCACCGCAGCGCGGACGATCCGGGCATCGCATGATGCGCCGTGCGGGTTGCCCCTACATGCGCCCGCCCCCTGCGCCACCGAAGACGGGATCTCCCAGCTCGGGCAGCGCCTCCCGGAAGTAGCATCCCTGCTCGGTCAGGCCATTACCGATATCTGCCAGCATCAGTCGCTTCTGCTCCAGCCAGCCATCTGCGGCCTGGCGCTGTGGTTGATCGATCGAGTACTCCGCATTGCCGTTGCGCACCCCGGTCTGCGCAGCACCGAGCCGGTTTGCGATCCGTGCAGCGCTGTCCTGGGCCAGTATCACGTGGAAGTTGCGATCCCGCCGATAGAGCCGCTGCACGCTCAAACCGCCGATGTCGACGGGGTGCGGCAGATCCCACCATTCCGTCCCCAGGCCGTCCTCGTCATGTCGCCACGCCAGTGGTTCCCAGCGACGATGGATCAGGACCGTCGCAAGCCAGTTGCGATCTTCAATGGTCCCCTCGCAGCTCATCAGCCGCGGCAGCAGCGCCAACGCAGCCCGTTCACGCTCCGCCGGTGCGCTCCCACTGAAGGCCTGCTCACTGACCCAATCCGGGCGCTGACGATGCATGTAATCGCAGCCGATGCTCAACAGGCCACTTCCACGCCGGTCCAGCACCAACCTCTGCTCTGCGGTGAGGCCATTGCCGTTGCTCGGAGTGCGTTGCTGGAGCCTGCGGTGCCATTCATCACGGTTGAATGCGGGCGGGATGGGCACCGCCTGCAACTGCTGTTCCGCAACGATTCTCTCACCTGCATCGCGTGGCAGAACGAGGCTCTTTCTCCACGTATCGAGCAGCAACGTCCTGGACCTGACTCCATGCACTTTGATCGGTTTCGGCAGTTCGATGAGCGTGCGTCCGTACTCATCACGAAGCACCCGCCACTTGCCGTACTTCCGCGGCAGTGGCGCGCGGTCCTGCCGCAGCACCTCGTCGATCAGAAGATGATGGCGGAGGGTTGTCCGTTCGTCAGCACGGCATTCGACAACGGCCGCCAGATCGGCCAGGGCCATCTTCCTTGAGTCCGTGCGCTCCAGTGTCCATCCGTCCGAGGGCGGCCGGGCCAACGCTGGCGCCCCAGCAACCAGCAGCATCCAGGTCAACACGACGGGACCAGCCAGGCGAATCCGTGAGGTCATCGGCAGCGGTATCGGCATGGATCACCTGACCGCTGTTGACGGGGACGTCGCGTCGACGCGCGTACCGCGCCTGGCGTTGAAGGAAGGGGACATTGACAAGCGCAGCACCTGCAGAACCGATTCATATTCATACCTGCGCACGATGCCTTGGCGCTCTGCCCCGATCCATGCAAGAAATTTCAAACACTCCGATCACAACGCCAGCCCGAGGCAGAACCTACGGATTCATTCACGGCACCGCCGGCAGGAGCGGTCACGATGCGGTACTGGCGAAGCTGGGCTGACCCGCCGGGCGGCACCTGTAGCGTCGAGCCATGCCCGATGGCTGTTGCATGAGCCGGGCATGGCCCGGCGCCACAGGTGCAGTGCGGTGGAGCCGCGCCCAGCGTGGCCCGGTTACTTGGTGGTGTAGCCACCGTTGACCAGCACCGTCTGCCCGGTCATCCACCAGCCGTCGGTAACCAGGAAACGGATCCACGGCACGATGTCGGCAATGTCGGTCAGACCGGTGCGGGTGAACGCGGACAGCGCCGCCGCGGTCTTGTGATACGCCTGCGCATCGGCACTCTCGGCAGGATAGAAGAACGGCGTGTCCATCGGCCCGGGACCGATCGCGGTCACCGAGATGCCCCGCTCGCCGAACTCCTTCGATGCCGCGCGGGTGAAGTGCTCCACCGGCGCCTTGGTACCTGCATAGCTGGAGTAGAACGGCGTGTAGGCGCCCAGCAGCGACGTCACCAGGGTGCAGATGCGGCCACCATCATTGACGTGACGGCCGGCCTCCTTGAGGAAGAAGAACGCCGCCTTGGCATTCACCGCGCTCATCTCGTCGTACTCCGCTTCGCTGATCTCCAGCAGCGGCTTCTTCAGGACCTTGCCGACGGTATTGATGGCGACATCGGGACGGCCGACGGCTGCGACAGCGTCGGCGAACAGGCGCTCCATGGCGGCAGCGGAGGTCAGGTCACCCTGCAGGGCCACGGCCTTGCTGCCCGCGGCCTGGACCGCCGCGACGGTCGCCTCGGCGTCGGCCTGGCTGGCATCGCTGTTGTAATGGATGACGATGGCCCCGGCGCCGTGGGCGGCGAAATCGCGGGCGAGCAGGCCACCGAGGTTCTTGGCACCGCCTGCGATCAGCACGGTCTTGCCCTTGAGGGAGTGGTCGGTCATGGCTTCGGTCTCGGAGTGGGGCTGTCCGGGATGGCAACCCTGCCCCGATGACGATATCGTGCGGAAAATGCGGATAAAGCCCGCAACATTGACTTAACTTTCCAGATCGAGCGAACAATGGATCGGATCGACCGCTTCCGCATCTTCAGCCGGGTGGTGGAGTGCGCCAGCTTCACCCGCGCCGCCGATCAGCTCGGACTGCCCCGTTCCACGGTATCGGCGGCGGTCGCCGAACTGGAGCAGCGGCTGGGTACGCGCCTGTTGCAACGCTCGACGCGACGCGTCTCCACCACCCACGATGGCGATGTGTTCCACGCCCGCTGCCTGCGCCTGATCGCCGAGGTCGAAGATGCCGAATCGCTGTTCCGCCAGGAGGACGCGCAGCCGGTCGGCCTGCTGAGGATCGACGTACCCAGCCGCATCGGCAGGCGCATCGTGGCACCGGCGCTGCCTGACTTCTTCGCCCGTTACCCACAGGTGGAGGTGGATCTGGGCATGACCGACCGCGCAGTGAACCTGATCGAGGAAGGCTGCGATGCGGTGTTGAGGGTCGGCCAGCTGGGCGATTCCAGCCTGGTTTCGCGCACGCTGGGCACGCTGGACTTCGTCAACGTGGCCGCGCCGTCCTACCTGCGCGCGTACGGCGTCCCGCAGCAACCGACGGACCTGCAGCAGCACCGGGCGGTGAACTACGCCTCGCCGACGACCGCGCGGGTGGAACCGTGGGAATGGCAGGACGGAACCCAGCTGCGCACGCTGCCCATGCAGGGTTGGGTGCGGGTGAACAGCGCCGAAGCCTCGATCGCCTGCTGCGTGGCCGGACTGGGACTGCTGCAGATTCCGCGCTATGACGTGCAGGACGAGCTGCAGTCCGGCACGTTGGTGGAAGTGATGCCACGGCACGTCGCACAACCGTTGCCGGTGACCCTGCTGCAGCCGCATCGGCAGCATCGGGCACAGCGCGTGCACGTATTCCTGGAGTGGCTGGTGCCACTGCTGCGGAGCGGCCTGCAACTGCAGTAGATCCACGCCATGCGTGGATGCTTCTGTAGAGTCGAGCCATGCTCGACTCATCCCATCATTGCTCGAAGAGCAGCCGAGCATGGCTCGGCTCTACAGAAAGCAGATCCCGCGAGCAGAGCCGTGCCAACCAGGGTTGGCACCTGCCAGAGGCGGCGGCCCTGGAACCCGGGGCATTACGCCCCGGATTCATCCGGCTTCACCCGGAACCACGCCGCATACAGCGCCGGCAGGAACACCAGGGTCAGCACGGTACCCACGATCAACCCGCCCATGATCGAGATCGCCATCGAGCCATAGAACGCGCTGCGCGACAGCGGAATCATCGCCAGCACCGCCGCCAGGGCGGTCAGCACGATCGGGCGGAAACGCCGTACCGTCGCGTCGATGATCGCATGCCAGCGATCATGCCCGGCATCGATGTCCTGCTGGATCTGGTCGATCAGGATCACCGAGTTGCGCATGATCATGCCGGCCAGCGCGATCGTGCCCAGCAGCGCCACGAACCCGAACGGTGCACGGAACAGCAGCAGGAACAAGGTCGCGCCGATGATGCCCAGCGGTGCCGTCACCAGCACCATCGCCGCACGCGAGAAGCTGCGCAGCTGCAGCATCAGCAGCGTTGCGACCACGATCAGGAACAGCGGCATGCCTGCCTTGATCGAGTCCTGGCCACGTGCCGAATCCTCCACCGTTCCGCCGGTTTCCAGCAGGTAACCGCTCGGCAGGGCAGCGCGGATGCCATCCAGCGTCGGCAGGATCTGCTGCACCACGTCCAGCGCCTGGCTGCCGTCGCTGATATCGGCACGCACGGTCACGGTCGGCAGGCGGTTGCGATGCCAGATGATGCCGTCCTCGAACACGTACTCCAGGCGCGCCACCTGCGAGAGCGTTACCGACGTGCCACTGGCGGTGGGAATGGCCAGGCTGCCCAGCATGCCCAGCTGCACGCGCTCGTTCTCCGGCCCCCGCAGCAGCATCTCGATCAGGCGATTGCCCTCGCGATAGGTGCTCACGCTCATGCCCGACAGCGAAGTGCCCAGCAGCTGGCTCACCTGCGCACTGCTCACGCCCAGCGCGCGCGCACGGTCCTGGTCCAGCACCAGCCGCACGACCTTGCTCGGCTCGCTCCAGTCCAGGTTCACGTTCATCACATGCGGGTTCTCCCGCACCTTGTCCTGTACCTGGCGTGCGATCGCCTGCACCTGCTCGATGTGCTCGCCGGAGATCCGCAGCTGCACCGGGTAGCCCACCGGCGGACCGTTCTCCAGCCGCGTCACGCGCATCTGCACATCCGGGAACTGCGGGATCACGTCCTTCAGCAGCCAATCGCGCGTGGCCTCGCGCGCCTTGGCGTCTTCGGTGAGCACCACGAACTGCGAGAAGTTGGTCGCCGGCAGCTGCTGGTCCAGCGGCAGGTAGAAGCGCGGCGAACCGGTACCCACATAGGCCACATAGTTGGCGATGCCCTCACGGCCCTTCAGCAGCTTTTCCAGCTTGCTGGCCTGCGCCTGCGTGGCCTGCAGCGACGCGCCTTCAGCCAGTTCGATATCCACCATCAGTTCCGGGCGGGTCGAATCCGGGAAGAACTGCTGCGGCACGAAGCGGAACATCAGCAGCGAGAACACGAACAGGGCCACCGTTGCTGCGATTACCCACCAGCGGTGGCGCAGGCACATGTCCAGGAAACGGCGGAAACGCGTGTAGAACGGCCGCTGGTACGGATCGTGGTCGTGTGCATGCTCCTTCGGTGCGATCCAGCGCAGCAGCGCCGGATGGCGATCGGCCCAGGCCAGGCGCTTCGCACGCCAGCGACCGGCCAGGCTGTCCGGCTTGGGCAGCTGCGGATTGAACAGATCCGGCAGCATCTTGTCACCCAGGTATGGAATGAACAGCACCGCCGCAATCCATGACACCACCAGTGCGATGGTCACCACCTGGAACAGCGAGCGGGTGTACTCACCGGTGCTTGACGCCGCCGTGGCGATCGGCAGGAAACCTGCCGCCGTGATCAGCGTACCGGTGAGCATCGGGAACGCCGTGGATTCCCAGGCGAAGCTGGCCGCGCGCAGGCGGTCGTAGCCCTGTTCCATCTTGGTGGCCATCATCTCCACCGCGATGATCGCATCGTCCACCAGCAGGCCCAGCGCCAGCACCAGCGCGCCCAGCGAGATCTTGTGCAGGCCGATATCGAAATAGTGCATGACGAAGAAGGTCATCGCCAGCACCAGCGGAATGGTCACGCCCACCACCAGGCCCGTGCGCAGGCCCAGCGAGAAGAAGCTCACCAGCAGCACGATCACCACCGCTTCGGTCAGCACCTGCACGAACTCACCCACCGACTCTTCCACCGCATGCGGCTGGTCGGAGACCTTGCGCAGGTGCATGCCCGCCGGCAGCGTCTTCTGCAGGCGCTCGAACTCGGCATCCAGCGTGGAGCCCAGCTTCAGGATGTCGCCACCGTCCTTCATCGCGACCGCAATGCCGATCGCATCCTCACCCATGAAGCGCATCTTCGGCGACGCCGGATCGGCGAAGCCGCGCTTGATCTCGGCGATATCGCCCAGGTGCACGGTGCGGTCGCCGGCCTGGATCGGGAAGCGCCGGATGTCATCGATGCTCTGGAACTGGCCGGTCACGCGCAGCTGCACGCGATCGGTCGGAGTCTCGAAGAAGCTGGTGGCGCTGATCGCGTTCTGGTCGGCCAGCGCCTGCTGCACCTGCTGCAGCGACACGCCCAGCGTGGCCAGCTTGGTGTTGGACAGCTCGATCCAGACCTTCTCATCCTGCAGGCCCTGCAGCTCGATCTTGCCCACGTCCGGCACCCGCTGCAGTTCCAGCTGGATGCGATCGGCGTAGTCACGCATCACGGCGTAGTCGAAGCCCTGCCCGGTCAGCGCGTAGATGTTGCCGAAGGTGTCGCCGAACTCATCGTTGAAGAACGGACCGACGATTTCGCGCGGCAGGTTCGGCTTGATGTCGCCCACGCGTTTGCGCACCTGGTACCACAGGTCCGGAATGGCCTTGGAGCGCAGGCTGTCCTTGGCCGCGAAGATCACCTGCGACTCGCCCGGGCGCGAATACGAGCGGATGAACTCGTACTGCCCGGTGTTGAGCAGCGCCTTCTCGATCGGCTCGGTCACCTGGCGCGAGACCTGCTCGGCGGTCGCGCCCGGCCACATCGTGCGTACCACCATCACCTTGAAGGTGAACGGCGGATCCTCGGACTGGCCCAGATGCTTGTACGACCAGGCGCCGATGAGGGCGAAGGCGAGCATGGCGAACAGCACCAGCGCGCGGTTGCCCAGCGCCCATTCGGATAGATTGAAACGGCGCACAGGCTTACTCCTTCGCCTTCGGTGCGGCAGCCGGCGCTGCGGGCTTCAGCACCGGGCGATTCTGCCGGTCCACCGCGACGACCTGCTGGCCGGATCGCAGCAGATGGCCGCCCGCAGCCACCACCCAGTCGTCGGCGTCCACGCCGGACAGCACCGGCACGGCGTCGATGCCATAGGCGCCCGTGCTGACGGTGACCGATTTCAACGTGCTGCTGGCCGGGTCCACCACCCACACACTGGTTGCGCCACCTGCACCGCGCTGGAGAGCGGCCATCGGCAGCTGCAGGGTGCCGTGGCGGCCGGCGCTGCTGAAGACGCGCGCGCTCTGCCCCAGCTCGACATCGGCCAGTGCATCGGCGGGCAGGCTGACCCGGGTTGCGTAGGTCCGCGCCTGCGGATCGGCGGCGGCGGCGATCTCGCGGATCGTGCCGGGCAGGCGCTGCCCCGGGCGGTTCCACAACTCCACTTCCACCGGCTGGCCTACCGCGTAGTCGCGGATGGTGGCTTCCGGCAGGTCGATCAGCACTTCGCGGCCACCGTCTGCGGCCAGGTTGAAGATGGTCTGGCCCGCGGCCACCACCTGCCCGGCTTCCGCCTCACGGCTGGCGATCACACCATCGGCCGGCGCACGCAGCTGGGCGTAGCCGGCCTGGTTGCGCAGCACGTCCAGGTTGGCCCGGGCCGCGTTGGCCTGGCCCTGCGCGGCCTTGAACGCGGCAGACTGCTGATCCAGCTGCGAGCGGCTGACCAGCTGCTGGTCGGCCAGCACCTGGTAGCGCTTGAGATCGTCGCGGGCGCGTACCAGATCGGCTTCGGCCGCGGCCAGCTGCGCCTGCGAGGCGCGCGCCTGCAGGGCGAAGTCGGCGACATCCAGCTCGGCCAGCACCTCCCCCTTCTTCACCCGTTGGCCGGCGTCCACATGGCGCTTGACCAGGTTGCCGCCGACGCGGAACGACAGCGGGCTCTCCTGGCGTGCCCGGACCGTACCGGGAAACGCCGCCGGCGCCTGCCCGACCTGCTCGCCGGGATGCACCACCAGCACCGGCACGGCCGCCGGTGGCGCCTGCTCCTGTCCCGAACAGGCTGCCAGCGCAGCCACCCACACGATACCGCCCATCCAGCGCACGATCTTCATCGGTCAACGTCCTGACAACACTGAGTTCAGCAGGGGAGCCGCAACGTCCGGCCCAATTTAGTAAACTGGCCGGTATAGTATAAATATCGAACCGCTTGGTCTAGTATTACCGCAATGAGTTCTTCCACTTCCCGCAAGCCGTCGGCCAAGCCTGCTGCCAAGGCCGCCGGACCCGGGCGTCCCAAGGATCTTGGCAAGCGCGCGGCGATCCTCGAGGCGGCCAAGACCCTGTTCATCGAACAGGGCTATACCGGTGTGAGCATGGACAGCATCGCTGCCCAGGCGGGCGTGTCGAAGCTGACGGTGTACAGCCATTTCGGCGACAAGGAGACCCTGTTCTCCGAGGCCGTGCAGTCCAAATGCATCGAGATGCTGCCGGATGCGCTGTTCGTGGCCGACGCCGAAGGGCCACTGCGAGACCAGCTGATCGGGATCGGCCTGGCCTTCTTCAAGCTGATCACCTCCGACGCGGCGATCTCGATCCAACGGGTGATGATGGCCCCGGAGACCGACGAACGCCTGCGTGAGCTGTTCTGGCAGGCCGGGCCCGAGCGCACCTGCGAGGCGCTGGCCGACTTCCTGCGCTCGCGCAGCGAGCGGGGCGAGCTGCAGATTCCCGACCATCACCTGGCCGGGCAGCAGTTCCTGACCCTGGTCAAGGGTGAAGTGCACATGCATATGATGTGCGGCATGCCACTGTCATCGGTGGAGATCGATCCTGTCACCCACGTGGCGGCCAGCGTCGACTTCTTCCTGCGCGCCTATGCGCCCGGAGGAGCCGGAACCGGCTGAAACGGCAAAGCTGAACGAACCGGTGGTCGCGATGACTTCCGGCACTGCGACCCCGGCCCCCCGGCAGCGGATGCTCTGGGCGCGCCGCCGGCCTCCGGCACCGGTAAAATGGCCGGCCCACTGCGCTGGATTTGAACCTCATGACGATTGATTACGCCCACGCCCGCGAACTGATGGTGGAACAGCAGATCCGTCCCTGGGACGTGCTGGACATCAAGGTGCTCGACGTCCTGGCCCGCCTGCCGCGCGAGGCCTTTGTCGCCGACGCGCACCGGGCACTGGCCTACGCCGATGTTGAACTGCCGATCGGCAATGGCCAGAAGATGATGAAGCCCGTCATCGAGGGCCGTACCCTGCAGGCGCTGGACCTGCAACCGGGTGACGAAGTGCTGGAGATCGGCACGGGCAGCGGCTTCCTGGCCGCCTGCATCGGCGCGCTGGCGCGCGACGTGCTGAGCCTGGAGATCGACCCGGAACTGGCGACCGCCGCGCGCGCGCGGCTGGATGCCTCCGGCCTTGGTACCAACGTCCGGGTGGAAGTGGCTGATGCGCTGGCGTGGCAGACCGAACGTCGCTTTGACGTGATCTGTGTCACTGGTGCCGTCAACGTGGTGCCGTCACAGTTCGCCTCGTGGCTGCGTCCGGGTGGTCGCCTGTTCGTGATCCAGGGCCGTTCGCCGGCGATGGAAGCGCTTCTGATCAAGGCCGATGGCAGCACCGAATCCCTGTTCGAGACCGATATCGATTACCTGCGCGGTGCCGCCCCGGCACCCCAGTTCCACCTCTGAGTCCAAGGAAGCCGCAATGATCCGCCGATCCCTCGCTGTTGCGCTGGCCACTGCCCTGCTGCCGTTGTCTGCCCATGCCGCTGACCTGTTGCAGGTCTACGAGATGGCGCGCAACGGCGATCCGCAGCTGTCGGCCGCCGAATCCACCCGGCTGTACGACAAGGAAGGCGCCGTGCAGGCGCGCGCTGCCCTGCTTCCGCAGATCAACGGCCAGGCCACGCTGAACCGCACACGCAGCGAAGCCAACGCCGATGCCAATACCGGCACGGTCAGCAGCAAGCGCCGCAACTACACGATCGACGGTTCGCAGACCCTGTTCAACTGGACGCAGATCAACAACCTGCGCTCGCAGCGCGAACTGAGCAAGGCGGCTGACTTCACCCTGGATTCGGCCAACGACAGCCTGATCGTCCGCACCTCGGCGGCCTACTTCAACGTGCTGGTGGCGATCGAATCGCTGAATGCCGCACAGACCAACGAAGCGGCCGCGAAGAAGCAGTTCGACTTCGCCGACAAGCGCCTGGAAGTGGGCCTGGCGCCGATCACCGACGTGCACGAAGCGCGCGCGCAGTATGACCAGGCGCGCGCCAACACCATCGTCGCGCAGAACACCCTGGCCGATAACTACCAGGCGCTGACCGAACTCACCGGCCAGCCGGTGCTGAACCTCAAGGGGCTGCCGGCCGACTTCCGTCCCGAAGTGCCGGCCAACCGCGGCAACATCGATGAACTGGTGCAGCAGGCGACCAGCCAGAACCCCTCGCTGAAGGCGCAGGAGCTGAAGGTCAGCGCGGCCGAGGCCGGCGTGCAGGCCGCCCGTGGCGCCCACTACCCGACGCTGTCGCTGGGCGGCAGCTGGGGCAAGACCGCGACCTGGGGCGACAGCACCGGTTCGGGTTCGCTGTCCCCGGATGCGCGCACCAACAGCATCGGCCTGACCCTCAGCGTGCCGATCTTCGCCGGCGGCGCCACCCAGTCCGGCGTGCGCCAGGCGCTGGCCCAGCGTGACATCGCCCAGGATGGCTACGAACAGCAGAAGCGCGCGCTGGATCGCAACACCCGCAATGCCTACCAGACCCTGGTGCAGGGCATCAGCGAGGTGGAAGCACGCCGCCTGGCCGTCGTCTCGGCACAGAGCGCGTACGACGCCTCGCAGGTCGGCCTGGAAGTGGGTACCCGCACGGTGCTGGACGTGATCCAGAACCAGCGCATCCTGTTCTCGGCACAGCTGGACTACGCGCAGGCCCGCTACACCTTCCTGCAGAACCGCCTGCTGCTGAGCCAGTCGCTGGGCGCGTTGGACGTGGCCGAACTGCAGGACATCAATCGCCTGCTGACCCAGGACGCGGGCAATCCCGCCACGACCACGCAGTAAGTCGTCACCCGCGTTGACGGAAAGCCACCCGGCCGGGTGGCTTTTCTGTTTGTGCCGCGGCGATGAGATCTAGCGCAGGAGCGGCAGCAGGCACAACGCCGCTGCCGCCATGCCCAGCACGGCGTCGGCAGGCGAGCGCGTCACCTCGCTGCGCCGCTGGAGTCCCCCCAGGCACAACGCGGCCACCACCAGCAGTCCCACCGGCCCCGGCATCGTCGGCAAGACGCCGGCCGGCAGCCACAGCGCCAGCAGGGTCGCCAACAGGATGATCGCCACGGTCGCCACGCACGCCGCCGGTGGGTCGCCCTCGTTTCCAAGCGGCCACAGCGGCAGCGCCAGCCGCGTCGCCAGCATCAGCAGCACCAGTTGCAGCGCCGCCAACCCTGCATAGCCTGCCAGCGGCAGCCACGGCAACATCCAGGACAACTGGGGATGGCTTCGCAGCGCAACCGTCAAGGGCCGGCTGCTGGCCAGCGCTGGATAGTCGACCAGGCCCGCCTGCAGTGCGGCCAGTGCGATCAGCATCAGCGTCGCCGCGACGAGCACCATGAGCATCGTCATTGGGCGTCGCGCCAGCCCGCCAACAGGCAACCCGGGAACGCCCAGTGCCAGGCCGGCGCTGGCAAAGATGCCCAGCAGCGGCACAGCCGCAGCGAGCACGCCTCCCAGGCCGAAGCGATACGGTGCAGTGGCGGGGGGAACCCATGGGATCCAGTGCGCGTAGTGCACATACCGGGCCGCCAGCGCCAGCAGCAGCACGCCGATGCCGATCTTCACGGTCAACAGCCCGCACACCAGCAGCACCGTCCGCGCCGGTCGCATCAGCGCGGTGGCTCCCAACAGCAGCAGGCCTGCAGCGGCCGTCACCTGCACCGGCAGCGTACCGGCGCTGGATGCGCCCGCCGCCGCCAGTGCCGCATGCAGATGGCCAGCCCCGGACTGCGCCGCACCCGCCAGCGTCGCCGTGCACTCCAGCAACAACGCCAGGCACAGTACGCGGGCAATCGACCGCCCCCAGCCGGCCACCAGCAGGCCATGCAGGCCATGCAGGCCATCGGCCATATCCGCTTGCGTCACCACCCTGTACAGGCGTGCCAGCACCAGCGCCGCACCGAGGGCTGCGAGCAGCAGACTGAGAACGACGGCCGGCCCCGCCTGCGCCGCCGTGTACTGACCGACCCGTGCGATGACACTGCCACCGAGCAGCAACGTCATCAGGATCACGCCCAGATGATCCATTCCAAGCCGATGGCCATCGCTGCCGCTCATCTCAAGCTCCCTTGATGCCGTCCAAGCACGGTCGACATCAGGCTGGCAGCCTGTGTTGGCAATCGATAGTCAATTTGCATCTGCATGCCGCGAGGTGTGATCCGAGGCACGTTGCGGCGTCGGCAATCGGTCCTGCGGCGACAGAACGATGGCCGTCAAGCAGGCTTAATCCAGTTGATCGCGACAGTACGGCGGCGAGCGCGCCGCGTGCGGCTCAGCCGCGGGGCGGTGGCAGGTGCGGGGCCACCAGCGCCAGCGTCCGCTGCAGCGCGCCGCGCCCATTGCTGACCAGCGTGCATCCAGCGTGCGCCATGTCCTCGCGGGCCTGCGGATCCTCCAGCAGGTGCTGCAGCAGACCGCCGACCGCCTGCACGTCTTCGCCGATCAACAGCGCACCGGCCTCGCGCATGCGCCGCGAGATCTCCGAGAAATTGTGCAGGTGCGGACCGGTCACCGCGGCAGTGCCCATCGCCGCCGGCTCCAGCAGGTTGTGGCCACCGATCGGCTGCAGGCTGCCGCCGACGAAGGCGACCTGCGCACAGCCATAGAACGGCATCAGTTCACCGAGGGTGTCGATGATGAAGGCGTCGGTATCGGCGGACGGCCACTGCTGCGCACGGCGGGTCGCCACGTTCCAGCCCTGCTCGCGCGCCAGCGCCTCCACCTTCGGGAAGCGCTCGGGATGCCGGGGTGCCCACAGCAGCAGCAGGTCCGGATGGTGCTGGCGCAGGCGCCGGTGCAGTTCGATCACCGCCTGCTCTTCGCCATCATGGGTACTGGCCGCGATCCAGACCGGTCGCGTGTCCGGCACCCGTGCGTGGAACTGTTCGATGAAGGCCTGCACGTCCGGCGTGGCGATGTCGAATTTGAGGTTGCCCAGTGCCTGCACCTGGTCAGGCGCCGCCCCCAGCTGCACGAAGCGCTCTGCGTCGTCCTGCGACTGGGCTGCCACGCACGTCACCGTGCGCAGCGCGCGGCGGATCAGCGCGGCCAGCAGCCGGTAGCCACGCAGCGAACGGGCCGACAGGCGGGCATTGAGGATGTAGACCGGAATGTCGCGGTCACGGCAGCCGAACAGCATGTTCGGCCACAGCTCGGTTTCCAGGATCAGCGCCAGGCTGGGCTGGAAGTGGCCGAGGAAACGGTTGACGCTGCCGGGCACGTCATACGGCAGGTAGACGTGGTCCAGCGCATCGCCCCACAGCGCGCGCACGCGCTCGGAGCCGGTGGGGGTGATGGTGGTGATGACCCAGCGGATATCCGGGCGCTGCTGGCGCAGGGCGTTGACCAGCGGCGCGGCGGCGTTGACCTCGCCCACCGAGACCGCATGCAGCCAGACCCGTGGCTGGCCGCTGGGCTGGGGATAGGAGGCGTAGCGCTCGTCCCAGCGGCGGAAATACTCACGGACCCGGAAGCCGCGCCAGACCAGGTGGTACACGGTGATCGGCAGCAGGATGTAGAGCACGACCGAATACAGGCCGCGCAGGATCCATTCGACAGGGTCTTTGCGCATGCGGCAAGGATACGGGACACCCCCGGGAAAGACACGCAGCCGGATTGCTAGAATGGCGCCATGTCCGATGCCTCCACTGCCGTCCGCCCGTCACTGCGCGATCCCCGCAACTGGCCGATGTTCGCCGCCATGTACGGCGCTTTCGCCATCGCCCGCCTGCCGTGGATGCTGCAGCGCGCCCTCGGTCGCGGGGTGGGATCGATCGCCTGGCGCCTGGCCGGCAGCCGTCGCCGTGCAGCCGAGGTCAATCTCGCGCTGTGTTTCCCGGAAAAGGACGATGCCTGGCGCCAGCGGTTGGTTCGCGACAGCTTCGATGCCCTGGGCGTGGGCGTGTTCGAGTGCATCCGTGCCTGGTGGGGCAGCATCGACAGCATCCGCCCGCAGGTGCAGATCGAAGGGCTGGAGCACCTGCGGCAGATGCAGGCCGAGGGTCGCGGCGTGCTGCTGGTGTCCGGGCACTTCATGACCCTGGAAATGTGCGGCCGCCTGCTGTGCGACTACGTCGACCTGTCCGGCATGTACCGCAAACACAAGAATCCGGTGTACGAGTGGGCGGTGAAGTTCGGCCGCCTGCGCTATGCCAAGGCGATGTTCGCCAACGAGGACATCCGCGCCACCGTGCGCCACCTGAAGAAGGGCGGCTTCCTCTGGTATGCCCCCGACCAGGACATGCGTGGCAAGGACACCGTGTTCGTTCCGTTCTTCGGCCACACCGCCGCCACCATCACCGCCACCCACCAGCTGGCGCGGATGACCGGTTGCGCGGTCATTCCGTACTTCCACCGCCGCGAAGGCGGGAAGTACTTCCTGAAGATCGGCGCGCCGCTGGAGAACTTCCCGAGCGAGGATGTGGAAGCCGATACCGCGCGCGTCAACCAGGCGATCGAAGAGATGGTGCGCGAAGCCCCTGACCAGTACCTGTGGATCCATCGCCGCTTCAAGCGCCAGCCCGGCGGGCGCAGCGACTTCTACAAATAACCGTGGAACAGAATGGCGACCCGAGACAGCACAGGAACTTTATCAGCGCTGCCCGGGATAGCCAGACGACCGATGGAGTCGCACGTCATCCACAATCACCTTGATCAGTGAAAGAAGGATCGTGAAGGACGACGCCGAGAAGATCATGTTTACGACATTGCCCTGATCCAGGGCTGCCTTGAACACGATGATGGAGAGTATGGCGATATAGAGTGCTGCAGCAGTCGCCACATAAGCGATCTTCATCTCAAGACTCCTGTTCTGTGCCCCCCGCCCAACTGCTGGGAGGGGTGAAGATTGGCATTAGACGCCTGCACTCGGTACTACAACAAGGGCAGCAACTTCAGGGGTCGTCGCAGCGACGTTTGCACCTTGAACTGAAACAGTCAAACGGTCATGGATCTGCGATCAGCCGACGCGTGGTGAGTCATCCGTGTCACGCGCCAGCAGGCTGCCGGCGAACAGCGCCGCCAGCAGCACGGTCAGCCCACCCCAGAACGCAGAGTAGAACGCCAGGTGGGTGTTGAGCGGGAACACGGTGACCGCCAGCGCCAGCATCGCCGGCCGCGCCCGCTCGCGGGCCGCGGTCGGTGCGAAGCGCCACGCCCGCCAGGCCTGTGCCACGGCGGCCAGCCACAACAGCAGGCCCAGGACGCCGGTCTCGGCCAGGATCTCCAGCACGATCTGGTGCGCGTGCAGGGCCGGTTCCGCGCCCCACACCGCGGTTCCCTCCCCTGCGACGCAGGCGGGATACGCATCGCGGAAGCCACGCGCGCCGACACCGTTGATCGGATGTGCTTCGATCATGCACGCCGCTGCGCTCCAGATCCGCGCACGCCCGGACAACGCCTGGTCGACGCCCGTCTCGTCCCCCTCCCAGGCCATCGTCGTGCGCAGCACGCGCTCACGCAGCTGCGGCACACTGGCAACCAGGACCCCGGCCCCCAGGACCCCGACCATCCCCAACAGCGCCAGCCGCTTCCAGCCGAACTGGCGCATGCCGCTGTAGGCCAGCACGAGCGCGAAGGTGATCCACGAGGCGCGTGAGCCGGCCAGCAGCAACACACTGCCGAGGGCCGCAGCGGCCAGCAGCCAGCCGGCAGCACCGAAGCGGCGCGCCAGCGGCAGCAGCAGGAACGGCGACAGGCTGGCCAGCACCTGGCCGAATTTCAGGTTGCACGGGCCCAATACGCCACTGAGCCGGTCGGCCAACGCCGCTTCATCGGCCGGGCACAGCGCACGCCCGCTGATTGCCAGTTTGAGCTGCTCCAGCGACCAGAACCATGGGCTGGTGCCGGCCACCGCCTGTACCAGCGCATCCAGCGTCCAGGCGCCGGTGATCACCGCCAGTCCACCCAGGGTGAGTCTGCGCCGCTCCGGCGTGGCCACTGCGATCGCTACCAGCCACATGAAGGGCAGGTAGCGCAGGCCTGCTGCCGCCTTGGTCCACGAGGCCGACGGGTCGATCGCATCGAATGCGGAAAATGCCTGCGGCAACCAGTAGCCGAGGAACAGGATCGAGGTCAGCGCCCAGGCCGCCGGGCTCAGCAGATGCGGCCGGCGCTGCAGGCGGCGGATGACCATGCGCACCGCGGCATAGATTGCACCCAGGCCCAGGACGGTCTCGGCGATGCCTGGCAGCGGCCACAACGCCACGTAGGCAAGCACCCACCAGGGCGCCCAGCGCCCGGCGCGTTCATCGCGCAGGACCGCTGCGGTGTCAGCCTGCGAGGTCGGCATAGAGACGGAGGGTATCGCGCTGCATGGCCTGCAGGGTAAACGGGATACGGCCCGGCAACGATGGCGGCTGCGCCAGAAGGGCCAGCGCACGTTCACCCAGTGCCTGCGCATCTCCCACCGTCACCGCACCGGTGGGCTGGAGCTGCTGCAGCAGTTCGCCCACCCCACCGTGGTTCCAGCCGAGCACCGGTCGGCCCACCGACAGTGCTTCCACCACGGTACGGCCGAAGGCTTCGGGCTTGTCGGACAGCTGCAGCACCAGATCGCTGGCGGCATAGGCCTGGGCAATGCGGGCGGTCGGCGTGCTGATGTGGACCGCGTCTGCGATGCCGAGCGTGGCGGCCTGGCGGCGCAGGTCGGCCACATAGGCTTCGCGCCCCGGCTCGTCGGTGCCCAGCATCCACAGCTGCGCCGGCACGCCGGCAGCGCGGACGTCGGCCAGCAGCTGCAGCGCGTGCGTGTGCCCCTTCAGGCGCGTGCCACGGCCCGGCAGCAGCAGCAGCGGCCCGTCCACCCCGGCCAGCCACGGGTAGTCCGCCACCAGCGAAAGGCGCGGCCGGCGATCACCGCGCGCCACCCGCGGGAACTGACTGACATCGACACCACGCGGGATCACCCGCAGGTGGTCCTCCGGCACGGTCGGATAGTGGCGCTGCACGTATTCGCGCACGCTGTTGGAGACACAGATCACGCGCTCGCCGCTGGTCATCACCGCGCTGTAGCGGCTGGGCGAGTTCAGCCCGTGCACGGTGGTTACCCAGTGCGGCCGCTGCGCCTGCGGCATCGCCCGGATCGCATACAGCCCCAGCCACGCGGGCAGGCGCGAGCGGGCGTGCACGATATCGGCGCCGACCTCGGCGAACAGGCGACGCAGGGTCGGCAGATGACGCAGGGTCAGCAGCGACTTGCGGCCGATATCGAGGGTGAGATGCTCGGCACCGCTGGCCAGCAGCGGTTCAACGAGGCGGCCACCGGCAGACACCACCAGCGCGCGATGGCCGGCTGCCACCAGTGCCGACGCGATTTCCAGGGTCGAGCGCTCGACGCCGCCGGAGTGCAGCGCCGGCAGCAACTGCACCACGGTCAGTCGACGCATCGGTGAAGGCCGTTCAGTCAGCCAGTACGAACACGGAACCGCAGTACGGGCACTGCGCTTCACCGTTGGGTTCGTCTTCGATCGCCAGGTAGACCCGCGGATGCGAGTTCCACAGCGCCATCTCCGGGGTCGGGCAGCTCAGCGGCAGGTCGCTGCGGTGCACGGTGTAGCGCTTCTCGGCGTTGGCGGGCGCGGTGGCGGTATGGCTCATGGCGGATGTCGATGAACGGATTGCGAGGCCTGCGATTCTAGCACCTGGGGCGGCGACCCGGCCGCCCCTGTCCTTTCCTGGCCCCCGCCCCCTGACAGCCGGGACCTGCCAGCGCCCGGCCTACTGGAAGTCCAGCGACAGCTCCAGGAAGGCCGAGCGGCCATAGGCGTTGTAGATGCCCTGATCGTAGTACGGCCAGTTGCCGTTGCTGCGGTCGATCGGCGGCATCTCGTCGGTCAGGTTGTTGACCGTCAGCAGCAGGCTGGCCAGGTCATTGATGCGGTAGCCGACCGTGGCGTTCCAGGTGGTCCACGGCCCGATGTTGCGCTGCTCGCCACGGCTGTCCCAGGTGGGCGCGTTGCGCACGCCGAACGCACTGGCGCTGAACGGCCCGCGCTTCCAGTTCACGCCCAGCGTGGCCCGGTACTGCAGTTCATTGGAATTGCCGCAGCACAACTGGTCGTAGACCGGATCGCCTTCCTTGTCCTGGGTGGTGTGCTTGAGCGGGCGGTAGTAGCCCGCGTTGACCGTGAAATCTCCCACCGAGGAGGTACCCCAGCGATAGTCCAGCGCTGCCTGCACACCGGTCTGGCGTTGGCTGGCGATGTTGATCGGGTAGGAGAACACCTTGTCCACACCGTTGGGGTTGAGCGGATCGGTGGCCGGCTTGCGCTGCACCTGGCCCAGGACCTGCTGGCAGGTGGGCGAGGTGATGTCGAAGCGGGTCTGCCCGTTCTCCGATACGCCCAGCCGGCAGTTGGCCTCGGTGTCGAGGATGCTGTCGGTACCGAGGATGCGTACTTCGTTCTCGATCACCACCGAGTTGTAGTCCACCGACAACGTCAGCGCGTTGTCCAGTGTCGACCACACCGCACCATAGGTGAACGTGCGTGCAGTGATGTCCTTCAGATCGCGGTTGCCGGTACTGGAAGACAACACCGCCAATCCGGACTGCTCGCAGTCATCGAAGTTGTCGGAGGTGTAACCGGCCTGGCGGCACTGGTAGAGGTCGGTGTTGGTGGTATAGCCGCTGCTCTCGCGGGAGAACAGATAGAACATGTCCGGCGAACGGAACGCAGTGGCGTAGCTGCCACGCAGCAGCAGCGATTCGATCGGCCGGTATTCCAGGCCAAGCTTCCAGGTGGCCTTGCCGTTGCCGCCACCGCCCTGCAGGGCGTACTTGTCGTAGCGGCCGGACAGATTGGCGCTGAAGGTATCGATGATCGGCACCTGCAGTTCCGCACCCAGCGCGTACAGATCCCGCTGGCCCTGCGCCGAGGTGCCGGCGGTCTGCCCGCGGAACAGCACACCGGCATCGGGATCGGCCGACTGGTTGAAGAACTTCTCGCGCTGGCCCTGGGCGATCAGCGCGAAACCGACGTCGCCGGCCGGCAGGGTGAACAGCGAACGATGGGTCAGCAGTGCCGTCACTGCTGTGCGCGACGCGCTGGATGCAGCACGGTTGAGGCCGCTGAAGCTGTCGTACTGGTCGCGGGTGATCGGCTGGTACAGGCGCGACAGGTCCGGGGCGTAGACCTCGTAGCCATCCTGCATGCCCAGCATCGGCCCCAGGTAGTAATCGTCCACGCCGTTCCGGGCGAGGAAGTCGGTGGATTTGCGGGTGACATCGGTGCTGGAACGGTTGACGTAGACGTCGTAGTCGAAGCTGCCCAGCACGCCACGCACGCCGGCGGTGACGTTCAGCGATCGCGTGTAGACGCGCTGGTCCTTGGCATCCAGGCCGACTTCCTCGGGCGCGTAGATGCGCTGCCACTGCTCGTACTGGCCGCTGGTGCGGTTGTAGAAGGTCTTGTTCCAGAACGGGCTGCCACCGCTGTAGGTCGGCCGGCTGAAGCCGAACAGGATGTCCGAGTACAACTCGGTATCCGGGCTGAGGTGATAGCGCAGGAAGGTGGTCGCGTTGACGTCCTGGCTGGCGTTGTACAGCGACGCGGTGCCGACGTTGTCGGGGGTGCCGCAGTAGTAGCCACCGCCGGAAATGTCGCGGTGCGCGTACACGGTGCTGCCACCGAACAGATTCGACAGCGGCGCGCAGGTGGCCGCGCCCGGGTCGATGTAGGCGTTGGGCCCCTGGCGCATGCGCAGGAAGCTGCGCGATGGATCCTGCGGCCCGGTCGGGCTGTCGTTGACGCTGTCGATGCGGCTGCGGTCGAAGGCGTAGATCGCCTTCTGGTTGGTGTATTCCAGCCCGTAGCTGATATCGAGGTTGCCGAAGGTCTGTCCACTGCTGGCGCTGAAGCGCTGGCTGGAACCACCGCCCTGGCTGTAACCACCGACGCGGTAGCGCAGATGGGTGCCTTCCACGCGGTCTTTCAGCACGATGTTGACTACGCCGGCCACGGCCGAGGAGCCATACACCGAGGACTGGCCACCGGTGAGCACATCGATGCGTTCGACCATGCCCAGCGGGATGTTGGCAATGTCGGCGATGCTGGTGTTGCCGTTGTAGGCCAGCGGATAGCTGTTGATCGGCCGCCCGTTGATGAGGGTAAGGGTGTAGCTGGGGTCCAGACCGAACAGGCTGATGGTCTTGGCGCCCGGAGTGTAGAAGCCGGTTCCCTGGGAATCCTGCACCGACCCATTGGAGACCGGCAGCGAGCGCAGCGCATCGAACACCGTGGTGAAACCCTGCGCCTGGATCTGCTCGGCGGTGATGGTCGTCACCGGTGAGGGGCCTTCCACCTGCGCGCGCGGAATGAGCGACCCGGTCACCGTGACCGCATCCAGGTCGCGCGTACGCGGCGGATCGGCGCCCTCCCCTGCGTTGGAGGACTGGGCCTGCACGGCCAGCGGCGACAGCAGCAGCGAAGACATCAACAACGACAGCAACCTCGGTTTCATCAAGCGCTCTCCAGAGACGGATGACGGTCCTGCCGGTGGGGGACGGACGGGAAGGTCGTGGATGGACGGTGGTGACGGGCAGCAGCAGCAAGCGCAGGCCGCCCGCCCGGATCAGGGCATGCAGGGTGTTCCGGGACAGATGGACGGGTTGGGATCGGGACGGGAAGGACGCCGCCTTCCCCGGGCCTGGACCCCGGCCACTTTTAAATCGATCCAATCCCCTCTGTCAATAATTTGAAATGAAACGTTTTTCCCGGATTTGGATCGAACTAATTGCACTTGTCAGGGGGCAACGCACTGAGGCAGGATCGGGACCACTCCGACGACCCGATCGCATGGCCCGCCCCCACCGGACCGGCATCGCTCCTTTCCACCGCCCCTGGGCGGCGGGCGCGATGCTGGCCGTGGTACGTGCCGATGCGGGTCCTGCCTGCCGCCTGCCCTTCCGGGAGACCCTGCATGACCCTGTCCGATCCGCGCCGCGCCCTGCTTCCGCTCGCCCTGGCCCTGGCCTGCGCCACGCCCGCCCTGCCCGCAGTGGCACAGGGCCTGCAGACCTCGTTCGAGGCAGGTGAGCCCGCACCGGCCAAGGCCGGCGGCGCGCTGCAGGTGCAGATCGGCACCGGTCCGGCGGCGCCGTATGCAGCCAAGCGCAACGCCGGCTACAGCGGCCTGCGCGCGCTGCACTACCAGGCCGACGGCGGCGCGGCGCGGCGCGACCTGTTCAGCACGGACCTGACCATCGACGCCGACACCACCCTGTCCTGGCTGGTGCTGCCGGAGATCGTCGACAAGGACACGGTGGCCTCCACCTACGTCTCGCTGGACCTGCGCCTGGACGATGGCAGCCGCGTATCGGCCAGCTCCGCGCGTGATCAGCACGGCATCGCCGTGGGCGCGCGTGCGCAGGGCGATTCGAAAACGCTGTACCCGCAGCAGTGGGCGCGCAAGGCCGTACGCCTGGGCGATGTGCCTGCGCTGCGCGGCCGCCGGGTGGTCGCCATCGAGCTGGAAGTGGCCAGCGCCGACGGTGCGCCGGTGTCCGGCTGGATCGATGACGTGCGCCTGGATGCACAGCCGCGGCAGGTGCCGCAGCGGGTCTCGGACTGGGTGCTGACCACCCGCGGTACGCAGGCCAACGGCACGTTCTCGCGCGGCAACAATTTCCCGGCCACGGCGGTGCCGCACGGCTTCAACTTCTGGACCCCGGTGACCGATGCCGGTGCACTGAACTGGCTGTACCGCTGGAACGAGCAGAACGATGCGAACAACCGCCCGCAGCTGCAGGCGCTCGCGCTGAGTCACCAGCCCAGTCCCTGGATGGGCGACCGCCAGACCTTCCAGGTGATGCCGTCGGCCAGCCGCGGTGTGCCCGAGGCCGACCGCAGCAAGCGGGCGCTGTCCTTCGACCGCGCGCACGAGAACGCGCGCCCCTACCGCTACGACGTGCGCTTCGACAACGGCATCGCCGCCTCCATCGCGCCGACCGACCACGCCGCGGTCTTCCGCTTCGATTTCCCTGCGGAAGGTGATGCCAACCTGCTGTTCGACAATGTGGATGCACGCGGCGGGCTGACCCTGGATGCGGCCACCCAGACACTGTCCGGCTACACCGACACGCGCAGCGGCCTGTCCAACGGTGCCGGCCGCATGTTCGTGGTGGCCCGCTTCGACCGGCCCTGGCGCAGCAGCGGACGCATCGACAGCGGCCGCCCGACCGGCTACATCAAGTTCGATGCCGGCAGCGATCGCCGCGTCACCATGCGCATTGCCACCTCGCTGATCTCGCTCGAACAGGCGCGGCACAACCTTGCTCTGGAGATTTCCGCCACGGATACGCTGGAAAGCGTGGCCGGCCGCGCCCAGGATGCCTGGGATGCGCGCCTGGCCCGCTTCGATATCGGCGATGCCACGGACGACCAGAAAACCACGCTGTACTCCAGCCTCTACCGGTTGTACCTGTATCCCAACTCCGGCCACGAAAACGTCGGCAGCGCTGCCGCCCCCGAGTGGCGTTACGCCAACCAGGCCAGCGCCAGCGAGAACAACACCGATGGCAGTGACAGTCGCACCTTCAGTGGCGTGCGCGATGGCCGGGTGTTCGTCAACAATGGCTTCTGGGATACGTTCCGCACGACGTGGCCGGCGTACGCACTGTTCACGCCGGAGGACGCCGGCCAGCTCGTACAGGGTTTCATCGAGCAGTACCGCGCGGGCGGCTGGATCGCCCGCTGGTCATCGCCGGGCTACGCGGACCTGATGGTCGGCACCAGTTCCGACGTGGCCTTCGCCGACGCATGGCTGAAGGGCGTCGGCGGTTTCGATCCCGCCGAGGCCTATGCCGCGGCGCTGAAGAACGCCACCGTGGTACCGCCCGATCGCCATGTAGGGCGCAAGGGCATGGATCGCTCGACGTTCCGCGGCTATGCCAGTGCCGACGTGCATGAAGGCATGTCATGGACGATGGAAGGCGCGCTGAACGACTTCGGCATCGCCAACATGGCCGAGGCACTGGCCAAGCGCGCGACCACCGCCGCGCAGCGCGAGCGCTACAGCACCGAAGCCGACTACTTCCGCTACCGCGCTGCCGGCTACGCGACCCTGTTCGACCCTGCCGCCGGCTTCTTCCAGGGCCGCAAGGCCGACGGCAGCTGGCGCGTGGACGCCAAGGACTACGATCCGCGCGTGTGGGGCCACGACTACACCGAATCCAACGGCTGGACGTTCGCCTTCACCGCCGCGCACGATGGCGAGGGCCTGGCCGCGCTGTACGGTGGCCGCGACAGGCTGGCCGCCAAGCTCGATGCCTTCTTTGCCACGCCGGAGACCGCCGATGCAGCGTTTGCAGGCTCCTACGGCGGCATCATCCATGAGATGACCGAAGCGCGCGACGTGCGCATGGGCATGTACGCGCACAGCAACCAGCCGGCGCACCATATCCCGTGGATGTATCTGTACGCCGGGCAGCCCTGGAAGACCCAGCAGCACGTGCGCGAGATCCTGTCGCGGCTGTACGTGGGCAGCGAGATCGGCCAAGGCTATCCGGGCGATGAGGACAATGGCGAGACCTCCGCATGGTACGTGCTGGCTTCGCTGGGCCTGTATCCACTGCGGATGGGCGCGCCGGAATACGTGATCGGCTCCCCGGCATTCAGGCACGCCCGGGTGGAACTGCAGGGTGGCG
This sequence comes from Stenotrophomonas sp. B2, assembly GCF_014947095.1. Lineage (NCBI taxonomy): Bacteria > Pseudomonadati > Pseudomonadota > Gammaproteobacteria > Lysobacterales > Lysobacteraceae > Stenotrophomonas > Stenotrophomonas sp. B2. Next base: position 69,751 of record NZ_JADCQA010000016.1, on the reverse strand, counting down.
CGGTGCTGACCGTCAACGCGCCGCAGAACTCCGCGGAGAATGTCTACGTCCAGTCGCTGAAGATCAACGGCACGCCATGGACCCGGACCTGGGTACCGCACGAGGTGATCGCCAAGGGCGCGACGCTGGACTTCGAGATGGGCCCGCAGCCTTCGCGCTGGGGCACAGGCGCCGACGACGTGCCCCGTTCGCTGACCGCACCGGGCCAGCGACCGCAGATGCTGCACGATCTGCTGGGCAGCGGCACGCGCGCTGCGCTGGCCGATGGCCGCGCCGTGCCCGCGCTGTTGGACGACGATGCGACCACGGCCGTTCCGCTGGGCGCGGGTGCCACCCTCATGCTGAGCGCCGTGGGTGATGGCGCGCCGACGATGTATACGCTGACCAGCGGCGAAGGGCCGATCCGGGGGGCCGGATGGACGCTGGAAGCCCGTAACGGCGATGGCCGCTGGACCACGCTGGACCAGCGGCGTGGCGAAGACTTCAGTGCTGCGCGGCAGACCCGTCCGTTCCGCATCGCCTCGCCCTCACGCTATGCCGAGTACCGCCTGCGCGTAACTGCGCCGGGACGCCTGCAGCTGGCTGAGATCGAACTGTTGTCCCCCTCCACTGTACGGTGACCCCATGCGCATTCGCCTGCTGCCCCTTGCACTTGCTGCATTCACCCTGCCCGGCATTGCGCTGGCCCAGCCGTCGCAGAGCCGGGCCTTCGATGGCCAGTTCACCCGCGAAGGCATCACGTTGCACTACCAGGATGCGACCGGTGCGCTGGCCGCACCGGCACGCCAGCGCATCGTCGATACGTTCTATTCCGCCTACCTGCGCGAACGGGCGGACTTCCACCCGGCGGCACCGGCCGAGGTGCACATCGTGATCGATCCGGCCTACGACGGCGTCGCCTACGTCGGCGAGAAGGACAAGGCGAGCACCATCACCATCAACCCGGGCTGGCTGGTGAAGCACCCCGATGACATCGACCTGGTGACCCACGAGGCGATGCACATCGTGCAGGGCTACCCGAGCTACGGCGACACGCGGGTACCGGGCTGGCTGGTGGAAGGCATCGCCGACTACGCCCGCGACCGCTACGGCACGGACAATGCCGCAGCGGGCTGGGCGCTGCCGGACAAAGTGGGCAAGGGCCAGAGCGTGGAAAGCGGCTACCGGGTAACCGGGGCCTTCCTGAAATGGGCCGAAGCTGGACACCCCGGCCTGGTGCTGGCGCTGGACAAGGCCCTGCGCAACGGCCAGTACACCCTGGCGCTGTGGCGGCAGCACACCGGCAAGGGCCTGCCGGCGCTATGGGCCGAGTACGCCAAGCCGCGTTCGGATGCCCCGCCGCCGGCACCGGCACGAGGCGGCAAGCGCTGAGCGGTTGCGCCGGGCCATGCCCGGCGGAATGCCTGATTTGCCGCGCTGCGCGCTCGCCGGGCATGGCCCGGCGCTACCGATCGCGGTGACGAAGGATTACGCCTTCTTTTCCGCTTCCAGCTGCTTGCGGATCTGCGCATCGACCGCAGCGATGGCGGTCATGTTCAGGATGCGGCGCGAGGTCGCGCTGGTGGTCAGGATGTGCACCGGCTTGTTCACGCCCATCAGGATCGGGCCGATCGCCACGCCATCGGTGAACACACGCACCAGGTTGTAGGCGATGTTGGCCGCTTCCAGGTTGGGCAGCACGAACAGGTTGGCGCGACCCTGCAGGGTGGAACCCGGCAGCAGTTTCTGGCGCAGCGCCTCGTCCCAGGCGGTATCGCCCTGCATCTCGCCGTCCACGTTCAGGCGCGGATTGCGCTTGAGCAGCAGCTCGCGGACCTGGCGCATCTTCAGCGCGTCCTTGGAATCGTGGCTGCCGAAATTGGAGTGCGACAGCAGCGCCACCTTCGGTTCGATGCCGAACAGCTTCATGCGGTACGCGGCCTGCAGGGTCGCCTCGCAGATCTGCTCGGCGCTGGGATCTTCCTGCACGTGCGTGTCGACGAAAAAGAACACGCCCTGCTGGTTGATGACGCCGGTCATCGCCGAGGTCGAGGTGACCTTCGGCTCCAGCGGCAGCACGCTGCGGACATAACCCAGCTTCTTGTGGAAACGGCCGACGATGCCGGTCAGCATTGCATCGGCTTCGCCACGCGCGACCATCACCGCGGCAATCAGGGTCGGCCGCGAACGCATCAGGTTCTTCGCCGCCGCCACGGTGACGCCGCGACGACCGGTCAGCCCGTGGTAGTACTGCCAGTATTCGTTGAAGCGCGGATCGTCATTGATGTTGGTGATCTCGAAGTGCTCGCCGGCCTTCAGGCGCAGGCCCAGGCGCTCGATGCGCGCTTCGATCACGTCCGGCCGGCCGATCAGGATCGGATGTGCGAGCCCTTCATCGACCACGTTCTGCACCGCCTGCAGCACCACTTCCTCTTCGCCTTCGGCGTAGACCACGCGCTGCTTGTCGGTGCGTGCACGGTCGTACACCGGCTTCATCATCAGGCTGGTGCGGTAGACGAACTGCGCCAGCTTGTCACGGTAGGCGCCCATGTCGGCGATCGGCCGGGCGGCCACCCCCGAGTCCATCGCGGCCTGGGCCACGGCAGCGGACAGCTCCACCAGCAGGCGGCGGTCGAACGGGCGCGGGATCAGGTACTCGCGGCCGAAGCTCGGGGTTTCACCGCCGTAGGCCGAGCCCATGTCGGTCGCGGCGCGGCGTGCCAGTGCGGCGATGGCGCGCACGCAGGCGATCTTCATTTCCTCGTTGATCGCGGTGGCGCCCACGTCCAGCGCACCGCGGAACAGGTACGGGAAGCACAGCACGTTGTTGACCTGGTTCGGGTAATCCGAACGGCCGGTGCCGATGATCGCGTCCGGACGCGCCGCACGCGCCACTTCCGGCATGATTTCCGGGGTCGGATTGGCCAGTGCGAAGATCACCGGGTCCGGCGCCATGGTCTTGACCATTTCGGCGGTGAGGATGCCGGGCGCCGACAGGCCCAGGAAGATATCCGCGCCGTCGACGATCTCGGCCAGGGTGCGCTTGTCGGTGTCGCGTGCGTAACGCTGCTTTTCCGGGTCCAGATCGGTACGACCGGTGTGGATCACGCCCTCGCGGTCGAACGCCAGGATGTTCTCCGGCTTCAGGCCCAGCTGCACCAGCATGTTGACGCAGGAAACGCCCGCCGCGCCCATGCCCGTGGTCGCCAGCTTCACCTCCTCGATCTTCTTGCCGGTGATCGCCATGGCGTTCAGCACCGCCGCGCCGACGATGATCGCCGTACCGTGCTGGTCGTCATGGAACACCGGGATCTTCATGCGCTCGCGCAGCTTGCGCTCGACCACGAAGCATTCCGGCGCCTTGATGTCTTCCAGGTTGATGCCGCCGAAGGTCGGCTCCAGCGAGGCGATGATGTCGACCAGCTTGTCCGGATCGGTTTCGTCCACTTCGATGTCGAACACATCGATGCCGGCGAACTTCTGGAACAGCACGCCCTTGCCTTCCATCACCGGCTTGCCGGCCAGTGCGCCGATGTTGCCCAGGCCCAGCACCGCGGTGCCGTTGGAGATCACGGCCACCAGGTTACCGCGGGCGGTCAGCTCGCTGGCCTGCTGCGGGTCGGCCTTGATTGCTTCACAGGCGTACGCCACGCCCGGCGAGTACGCCAGCGACAGGTCGCGCTGGGTCAGCATCGGCTTGGTCGCGGAGACCTTGATCTTGCCCGGCGGGGACATCCGGTGGTAATCGAGGGCGGCCTGTTTGAAATCTTCGTTGGACATCGACGTTGGATACATGAATGGGCAAGAGGGACAGGGGATCATACCCCCGTTGGGGCGCCCGGACCTGTCGCTATCCTGTCGCAGGCATGCTGCGACCGCACAATTCCCTGGCGTATGCGACAACCTGGAGCCACCAGCTTCGGCGCTGCCCATGACAGCCATGGGACGCCTTGAAACGCCGCGGGGCCGCACCACTCACGTGACCGGCCCCGCGGTACCACACACCTGGATCAGCCCTTGGCGGGCAGTGCCTCCGGCACGGCATCGACCGGCGGCGGCAGTTCGCTTTCGCGACCATCCAGCGCCAGCTTCAGGCGGTCACGGTCCAGTGCGCCTTCCCAGCGCGAGACCACCACCGTGGCCACGGCATTGCCGATGAAGTTGGTCAGCGAGCGGCATTCGCTCATGAAGCGGTCCACGCCGAGGATCAGCGCCATGCCGGCCACGGGCACTTCCGGCACCACGGCCAGGGTGGCCGCCAGGGTGATGAAGCCGGCACCGGTGACGCCGGCCGCGCCCTTGGAGCTGAGCATGGCGACCAGCAGCAGCGCGATCTGGTGGCCCAGGGTCAGTTCGGTGTTGGTGGCCTGGGCGATGAACAGCGCCGCCAGGGTCATGTAGATGTTGGTGCCGTCCAGGTTGAACGAGTAGCCGGTGGGAACCACCAGGCCCACCACCGACTTGCTGCAGCCGGCGCGCTCCATCTTCTCCATCAGCGACGGCAGCGCCGACTCGGACGAAGAGGTACCCAGCACCAGCAGCAGTTCGGCCTTCAGGTAGCGGGCCAGCTTGAACACCGAGAACCCGCACAGGCGGCAGACCACGCCCAGGATCACCGCCACGAACAGGAAGGCGGTGATGTAGAACGAGCCGACCAGCCAGGCCAGGTTGATCAACGACCCCACGCCGTACTTGCCGATGGTGAAGGCGATCGCGCCGAAGGCGCCGATCGGAGCAGCCTTCATCAGCATGTGCACCAGTTTGAACACCGGGGCCACCAGCGCTTCGAGGAAGTTCTGGATCGGCTTGCCCTTCTCGCCGACCGACGCCAGCGCGATGCCGAACAGCACGGCCACGAACAGCACCTGCAGGATGTTGCCGTCCACGAAGGCGCTGATCAGCGTCTTCGGGATGACATCCATCAGGAAGCCGACCAGGGTCAGGTCATGCGACTTCTCGACGTAGCTGTGCACCGCGGTCTGGTCCAGCTCGGCCGGGTTGATGTTCATGCCCGCGCCAGGCTGCACCACGTGGGCCACGATCATGCCCACGACCAGCGCCAGCGTGGAGAAGAACAGGAAGTAGGCCATGGCCTTGGCGAACACGCGGCCGACCGTGCGCAGATGGGTCATGCCGGCAATGCCGGTGACGATGGTCAGGAAGATCACCGGCGCGATGATCATCTTCACCAGGTTGATGAAGGCATCGCCGAGCGGCTTCATCTTCTCGCCGATCAGGGGTTCGTAGTGGCCGAGGATGGCGCCCAGGACGATCGCCACGATCACCTGGAAGTACAGCTGGCGGTAGATCGGCAACGGCTTTGCAGGCGCCGGGGCAGCGGTCGGGATGTGCATGGCGGACTCCGGGGAAGGGCGTTTTCAGGCACGTACGGCCCCGGAACTGCATGGGAGCCGATACCGTGGAAGCTGGTCACCGCCCCCCTCGCTCCACGCGCAGGGTGGCGACCAATGGACGCCTTTGTACGCGCCGGGCACGCCAACGCAGATAACCTATTGGTACTAGCCCCCCGGTTCAGGTGGCCGGGATGCCTACACTGGCCCGGCATCGCACCGCGCCGGGAGGCCGGTGGCGCGGGCTGAACGGCCCGCGGCGTCCCTGCCCAAGTTCCGGCCCCGGCGGCCGTTGTTGTCCTGACCCTACGCAATCCGAGAGAGCCGCACCCAACATGCGCCCCATTCCCACCCTGCTGGCCCTGTCGCTGGCCGCCCTGCCCGCCTTCGCGTCCGCTGCCGATTTCGACAACTGGCCGACCAAGTACGCGTTCGGCGACGGCACCGAGCTGGCGGCCACCGCCAACATCGCCTACGACTACAACGATTTCTCCTCCGGCAGTGGCCTGGACGATGACGACGCCGTGCGCCGCAAGGAATTCGGCGCCACGCTGAAGAAGAAGGGCGTGTACGACGCGATGGTGTACTACGACTTCCAGGCCGACACCTGGCTGGACGTGTTCCTGCGCCTGGAGAGCAAGGCCTTCGTGGGCCGCGACATCGGCCGCTTCCGCTTCGGCTACATGAAGACGCCGGTCGGCCTGGATGCCAACACCTCCTCGCGCGCCGGTAGCTTCCTGGAGACCGCGCTGCCGGTGCAGGCGTTCTACGCCGGCCGCCGCACCGGTGTGGAATGGGTGCTGGAGCGCCCGCAGTACCTGCTGCAGGCCGGTGCCTACGGCGGCAAGGACCTGCAGGGCGACAACCCCGGCACCACGCAGGCGGTTCGTGCGGTGTGGACGCCGGTGAAGGCGCCTGGCGATGTGATCCACCTGGGCCTGGCCTACTCGCAGGAAAACCCGCGCGGCTACCGCGATGGCCGTGACGTCCATCACGAGGCCAGCGCACGGTTGCGCGCGCGCCCGGAAGCCGGCCTGACCGACATCCGCTACGTGGATTCCGGCGCGCTGGTGACCGCCGACCAGATCCGCCGCACCGGCCTGGAAGGCATCTGGATCCGTGGCCCCTTCTCGCTGCAGGCCGAAGCGCTGCAGGCCACTGTCACCCGCAACGACGGCAAGCCCGACTACACCGGCCACGGCCAGTACGCGATGGCCAGCTGGGTGCTGACCGGCGAGTCCCGTCCGTACAACGCCGGCGCCGTGGCCAACATCAAGCCCGCCCACGACTACGGCGCGGTCGAGCTGGTGGCACGCTACAGCCGCCTGGATCTGGACGACGGCAGCATCCTGGGGGGCCGTCAGCACGACCTGACCCTGGGCGCCAACTGGTACCTGACCAGCCATTTCAAGTTCCAGGCCAACTACGTCAAGGTCGATGCCAGCCGCCGCGGTGTGCACAGCACCCCGGAGATCTTCGAACTGCGCGCACAGATGCACTTCTGATCCGCACCACGGTACGGAATCCGGCGGGCATGTACGTCATGCCCGCCCTCACTGCGTAGACTGCCGCCATGTACTGGCTCGGCCGCCACCGGATGCTGCTGCTGACCCTCCTCGCGATGGCCGGAGGCACCGTGCTGTGCGCGATCGCGGCGGGCCACTACGCGTGGCGCAGCGCCCTGGCGGCCGAGAGCACGCAGGTCCAGCGCCAGCTGCAGCTGTACGGCCAGGGCCTGCAGCAGCGTATCGACCGCTTCGGCACCCTGCCGCAGGTGATGGCACTGGACCCGGACCTGCTGCGCGTACTGCGCACGCCGCCCTCGCCCGCCGAGCGCCAGCAGCTGAACCTGAAACTGCAGCGCGCCAACCAGGTCACCCGAACCTCCACCCTGACCCTGGTCGGCCGCGATGGCGTCGCGGTCGCGGCCAGCAACTGGGACCAGCCGACCACCAACGTCGGCGAGGACTACAGCTACCGGCCCTACTACCAGCAGGCCCTGGCCCACGGCCGCGGCCGCTTCTACGGTATCGGCATGACCACCGGCGTGCCCGGCTATTTCATGTCCGAGGCGATCGTCGACGACCGCGGCCAGCGCATCGGCGTGATCGTGATCAAGATCGAGCTGTCGGCGCTGGAACAGGAGTGGCTGAACAGCCCCGACGTGGTGCTGGCCAGCGACAACCATGACGTAGTGTTCCTGTCCAACCGCGATGCCTGGCGCTACCGCCTGCTGCGGCCGCTGGGCGCGGACGAGCGCCGCGAGATGCTTGATGCCCGCCAGTATGCCGACCGCTCGTTGCAGCCCCTGCGGGTGCGTACCGAGGATGTGCTGGCCGATGGTGGCCGCATGGTGCGCCTGCTCGACCCGGTGCTGCCGCAGGCGATGCTGTGGCAGAGCCTGGCGCTGCCCGACGAACACTGGAACCTGCATCTGCTGCACGATGCCAGTGCCGCCACCAGCGCCGGACGCGGTGCCGCCCTGGCCGGCGCCGCTGCGTGGCTGGCGCTGGGGTTCCTGCTGCTGTTCGTGCAGCAGCGCCGGCGCCTGGCCCGGCACCGCCAGCGCAGCCGCAGCGAACTGGAAACCCTGCTCAAGCAGCATGCACAGGAACTGCGCACCGCCCAGGACGGATTGCTGCAGGCTGCCACCGATGCCGACAGCGGCCTGAGCCGCAGCCTGGAGCACCTGCCGCAGGGCGTGGTGATCATTGATCGCGAACAGCGCCTGGTCGCCTGGAATTCGCGCTATCTGGAACTGTTCCGCTTCCCGCCGGGGCTGGTCCGTGTCGGCCGGCCCATCGAAGAGCTGTTCCGCTACAACGCACGCCGCGGCCTGCTCGGGCCGGGGCCGATCGACGAGGCCATCGAGCGTCGTCTGAACCACCTGCGCAGTGGCCGCCCGCACATGCGCGAGAGCGAAAAGGACGATGGCACCGTTCTGGAGATCCGTGGCAATCCGCTGCCTGATGGCGGCTTCGTCACCAGCTACGCCGACATCACCAGCTACAAGAACGCTGCACGCGAACTGCGGTCACTGGCCGATGCGCTGGAACACCGCGTGGCCGAGCGCACCCATGACCTCGACGAGGCCCGCCGCGAAGCCGAACAGGCCAACCGCTACAAGACCCGTTTCGTCGCATCAGCGGTGCACGACCTGCTGCAACCGTTGAACGCCGCGCGCATGTTCGTCTCCGTGCTGCGCGGCAAGCTGACCGACCCGGCGCAGCAGCAGACCACCGACCACATCGATGCCGCACTGGCCGCGCAGGATGCCATCCTCAACAGCCTGCTCGACATCGCGCGACTGGAGTCAGGCAGCCTGCCCACGCGCGTGCATGCGTTCCGGCTGGGCCCGCTGCTGCAGACGCTGGCACGCGAGTTCGGCATCGCCGCGCAGACACGCGGGCTGGTCGTGGACTGGGTGGATACCCGCGCGGTGGTGGTCAGCGACGAAGCACTGCTGCGCCGCATCCTGCAGAATTTCCTGTCCAACGCACTGCGCTACAGCGAGCGTGGCCGGGTGCTGCTCGGCTGCCGCCGGCGCGGAGACCAGTTGTGGATTGAAGTGCATGACCAGGGCCCCGGCATTCCTGATGCGCTGCAGGGTGAAATCTTCGAGGAATTCCGCCGCCTGCACGATGGTCACCAGCGCGGCGCCGGCCTGGGCCTGGCGATCGTCGACCGTATCGGCCGCCTGCTCGGCCATCCGATCCGCCTGCGCTCGCAGCTGGGGCGAGGCAGCGTGTTCGCAGTGGGCGTACCTCTTGGCGATGCCAGCGCGATTCCCGCTGTTGCGCAGGCACCGGCGCTGGCACAGGAACCGGCGGCGGACAATCCGCTGCGCGGCCGCCGCGTGTGGGTGATCGATGATGATCCGCATGTCTGCGCAGCCAGCCGTGCCCTGCTGGAGCGCTGGGGATGCGAGGTGGTCCTGGCCGATGGCCCCCAGGCCGCGCTGCAGCTGGCCGGCGTGGAATCCGTGCCGGAACTGGTGCTGCTGGACGTTCGCATGGGCGACCATCACGGGCCGGTGCTGTACGAAGTGCTGGCCGAGCACTGGCAAGCACGGCCGCCGGTGGTGCTGGTGACCGCCGAGCGCGACGCAGGACTGCGCGAAATGGCGGCCGAACGAGGCTGGGGCATGATGGCCAAGCCGGTGAAGCCGCCGGCGCTGCGGGCGCTGATGAGCCAGTTGCTGATCCGCCATCGCGGGTGATTCCAGCCAACGGCGCAGCCCCTCGCGGGTGACACGTAACGCAGTTCATGGTTGAGGTCGGACACGCTCCTTGTTCGTCCACCCACGGCGAAGAAAAGGAATATCAAAAGCGGGTCGCGACGCCGCGCGTGCTCGTGTAGAGCCGAGCCCATGCTTGGCTCCACAGAAGGCGGCCGGACAGGCTGCTTCTGCTTTTGATCTTTCCCCTTTTCCGTGGGTGGCAGGCCACCGAAATCTGTCAGAGATCGGCCGGGTTGGGTTCGCGGGGGCGTCCGCCGCATGGATGCGGCAGCCAAGCCTCCAGGGACGGATTCACGGCGCTCCCGCATCACCTTCCGGCTCAAGCGCCTTCACCAGCACCGCGGCCTGCGTGCGGCTGTGGCATTCGAGCTTCTTCAGGATCGCGGTGACATGCACCTTCACCGTGTTTTCGGCCAACCCCAGCGTGTAGGCAATCTGCTTGTTGAGCAGGCCATCGGCCAGGCACAGCAGCACCCGGAACTGCTGCGGTGTCAGCTGCGCCAGGCGGCTGGCCAGCAGTGCATCGGCCTCAGAACGCTCGGCCGCCATCGCCGGGAACCACAAGCCACCCTCCAGCACCGCCGTCACCGCCTCGCCAATGGTCTCGGCGGGCGCCGACTTCGGGATGAAACCAGCTGCGCCGAACTGCTGCGCGCGCCGGATCACCCGTGGATGATCGTTGGACGACAGGATCACCACCGGAATGTCCGGATGCGAGCCACGCACGTGCAGCAGCGCGGAGAAACCGTGGGCACCGGGCATGGTCAGGTCGAGCAGCACCAGGTCCACGTCAGGATGCGCATCCAGCGCCTCGGCGAGCGCTTCGGCACTGGCCACCTCGCGCACCTGGGCAAGCGGCAGGCTCTGCCGCAATGACTGCACCACCGCCGAACGCAGCAACGGGTGGTCATCGGCGATCAGGATGGTGTATTCGCTCATGCGGCCATTGTACGGGCAGCGCACTGCATCCGCCCGGCATGGCCCGGCGCTACCAGGGCATCAGCGCCCCGCCGGCTCCACGCTGCTGCGCCAGGCATCGAGGAACTGGCGCCGCTTGAGCGCGTCCAGGTAGACCAGCAGTCCCGGCCCGAGCTGGATCGGGCGCCGGCTGCGACCGGGCGCATCATCGCGCCGGGCATCGCTGCGCACGATCGGCATCAGCCGCGCCTCGCGCGACAGCACCTGCTGGCCACGCGGCGACAGCAGGTAATCGAGGAAACGCCGCGCCTCCTCCGGATGCGGACCGGTGCGCGGGATCACGGCCGTGCGCAGCACCACCAGCGTGTAGTCCTCCGGCTCAATGATGGCCAGTGGCGCGCCGGCATCGATGCGCGCCTGCGCGTACGAGCCGAGCACGTTGTAGACCAGCGACAGCTGGCCGCTGGCGACCTTGTCCAGCAGTACCCCGGTGCGCTCCTCGCGAACCACCTCGTTGTCGCCGAGCGCCCCGAGCAGCGCACCGGCAATGCTGCCACGCTGCGCATCCTGCGTGGCCAGCAGGTAACCCACGCTGCTGCGTTCGATGTCGTAGGTGCCCACCCGTCCGCGCAGGGGCGCGCCTTCCGCACGCAGCAGGTCCAGCAGCTGCCGGCGTGTATGCGGCACCTTGGCAGCAGGCAATGTGCGCGTGTTGTGGACCATCACCACCGGCTCGTAGCTGATCCCGAATGCCTCGCCCCGCCACTGTGCCCAGGCCGGCAGCGCCGCGGTCTGCGCCGAGCGGTGTGGCAGGGCATGACCGTCATTGACCAGCTTGGTCTGCAGGTCCATGCCGCTGGAGATCAGCAGATCCGGCGACGCCGGGCTGGCGCGGTCCTGCAGGTAACGCGCGTACAGATCCTGGGTGATGATGTCCTCGTACACCACTTCGGTGCCGGGATGCAGCCGCTGGTAGTCGGCGATCACCACCGCGAACACCTCGATGTCGGTGGTGCCGTGGATGCGCAGCTGGGCAGTGGCGGTCTCACGTGCGGGGAAACGGCGCACATCGCCGGGTGCAGCCTGCGCAGGCAGAGCCAGCAGCAGCGCGATGACGGCGGCAAACAGGCGGATCATGGGTTGCTCCGGGGCAGGCGGATGGTGGCGATCAGCCCCCCCTGCGGGCGGTTGCTGAGGTCGATATGGCCTGCATGGCTGTCGATCACGCGTTTGACGATGGCCAGCCCCAGGCCGGCGCCACCGGATGGCACGCCTTCGCCACGGGCGAATCGCTCGAACACCCGTTCGGCGTCGGCCGCGGCGATGCCCGGGCCGTGGTCGGCAATGGTCAGCACCGCCTGGCCGCCCTCGACCGTCAGTGCGATCTGCAGCGGACCATCGCCGCCATACTTCAACGCATTGTCGACCAGGTTCTTGATCGCCTCGCGCAGCAGCAGCGCATCGCCGTGCACATGCACCTGCTCGGAAGTGACGGCCAGCTGCACGCGCGGCGCGGGACCGGCCTGCGGCAACGCATCGTGCAATGCCTGGTGCACGGTTTCTGCCAGATCCACCGGCGCGAACCGCTGCAGATGCGAACGGTGGATCACGCTGGCATCGCTGAGCAGCTGGTTGAGCAGCCGGCTCATGTGCGTGGCATTGCGCTCAATGGCCTGCAGGCTGCGCCGCATGTCCTGCGGGTCGTCATCATCCAGCGCCAGCTGCGCCTGCGCGCGCAGGGCGGCCAGCGGGGTACGCATCTGGTGCGCGGCTTCGGCCATGAACGCGCGCAGGGTCTCGTTGCTGCTCGACAGCCGCTCCATGAAGCGGTTCAGCGCCGCCACCATCTGGTCCATCTCACGGGGCACACGTGCATCCAGCGGCTTCAGGTCCGACGGTTCACGGCGCGAGAGTTCGCGTTCCACCCTCACCAGTGGCCGGAATGCACGGTGTACACCGAAGGCGACCAGCGCCAGCAGCAGACCGGACAGCACACCGATCGCCAGCAGCGACCGGTTGACCATGTCCTGCGCCACCGCCTCGCGCGCGCGCCGGGTCTGGCCGACCTGCACCAGCACCTCGCCCTGCGCGGACGCAGCAGCGAAGCTGCGGCCCACCACCACGAAGCGCACGGTCTCACCGCTGTAGCGCGCATCGAAGAACTGCGGTTGGCTTCCCGGGCGCCGGGGTGGCACCGGCAGGTCGCCGTAGCCAGTGATCAGCGTGCCGCGACTGTCCGCGACGCGGTAGAACACCCGGTCCTCCGGCGCCATCGCCAGCAGGTCGAGCGCCGCGTACGGCAGGTCGACCTGCCATTGGCCATCGGCCAGCGCCACCGAATCGGCGATGGACAGTGCAGAGGACGCCAGCAGGTGATCGTAGGAGCGGTTGGCCGCACGCTGGCCGTAGTCGCGTGCGGCAAACAGCAGGGCGACTGCGAACACCGCCAGCAGCGCACCCAGATACAGCAGCAGGGTCCGCCGCAGCGAACCCGGCGCGGCCGCTGCCGGGCGCGCGTCAGCCATCGCTGTCCACGCCTTCGTCGCGGGCCTCGAGCAGGTAACCGACGCCGCGCACGGTCGTGATGCGCAGCGGCGCGTCGGCGAGCTTCCTGCGCAGGCGGCCGACATAGAGCTCGATCGCGTTCGGCCCAGCCTCGTCATCGAAGCCGAACAGGCCGTTGCCGATCTCATCCTTGCCGACCACGTGGCCCAACCGGCCGACCAGGATTTCCAGCAGACGGTACTCGCGGTTGGGCAGCTCGATGGGCTCGCCATCCAGGGTGACCCGATGCGCAGCATTGTCGAACTGGAAGCCGCCCACCTGCACCACCTCACTGGCCTGACCGCGGGCCCGCCGCAGCAGCACGCGGCAACGCGCCTCGAACTCGCGGAAGTCGAAGGGCTTGCCGAGATAATCATCGGCACCCACGTCCAGCGCCTGCACGCGGTCCTCGATGCCGTCGCGCGCGGTCAGCATCAGCACCGGCGTGCTGTCGCCGCGCTCGCGCATGCCGGCCAGCACGCGTAGCCCATCAAGCTTGGGCAGGCCGATATCCAGCACCACCAGATCAAAACTCTGGTAGCGCAGCACGCTTGCGGCGGCCAGGCCATCGGCCTGCCAATCCACCGCGTGCCCACTGCGGCGCATGCGACGGATGATCGCATCGGCCAGATCCGGGTTGTCTTCAACCAGCAGCAGGCGCATGGGGACAAGCGTGGGAGGGGAAGCGAATGCTACCGCATGCCGCCCGGCCTGCCCGCCGGGCATGGCCTGGCGCTACCCGGGCGTCGCGGGGGGGGATGGATGGACCGGCGCGATCGGGGAGCCTGCACGGGGGTAGCGCCGGGCCATGCCCGGCGAGCGCAGCGGCCGCTTTTACGCTGCAACGCACAAACCGCTGACAGGCGGATGACAGCTTGCGCGACCCAGACTGCGGCCGCGCACCATCCGGTGCCCACGATTGCCGCGCGCCTGGCGCGCACCTGGGAGGGTTTGTGGAATTCACGTTTGCCTGGCCGCGTTCCGCCGCCATGATGGCCCTGGCTGCGTTGGCCGCGCCGGCCTTTGCCGCTGATGACGAGCGGCCGGTCACCGCCACGCTGGGCGGTCGCCTGCATCTGGACTTCGCCACGTTCGACAATGACAACCGCGGTACGCCGAACAAGGATGACACCGAGATCCGCCGCGCCTGGCTGGATGTCTCCGGCAGGTTCTTCGTGGTTGACTACAAGATGGAAGCCGACTTCTCCGGCGACCGTGTGGAAGCCAAGGACGTCTACCTGGCACGCAGCTTCGGCAAGGCCGGCAAGCTGACGGTCGGCCAGTTCAAGCAGTACTTCTCGCTGGATGACCGCACCAGCTCCAACTACGGCAGCTTCCTGGAGCGCGGCAATGCCGGTACCACGCTGGCGCCGCTGTACCGGCTGGGTGCCTCGTGGCAGGCCAATCCGGGTGACTTCACCTGGGCCGCCAGCGTCTACAGCCTGGAGAGCATCGATGCCTGGCAGGTGAAGGGGCGCGCCGCCGGTGGCCGCGTGACCTGGGCGCCCTCGCCCAGCGACGGCGATGTACTGCACCTGGGCCTGTCGCTGGCCCGTGAGGCATACGACAACCCTGGCGCCAACGGTGTGCCGGCACTGCGCATCCGCCCGCGCCCCGCCGGCCATCTGTCCGATGAGAGCCGCCTGACCCTGGTCGACTTCTCCGCAGGCCGCGATACCGACGTCAACAAGTGGTCGCTGGAGTACGCCCAGGTCCGTGGACCGTTGTCATGGCAGGGCGAGTTCAGCGGTGCGACCTTCGATGACGGCGCCCAGCGCGGCGACGTCATGGCCGGCTACGGCATGCTCAGCTGGTTCGTTACCGGCGAGAGCCGCGCCTACGACCGCAAGACCGGCCGCTTCGCCAGGGTGAAGGACATCCGCCACAAGGCCGGTGCCTTTGAAGTGGCGCTGCGCTACGACCGGATGTGGGGCGCGCAGCACCTCGACGGCGCTCCCGACCTGCGCCGCGGCAGTACCGAAGCCTGGACGCTCGGCGGCAACTGGTACCTGCGCGACAACCTGCGATTCATGCTCAACGTCATCGAAAGCCGCAACCGTGACCGCCTGGCCGGGATCACGGTGGACCGCACGCGCGCCGTGACCGGCCGCCTGCAGTACGACTTCTGAGCCTCTTCCGCGCCCCCCTCCGCACCCGCCCCTCCCTTTCCCACGTCCTGTTTTCTCAAGGAGTCCGCAGATGATGCTGAGCATCCTCGGCTTTGGCATGGTCATTACATTCATGTACTTGATCATGAGCAAGCGGCTGTCACCGCTGGTGGCCCTGATCACCATCCCGATCCTGTTCGCGCTGATCGGTGGCTTTGGCGCCGGCATCGACGAAATGATGCTGGAAGGCATCAAGAAGATCGCGCCGACCGGCGTGATGCTGATGTTCGCCATCCTCTACTTCGGCGTGATGATCGACGCGGGACTGTTCGATCCGCTGGTGCGGGTGATCCTGCGCTTCGTCAAGGGCGATCCGATGAAGATCGTGCTCGGCACCGCCGTGCTGGCGATGCTGATCTCGCTCGATGGCGATGGCTCGACCACGTACATGATCACGGTCTCGGCAATGCTGCCGCTGTATCAGCGGCTGGGCATGAACGCGCTGAACATGACCTGCGTGACCATCCTCGCCGGTGGCGTGATGAACCTGACTCCGTGGGGCGGCCCGACCGCACGCGCCGCCACCGCACTGCACGTTGATCCTGCTGATGTGTTCGTGCCGCTGATCCCGTCGATGGTGATCGCCTGCGCGGGCGTGCTGCTGCTGGCGTGGTACCTGGGCCTGAAGGAACGCCGCCGGCTGGGCGTGGTGACGCTGCCCAAGGGCGGCAGCTGGATGGACAGCAGCGTGTCCGACGACAGCAATGCGCTGCCGACGGTTGAGGATGCCGAGGACATCAAGCGGCCCAAGCTGCTGTGGGTGAACCTGGTGCTGACCCTGGTCCTGATGACCGCGCTGATCGTCGGCGTGCTGCCGATGCCGGTGCTGTTCATGGTCGGCTTCGCCATTGCCCTGGTGATCAACTACCCGAACCTGGCCGAGCAGCGCCGTCGCGTGGTCAACCACGCCGGCAACGTGCTGTCGGTGGTGTCGCTGATCTTCGCGGCGGGCATCTTCACCGGCATCCTCAACAACACCGGCATGGTCGAGGCGATGTCGCACAGCTTCCTGGCGGTGATTCCGGATTCGTGGGGCCCCTATCTGGCGGTGATCACTGCCGTGGCCTCGATGCCGTTCACCTTCTTCATGTCCAACGACGCGTTCTACTTCGGCGTGTTGCCGATCCTGTCCGAAGCCGCTGGCAACTACGGCATCACGCCGGTGGAAATGGCCCGCGCCTCGCTGGCCGGCCAGCCGGTGCATCTGCTCAGCCCACTGGTGCCCTCCACCTACCTGCTGGTGGGCCTGGCCAAGGTCGAGTTCGCCGACCACCAGAAATTCACCCTGAAGTGGGCCATCGCCATCTCGCTGCTGTTGATGGTCGGCAGCCTGCTGTTCGGCCTGTATCCCCTCGCCGCCTGATCCCGTTACCAAGGAGCGTTCCGCAATGACTCTTCGCATCGCTTACGTCACCAGCGGCATGGGCAGTGTCGGCACTGCCATCTGCCAGAGCCTGGCCCGCGCCGGCCATACGGTTGTTGCCGGCTGTGCGCCGAACTCGCCGCGCAAGGCCAACTGGCTGCGCGAGCAGCGCGAGCAGGGCTTTGACTTCATCGCCTCCGAGGGCAATGCCACCGACTGGGCCTCGACCAGCGCCGCCTTCGCCAAAGTGCGCGCGGAAGTGGGAGAAGTGGACGTGCTGGTCAACAACTCCGGCGGCAGCCGCGACCTGCTGTTCCGGCAGATGACGGTAGAGGACTGGAATGCGGTGATCGCCTCCAACCTCAACGCGCTCTTCAACCTGACCAAGCAGGTGGTCGATGGCATGGCCACGCGGGGCTGGGGACGCATCATCAACATCGGTTCGGTCAGCGCCCACAAGGGGCAGATCGGCCAGGTGAACTACGCCACCGCCAAGGCCGCCATGCATGGCTTCAGCCGGGCACTTGCGGCCGAAGTAGCGTCACGCGGAGTGACGGTCAACACGCTCTCGCCGGGCTACATCGCCAGCCAGGCCATCAGCAGTTTTCCTCCGGATGTCCTGGACCGCCTGGCCGCATCGGTGCCGGTGCGACGCCTGGGCCGTCCGGAGGAAGTCGCCGGCCTGTGCGCGTGGCTGGCCTCGGACGAGGCCTCGTATGTGACCGGCGCCGATTATCCGGTCAATGGTGGGCTGTACATGGGCTAATGAGCCGCCCTGGGTGCGCCGCCAACGTGGCGGCGCGTACCCGCATGGGTGTTCCGTAAAGAAGCTTTCATGTTCCGTTCGCATAGTGGGGTGGCATCGCGCACGCACGCCGGTGCCCATCCCCCATGCAACGGACCACCATGCAGACTCGACACCTGACGATCGCCGTAGCGATCGCGCTTTCCGCCGCTGCCAGCGCCTTCGCCGCCGATATCGACGCCGCGCCCAGCGCGCAGACGCTGGATACCGTCTCGGTGATCGGCCAGGGCGAGACCCGTCAGGTGCAGCGCATCACCAGCGTCGACAAGCAGGTGCTCCCGCCAGGCACCAGCGGCCAGAAGATCCTCGATCGGCTGCCGGGCGTCTCGGTGCAGTCCAACGATGCGTTCGGCGCCAATGAGGAGTCGCAGACCATCAGCCTGCGCGGATTCGACAAGAGCCGGCTGGGCTATACCCTCGATGGCATTCCGCTGGGCGACAACAGCTACGGCAACTACAACGGCCTGAGCATCGCCCGTGCGCTGATCGCCGAAAACCTGGCCGGCGCCGAGCTGTCGCAGGGCATCGGTTCACTCGGCGTGGCCTCGACCAGCAACCTCGGCGGCACCATCCAGTACTTCTCGTCCGATCCGTCCACCGAGTTCGGCGGCCGTGCCAGCGTCACCGTCGGCGACGACAATCAGCGCCGTGGTTACCTGCGCGTGGATACGGGCGACCTCAACGGCTTCTCTGCGTATGTCTCCGGCGTTCACCAGGACCAGGACATGTGGGCCGCGCCGCATCAGAACCAGACCACCCGCCAGTTCAATGCCAAGGCCGTGTGGAACGTGGGCGACCATCGTTTTGGCGCGTTCGTGGCGACCTCGCGTGCCAGCCAGGCCAACTACGCCTACCTGTCCAAGGACATGCTGGCCCGGGGCCTGGGCTGGGACTGGAACATCTATGCGCCGGACTGGAACCGCGCGGTGGCCGCCGCCTACTGCGCGCCGGCTACGCGTGATCCGGCGCGATGTGCCTACAGCGGCGGCGTGACCAGCATCGACGATGCGTACTACCAGAGCCGTGCGCTGCGCGATGACAACCTGTACTCGATCGATGCCGACCTTCGCCTGGGCGAGCAGGGCCGCCTGAAACTGCTGGCCTACCACCATGACAACCGCGGCCAGGGTCACTGGTGGGCGCCGGGCCAGCCGTCGTACCCCGGCACCGACCGGATGCTGCCGATCTCCATCCGCAGCACCAACTACACGATCAACCGCGACGGCGTGACCGCAGCGCTGTCATGGACGGCTGGCATCCACGAGTTGGAAGCCGGCCTGTGGTACGAGCAGAACGACCACAACGTGTCGCGCAATTTCTACTACATCAGCGGTCCGTTCCTGGACGACCTGTACCTGAAGAATCCGGACCGCCTGCTGTTCAACCAGGACTACGACATCCGCACGCAGCAGTTCTACGTGCAGGACCGCATGCGCTTCCTCGACCAGCGCCTGACCGTTGATGTCGGCATCAAGAGCCCGAACACCCGCATGCGTGCCACGGCCCGCCCGGGCGTGGAAACCCGCCTGGCGTCCGGCACGCTGACGGCCAAGGAGTCGGTACTGCCGCAGCTGGGCGTGGGCTTCAAGCTCAACGCCAACAACGAGCTGTTCGCCTCATACGCAGAGAACATCGCCGCCTTCGTCGGTGGCGGCAGTGGCGGCCCGTTGCAGGTGGCACCGGAATCGTTCGCTGCCAGCGCCGACCTGGAACCGGAAAAGTCGAAGAGCCTGGAAGCCGGTTTCCGCACGTTCGGCGAGAAGTACCAGGCCTCGATCGCCGCCTACAACGTCACGTTCGACAACCGCCTGCTGTCACTGAACCCGTGCTCCAGCATCGAAGTGGGCACCCGACCGGAGTGCGTGACACGCTTCATCAACGTCGGCTCGGTGAAGAGCCACGGCGCGGAACTGACCTTCATCCTCAAGCCGGTCGATGGCCTGCAGTGGTACAACGCGCTGTCCTGGAACAAGACCACCTACGAAGATGACTACATCTCCGGCGGCGCGGTGGTGCCGGTGGCCGGCAAGATCACGGTGGACACGCCGCAGCGCATGGCCTCCAGCGAAATCAGCTGGAACCGCGATGGCTTCTTCGCCAGCCTGCGTGCCAAGTACACCGGCAAGCGTTATTACACCTACACCAACGATCAGTCGGTGCCGGGCGTGACCACCTTCGATGCGGGTGCCGGCTATGACTTCGGCCCTGGGCTGGGACTGCGCAACGTGCGGGTCTCGTTGAACGCGACCAATCTGACCAACAAGCGCTACGCCGGCCAGCTGAGCTCGTTCGCGCCGACCGACCCGGAAGGCAAGCGCTACGCGATCCACGCCAGCGCACCGCGGCAGGTGTTCATGACGGTGGCGGCAGAGTTCTAAGTCAGAAGCGGGCGCTGCGGCGCATCGAGTGTTCCTGCATGGCGCGGGCAGGCAGGCCCATGCAGGATCCGCCAACGCATGTCACTCCGGCGCCAGCTGGTCCATCCGTATCCGGTTGGCAAACAGGGAAAACGCCAGCATGCCGGCCAGGCCATTGGCCCGGCTGACCCAGTGCGGCAGCCAGCGTGGTGGCTTCAACACCCCGGCCTGGAACAACGGCGCGAACGCGATGGCGTCCTGCAGGCTCATCTTGCCCGCGAACAGCCACCGGCAGACCTGCAGGCGATCCTCGGCCAGCATGTGGCGGAAGAAGGTGTGCACCGATACCAGCCCGCGCAGGTACACGGTGTCCTTGGTGAAGGCCAGCCCGCCGCCGGGGGGCACCCCGCGGAACACGCGCTGGGCCGATGCGAAGCTCTCTTCCGGGTTCTGCCCGGCATCGCAGAAGTAGCGGAACACCTCGATGAAGTCGGCGCCCTCGCGGGCCATCGCGATGGCTTCGGTACGCAGGCTGATCCGCTTCAGGCGCTCGATGTCGATGCTGCCGGTGATCTGCTCGGCAAACGTGGCCAACCCTTCCTGGGTAGCCGTCACCCGCGGTGAGGACAAGGCCAGGCTGGGCAGCACCGGTTGCTCCCGGCCATTCAACGCGGTCAGCGAATGCACCAGCGCTTCGTGATGGAACAGCTGTGCACGATCGTAGGCGCTGAAGCGCGCACTGGTACGCAGGCGGATCCGCGTCGGTCCGGCGGCCGCCTTGGACACCAGTTCCGGGTCCAGCTGCACCTGGATGATCCGCGATTCGAAGAAGGCATCCAGATCGTTCTGCAGCTGCAGTTGCAGCGCGATCGCAGACACCGGCACCTGTTCTTCCGGCGCCAGCAGTTCATGGTCCAGCTCGGCCGCGATCTGGATGAAATGGCGCGCTGCATCGCGCGTACTCGGGCCATTGCCCGGCAAGGGCTGTTCGGGGGCGCCGAACAGCTGCACCGAACAGGTGTCCACCGCTGCGGTACCCAGGCCCTCCAGCAGGCGTGCGGCCAGGTCCCAGCTGTGCGCGGACTGCTGCACGTAGTGGCCCAACGGATGCCCCGCGTCGCAGTCGGCGGCGATGGCCGCCAAGGTGCGGCGTTCCTCGCTGAAATCCAGCTTCGGGTAGTCCACCTTCGGCAACTGCGGCTGCCCGCGCGCGACGCTGTCCAGGAACGGTGCCTGCACCGTCGCCGGCCAGCTGGTCAGGCCCAGCAGGCGGATGCCACCCACGGCCTCGACCAGCCGCGCGTCGAGCGCCGCATGGTGGGCCACCTCGCGATCCAGCACGGCGGTCGTTTCCATGCGCGGACTATAGCGCCCTGCCCGGCCGTGCGCTGTCCTCCGCGGCCCCCGGCATCAGCGGAGGCGTTACCCCGGTATCCCGGGATGAATTTCCATGCAGCCGCGCCCATGGCCGGCTGCCTCATCAACGACGTCGCGGCTTTCCTGCCGGACGGAACTGCTGGCCCTTGCCTTTCCTGCCACCTCGTTCCTGCGCGGTCTCGGCCTGGCGCACGGCCAGCTTGGCGGCCGCAGCCGCCACTTCTTCCTTCAACTTGAAGTAGTTCAGCAGCCGGCTTTCCTCGATCTCACCCGCGTCGATGGCCGCCCGTACCGCACAACCGGGCTCCTGGTGATGCGAGCAGTCGCGGAAGCGGCACTGTTCGGCCAGTGCTTCGATATCGGCGAAGCCCCCTTCGGCCAGCGTCTCCTCGCCGGTCGGCTTGAGCTCGCGCATGCCGGGCGTGTCGATCAGGCAGGCGCCGGTCGGCAACGGCATCAGCGCACGATGGGTGGTGGTATGACGCCCGCGTGAGTCGTTGGCGCGCACCGCATTGGTCTTCATCCGCTGCTCGCCAAGCAGCGTGTTGGTCAGCGTGGATTTGCCGGCGCCGGAGGAGCCCACCAGCACCACGGTGCGGCCCGGCCCCAACCATGGCTGCAGCACAGCCACGCTGCCAGCATCCAGGCCATTGATGGCATGCAGGGCGATCCCCTGCATTTCCAGTTCTTCCAGCACCGCCAGCGCATCTTCGCTGTATTCGGTCTGGTCGGCCTTGGTCAGCACCACCACCGGTTCGGCACCACCGCCGCCCACCAGCAGCAGGTAGCGCTCGATACGCCGCGGATTGAAGTCCGCATCCAGCCCGCAGACGATGAACACCGTATCGATGTTGGCCGCGATCACCTGCTGGTGATAATGCTCGCCGGCGGCGCCGCGCTTGATCGCGGTGCGACGTGGCAGCAGCGCCACGATGCGGATGCCGTCGAGCAGCACCCAGTCGCCGACCGCCGGCCGCTCATGGCTGGGAAAGCGTGGCCGCTGCCATTCCGGCAGCGATTCGGCCTTGATCGCAGCGTCCGGGGCGTCGGCCACGACATAGTGCGTACGGTGCTGCTCGATCACCCGGGCCGGGCGGGCCTGCGGGTGCTCGGCCATCATGGCCTGCCAGTCGGCCTGCTGCGCCGGGCCCGGCCAGGGCCAGCCGATGGTCTGCAGGGCGGTGAAATCGGGGGTCTGGGTCATCGCCTCCATTCTACCCGTGCCAACGCCGCTCCAGCCCAGCAGCGGCGGGCCCTGGGGGCCTTGCCATGCAGTGCAGCAATTCCGCTACCATGGAACCTCCATGCCATCCGACGGCTCACCGACCATGTCAACCTCCGCGCCCAAGCCCCTGGCCACCCGCGAGCGCCTTTCCGAAGTGCGCTACGAAATCCGCGGAGAACTGGCCCGGCGAGCCCGGGAGCTGGAGGCGCAGGGCCGCAAGCTGATCAAGCTCAACATCGGCAACCCCGGCAATTTCGGCTTCCGCGCCCCGGAACACCTGCAGCGCGCGATCGCCGACGACATGGGTCGCACCGATCCCTATACCCACCAGCAGGGCCTGCCGGTGGCGCGCGAGGCGATCGCTGCCTACTACACCCGTCGCGGCGCTCCCGACGCGCACCCGGACCGTGTGTTCGTCGGCAACGGCGTCAGCGAACTGATCGACCTGTCGCTGCGTGCGCTGCTCAACCCCGGCGATGAAGTGCTGGTGCCGTCCCCGGACTACCCGTTATGGTCGGCCTCCACCATCCTCAACGACGGCCGGCCGGTGTACTACCGTTGCGCCGCCGAGAACGGCTTCCAGCCGGACCCGAGCGAGATCGAGACCCTGGTGTCCTCGCGCAGCCGCGCGATCGTGCTGATCAATCCGAACAATCCCAGTGGCGCCAGCTACCCGCGCGAACTGCTTGAACGCGTGGTGGACATCGCGCGCCGGCACAACCTGCTGCTGCTGGTCGACGAGATCTACGACCAGATCCTGTATGACGAGGCGGTGTTCCAGCCGGTCGCACCGCTGGCGGGCGACCATCCGTGCCTGACCTTCAGCGGGCTGAGCAAGGTGCATCGCGCCTGCGGCTGGCGCGTGGGTTGGGCGCACCTCAGCGGCGATGACGCACGCCTGGGCGACTTCCGCGCGGCGATGGACCTGCTCAGCGCGCTGCGCCTGTGCGCCAATGTGCCCGGCCAGTACGCCATCGAGGCTGCGGTGAACGGGCCCGACACCATTTCGGCACTGTGTGCCCCGGGCGGGCGCCTGTACGAAACCCGCCGCGCGGTGATCGAAGCATGCGAGGCCAGCGAGCATCTGTCGCTGGTGGCCCCCGCCGGCGCGCTGTATGCCTTCCCGGCGGTGGTCGGCGCTGCCGCCAAGGGCTTCGACGATCACACCTTCGCCCTGGACCTGATGGACAACGAGGGCGTGCTGGTGGTGCCAGGTTCCAGCTTCAACGTGCCCTACCGCAACCACTTCCGCGTAACCCTGCTGCCGGAGGCCTCGGTGATGCGCGATGTGTTCGCCCGCATCGACCGCGTGCTGGCCCGCCGCGCCGAGGATGCAACCAAGGTCGTACCGATCAAGCCACGCCGTTCGGTGGCCTGAGTCGTGGGCTTGTCCTATCTGGCGCTGGGCGACTCCTACACCATCGGTGAGGCCGTCGCGGTCGAAGGCCGCTGGCCCCATCAGCTGGCCGCCGCGATGCGCGCACAGGGCGTCGCGCTGGCCGATCCGCAGACCATCGCCACCACCGGCTGGACCACGGACGAGCTCGATGCCGGCATCGACGAGGCCGCCCCGCAGGGGCCGTTCGACTTCGTCAGTCTGCTGATCGGGGTCAACAACCAGTACCGCGGCCGCCCGCTCGACGAATACCGCACGCAGTTCCAGGCCCTGCTGCAGCGCGCGATCGGTTTTGCCGGCGGCCGTACCGATCGGGTGCTGGTGCTGTCGTTTCCCGATTGGGGCGTGACGCCGTTCGGCGCCAGCAGCGGCCGACACCGTGGCCGCATCGGCATCGAAACCGACGCGTTCAACGCGGCTGCGGAGCAGGTCTGCAGTGGCCTCGGTGTCGACTTCGTCGACATCACCGACATCAGCCGCGTCCACGGTCACGACCCGGCGATGATCGCCGAAGACGGTCTGCACCCCTCCGCGCGCATGTATGCATTGTGGAGCGAGCGCGCCTTGCCGGTCGCCCTGCGCCGGCTCGGCGACGCCGGCTGACCCGATGGACGGCACGCCACGGAATGGCACGCCCCTGCCCTGCTCCCCGCTGACCTCCCCGCAGGCCCGCGCGATCGCCGAGGCGTTCCGACCTGCACAGGCCTGGGGCAGCCGCCGCGACTATTACTACACCCGCGGCAAGCTCGGCAGCGATCCGTTGTACGACGGCGTGCTGCAACAGCTGCCCGAGGATGGCCAGCCGGTGCTGGACCTGGGTTGCGGACTGGGCCTGTTCGCGCATGTGCTGCGCCAGCGCGGGCGCGGCCAGCCCTACCTCGGGGTGGACGTGGACGCCGCCAAGATCGAGCGGGCGCGGCAAGCCGGTGAAGGCCTGCCGGCCGTGCGCTTCGAATGCCTGGATGTGCAGGCTGCGCTGCCGTCGCACGTCGGCCATGTACTGCTGCTGGACGTAGTGCAGTACCTGGATGCCGGACCGCAGCAGACGCTGCTGCGTGCCGCAAGCGCGCGGGTGTCCCCCGGAGGACGGCTGCTGCTGCGCACGCCGCTGGCGACCGGTGATGGCCGGGACCGCACCACGCGGGTCGCGGACCGCCTTGCCTGGCTGGTGGGCTGGATGGGTACCCGCCCGCGGCACTATCCCCAGCCGAAGACCCTGCTGGCGACACTGAGCGAAGCGGGATTGCGCGTCGCCGCACCACGGCCGCTGCACGGGCGCACACCGTTCAACAGCTGGCTGGTGGTGGCCGAACGGCCTGGGTGACGCCGCGCGTGGCCCGGCGGGTTCCATGCGCGCCGCTGCGCTCGCCGGGCGTGGCCCGGCGCTACCGGATGCCTGCCCATTCCCCTGGTAGCGCCGGGCCGTGCCCGGCGGATTCCGTGCGTGCCGCTGCGCTATACCGAAGGCAGCGTTGCCTTCAATCCACGCTGATCCAGTGCCTGCAGCACGCGTTCGATGATTACCAGGTTGTGGCCATGGGCGGCCCCCTCATGCAGCAGCACGATGGCGCCCGGGCGAAGATCCGGCAGCAGGCGCTCCAGCACGCGCTCGGGCGTACAGCCGACACCATCGAAGCCGCGGGCGCTCCATCCCACCCGCACCAGGCCCAGGCGGCGCAGCACCGGGCCCACGAACGGATTGGTCATGCCCACCACCGACCGGTACCAGCGCACCGGCGTGCCCGACAATGCCTGCAGCGCATGCTGGCAGCCTTCGATCTCCGCACGCATCGCCTTCGGTCCCAGCCGCCAGAAGCGCGCCTGCGGATGGCTGAAGCTGTGGTTGCCCAGATCGTGCCCGCGGCGCAGGATCTCGGCCACCAGCGCCGGCTGGGCCAGGGCCCGCTCGCCGACCAGGAAGAATGTCGCCCGCGCCTGATGCCGATCCAGCAGATCAAGCACGGCCAGCGTGTCCGCACCGGGACCGTCATCGATGGTCAACCAGACCGCGTCGTCCGCCTGCGCCAGGCGGCTCAGCACCGGCGTGTAGAAGCGGCTGTTGGGCAGGAACACCGGCACGATGAACAGCGCGTGGCTGGCCACCATCAGCGGCAGACCCCAGTGCCATCCCGCCAGCACCCAGGCCAGGATCACCCCCAACTGCGACGCCACCAGCCAGGGCAGCCAGCGCCATGGCCGGGGCGGAATGCGATGCAATGTTCCTGCGCTGCTCATACCCCATGATGCCATGAGGGGTAGAATCGAAGATTCGAATTACTGGACCCCCGACTTCCCATGTCTCTCGATCCTGCCCTGCGTTCGCGCATCGAATCCCTCCTCAACGCCAACCGCGTCGTGCTGTTCATGAAGGGCCAGCCGTCGATGCCGCAGTGCGGCTTCTCGGCCAAGGCCGTGGGCGCGCTGCAGGACCTGGGCGTCGAGTTCGCTCACGTCAACGTGCTGGCCGACCAGGAAATCCGTGAAGGCATCAAGGCCTACGGCGACTGGCCGACCATCCCGCAGCTGTACATCGACGGCGAACTGGTCGGTGGCAGCGACATCGTGCTGCAGATGGCCGCCAGCGGCGAACTGAGCAGCGTGCTGGGCCTGCCCGCGCCGGACCGCACCCCGCCGCGCATCACCGTCACCCCGGCCGCGGTGGAGATGCTCAAGGGCGCGCTGGCCGACGCCCCGGGCGCCGCCCTGCAGCTGAGCATCGATGCAGCCTTCCAGCCCAACTTCCAGCTCGCTCCGCATGACGAGGCTGCGATCGCCGCCGAATCCAATGGACTGCGCGTGCAGTTCGACCTGGCCAGCGCGCGCCGTGCCGAAGGCATCACCATCGACTGGGTGGACGACATCCGCGGCAAGGGCCTGGCCATCGACAACCCGAATGCACCCAAGCCGGTGCAGGAAATCAGCGTGCGCGACGCCGACGACCTGGTGCGCGCCGGCAACGCGATCCTGGTGGACGTGCGCCCGGCTGACGAGCGCGCCATCGCCGCCGTCGGCGTGCCGTTCAAGGTGTTCGACGGCAACGGCCGCGCCGAGCTGGAAGCACTGCCGAAGGACACCGCACTGGCCTTCCTGTGCCACCACGGTGGTCGCAGTGCGCAGGCTGCCGAGCAGTTCCGCGCGCTTGGCTTCACCAAGGTCTTCAACATCACCGGCGGCATCAACGCCTGGTCCGAAGAGGTGGACAACGGCGTGCCGAAGTACTGATCGGCTGCAGCGCGGAACAGGAAAACGCCGGCGCACGCCGGCGTTTTCCGTTTCCTGCCTGTCGCGCGCGTGGCCGGCCCCGCCCGGTCAGCCGGCAAACCCGCCTTCGGCCAGGTAGTCCAGTTCCTCCGGCGTGGGAATGCGGCCCAGCACGGCGTTGCGGTGCGGGAAGCGGCCAAAACGGCGGATGATGTCGCGATGCAGGTCGGCGTACTGCAGGTATTCCTTGTCACCCAGCACGTCGAACATGGCCACCGAACGGTCCTGGTCCAGCGGATCCTCGGAATGCTCGAACGGCAGGTAGATGAAGGCCCGCAGCTTCGGAACCAGCTGCAGGTCCAGCCCTTCCTCGATGGCACGCATGGCGTAGTGCCGGGCCAGCCCATCGGTGGCGTAGGAGTGGGCGGTGCCACGGAAGCAGTTGCGCGGGAACTGGTCCAACAGCAGCATCAGGGCCAGCGCACCCTCGGCGCTGCCCAGCCAGTGTTCGCGCGCACGCGCGGCCGCAGCGAAATGCTCATCGAGGAACAATCGGCGGAACTGCGCGTCGAACGCATCGTCGCGGGCGAACCACTTCGCAGGGCCCGCCTCCTTCCAGAATTCCACCACCTGCGCGGCAACGTCCATTACCTACTCCCGGGCCCGGACGTCCCGCGCCCGGCCCTCATCATCATTCGTCGAAGCGCAGATGGCGGACCGACTTGCCGTTGCGCCGGATAAGCTTAAGCGCCTCGATGCCGATCTGGATATGGTTTTCCACGAACTGGGAGCTGACCTTGGCATCGGAGGCTTCGGTCTTGACCCCGTCGGGAATCATCGGCTGGTCCGAAACCAGCAGCAGGGCGCCGCTGGGGATGTGGTTGGCGAAGCCGGCGGCGAACACCGTGGCCGTTTCCATGTCGATGGCCATGCAGCGCATCGCGCGCAGCCGTTCCTTGAATGCCTCGTCGTGTTCCCAGACCCGCCGGTTGGTGGTGTAGACGGTACCGGTCCAGTAGTCGTGCCCCAGATCGCGGATCATGGTCGAGACCGCGCGCTGCAGGGCGAAGGCCGGCAGTGCCGGTACTTCCGGTGGCAGATAGTCGCCCGAAGTGCCTTCACCACGGATCGCGGCGATCGGCAGCACCAGGTCGCCCAGCTGGTTCTTGCGCTTCAGGCCCCCGCACTTGCCCAGGAACAATACCGCCTTGGGCATCACCGCCGACAGCAGGTCCATGATGATCGCGGCATTGGGGCTGCCCATGCCGAAGTTGATCATCGTGATGCCATCGCTGGTGGCGCTGGCCATGGGCCGGTCCAGGCCGACGATGGGCGCACCGGTCAGTTCGGAGAAGGTGTGCAGGTAGCCGCCGAAGTTGGTCAGCAGGACGTGCGGGCCGAACTGGTCCAGGGGCACGCCGGTATAGCGCGGCAGCCAGTTGTCGACGATTTCCTGCTTGCTCTTCATGCTCGGTCCGGAACGGCGGGGACCGCCTATTTTCGGCCAGTGGGGCGACGCCGTCGAGGCACGCGGTCGCACCCTGTGAAGAAGGTCACTTGGCAAGCCCACCGCTGCCCGGCTAGCGTCAGCGGTTGCTTACGTAGCCGAGGGGATCTGCATGACGTCGACGTTGTTGCGCGCCGGGCTGGGGCTGGCGCTGGTTACGCTGGCCGCCGCGCCAGCACTGGGCGCCTCGCGCTTCATGGCCGATCCTTACCCCAGCACCTATCGGGCGCAGCCCGATGCGCCGGTGCTGATCCACAACGCAACGGTGCTGACCGGCACCGGCCAGCGCCTGGACAATGCCGACGTCCTGCTGCGTGAGGGCCGCATCGTTGCTGTCGGCCAGCAGCTGCAGGCCGAGGCCGATGTCACCCGCATCGACGCGCAGGGCAAGTGGGTCACCCCCGGGCTGATCGACGTGCACTCGCACCTGGGCGTATATCCCAGCCCGGGGGTGGGCGCCCACAGCGATGGCAACGAGATGACCGCACCGGTGACGGCCAATGTCTGGGCGGAGCATTCGGTGTGGCCGCAGGATCCCGGCTTCGCTGCCGCCCTGGCCGGCGGCGTGACCAGCATGCAGGTGCTGCCCGGCTCGGCCAACCTGGTCGGTGGCCGCGGCGTGACCCTGAAGAATGTTCCGGCCATCACCTACCAGGCGATGAAGTTTCCCGGCGCGCCGTGGGGCCTGAAGATGGCCTGCGGCGAGAACCCCAAACGCGTCTATGGCGAAGGCAAGGGTGTGACGCCTGCTACGCGGATGGGCAACGTCGCCGGCTACCGCGCAGCCTTCATCGATGCCGCCGACTACATCACCAAGAACACGCCCAAGGCAGCCAAGCGCAAGCGCTGGTTCGGCAGCGACAAAGGTGACAGCGCGGGCGATGCCGGTGGCAAGCGCGATCTCAAGCTGGACACCCTGGCCGGCGCGATCCAGGGCGACATCCGCGTGCACATCCACTGCTACCGCGCCGATGAAATGGCCACCATGCTCGACCTGGCCAAGGAATTCGGTTTCAAGGTGGCAGCGTTCCACCACGGCGTGGAGGCCTACAAGCTGGCCGACCGGCTGGCGGCGGACGGCGTCTGCGGTGCACTGTGGGCCGACTGGTGGGGCTTCAAGATGGAAGCCTTCGATGGCATCCCCGAGAACATCGCGCTGGTGGACCGGGCGAAGAACAGCTGCGCCATCGTCCATTCCGATTCGCCCGAAGGCATCCAGCGCCTGAACCAGGAAGCCGCCAAGGTCATGGCCGCCGCGCGCCGCGCACGCATGGCCCCGATCACTCCTGAACATGCGATCACCTGGATGACCGCCAATGCCGCCAAGGCGCTGGGCATCGAGAGCCAGACCGGCACGCTGGAGCCCGGCAAGATGGCCGACGTGGTGGTGTGGAACGGCAATCCCTTCAGCTCCTACGCATTGGCCGAGCAGGTCTATGTCGATGGCCGCCGCCTGTACGACCGCAGTGCGTTGCCGGCAACGCCGCAGTCGGACTTCCAGCTCGGGCAGGAGGTGCACTGATGGCCGGTTCCATGCAGATGGCAAGGTCTTCCAGCCGCAACCGGGCATGGCTCGGCGCTGCGATCATGGTGCTGGCAGCCATCACCGGCACGGCATCGGCACAGGATCTGCTGGTGCGCGGCGCGACGGTTCACACCGCCGGCGCACGCGGCAGCCTGCAGCACGCCGATGTGCTGGTGCAGGGCGGCATCATCCGTGCCGTGGGTACGGGCCTGGCCGCACCGGCCGGCACGACCGTGGTTGAAGCCGATGGCCGCCCGCTCACGCCCGCGCTGTTCGGTGGCATCGCCGAGATCGGCATCGAGGAAGTCTCGGGAGAAGCGAGTACGGTCGACAGCAGCCTGAAGATCGGCGAGCAACCGCTGCGTCCGGAGTTCGACGTGACCCTGGCCTACAACCCCGCGTCGGTGCTCATTCCGGTGGCGCGACTGGAGGGCATCGGCTTCACCGCGCTGGGCGCCGTCACCGGCGGTGGCTTCGTGGCGGGCCAGGGCGGGGTGATGCGGCTCGATGGCAGCGCCGACCCGCTGGGTCCACGTGCGCTGTTCCTGCGGCTGGGCGCCGCAGCGTCGGAACTGACCGGTCATTCGCGTGCAGCACAGTGGATGCTGCTGCAGCAGATGGTGGATGAAGCGCGCGGCCAGGTCGCCGCCGATTCACCGCACGCCGTGCTGACACCGGCCGGTCGCCGCACACTGTCGCGCTATCTGGCCGGCCAGGGCCGCATCGTGGTTGAAATCGATCGCGCTGCCGATATCCGCCAGCTGCTGCGCTGGGCTGCACGCGAAAAGGTGAAGATCGCCCTGTCTGGAGCCAGCGAAGCCTGGCAGCTGGCGCCGGAGCTGGCTGCGGCCGGGGTGCCGGTGTTCGTCGACGTGCTGGCCAACCTGCCGGCCAGCTTCGACCAGATCGGCGCCACCCTGGAAAACGCGGCACGACTGCAGCGTGCGGGCGTGCCCGTCAGCTTCGTGCAACGTGGCGATGCCTCGCACAACGCACGCAAGATCCGCCAGCTCGCAGGCAATGCGGTCGCCCATGGCCTGCCTTGGGCCGACGGGCTGGCAGGCCTGACCCGGGTTCCCGCACAGGCGTTCGGGGTGGCCGACCAGATCGGCAGCATCGAGCCCGGCAAGCGCGCCGACCTGGTGCTGTGGGAAGGCGACCCACTGGATGTGGCGCACTATGCCGAACAGGTCTGGATGGGCGGGCGGCCGATGCCGATGCGCTCGCGCCAGACCGACCTGCGCGACCGCTATCTGCAGCGCAACGCGCAGCCCTGACCGACGAGGAAAGCCCCATGGCCCCGCTGCACTGGTACTTCGATTTCGTCTCGCCCTACTCCTACCTGCACTGGCAGAAGGTCAAGCAACTGCCCCAGTTCGCACAGGTACAGCCGGTGCCGATCGCCTTCGGGGCGGTGCTGCAGCAGCTTGGCAATCTCGGCCCGGCCGAGATCCCGGCCAAGCGGCGCTTCATCTACCGCCAGTTGCTCTGGAACGCGCAGGCGGAAGGCGTGACGCTGCGCTTCCCGCCTGCCCACCCGTTCAACCCGCTGGCCGCCCTGCGGCTGTGCCTGGCCGCAGGCGGCGGCGCGCAGGCCGTGGACGTGCTGTTCGACTGGATCTGGCGCGAGGGCAACGCCGCCGACAGCGCCGAGGCGCTGCGCGAACCCGGCGCGCGGCTGGGCATCGCGGATGTGGCGGCCGCCACGGCAACCGCAGAGGTCAAGGAGCAGCTGCGGCGCAACACCGAGGCTGCGCTCGCGGCCGGCGTGTTCGGCGTACCGACCTTGGCCATCGGCGACGAGCTGTTCTGGGGCAATGACGCGCACCCGCTGATGGCCGCTGTGCTGGCCGATCCGGACCTGCTGAAGCAGCCGGAATGGCAGCGGGTGGAGGCCCTGCCGATCGCGGTACAGCGCAGACGCTGAACAGGGCGCCTGCGCTTCCCTCGCGCGCGGGCTCCCGTTTTGAGATATTTTTCACACTTCCGAACCAACAACCGCCCTGGAGGGGGAGCCGCGGATGCGCATCGGAATCGTCGTCGACTCGGCCTGCGACCTGCCGCAGGCGTTCATTGCCGAACACAACATCGTGCTGCTCCCGATCACCGTACGGATCGGCGAAGCCGTACTCGCCGACCACCGCGACGAACAGGCCACGCTCAGCTTCCTGCACGCACACGTGGCCGAACATGGTGCCGAGGCGGAGACCATCCCCTTCAGCGTCAACCAGATCCGTGACCTGTTCCTGCAGCAGCTGGTGATCGACTACGACCACGTCTTCTGCATGACCATCACCAAGACCCGCAGCCCGATCCACGACAACGCCCTGCAGGCCAGCTTCGCCATCCTCAACGACTACAAGCCGGTGCGGCAGGCCGCGGGCTACAACTCGCCCTTCGCACTGCGCGTGCTCGACACCCAGAACCTGTTCGCCGCGCAGGCGGTGACGGCGGTGGAAGCGGTGCGCCTGCGCGACAGCAACGCCAGCGTGCAGCAGATCCGCGAGCGGCTGGAGGAACTGGCCGGCAACGTGCATGGCTACATGGTCACCCGTGACCTGTATTACATGCGGGCCCGCGCGCGGCACAAGGGCGACCGCAGTGTCGGCCT
Organism: Stenotrophomonas sp. B2; assembly: GCF_014947095.1. Taxonomy (NCBI): domain Bacteria; kingdom Pseudomonadati; phylum Pseudomonadota; class Gammaproteobacteria; order Lysobacterales; family Lysobacteraceae; genus Stenotrophomonas; species Stenotrophomonas sp. B2. Next base: position 37,184 of record NZ_JADCQA010000016.1, on the reverse strand, counting down.
GCTCAGTGCCGCGCTTGGCAGCGCACTGGACATCAAGCCGGTGCTGCACGGCTACCGCGGTGAGACCGGCCCGGTGGCCAAGATCAAGGGCTTCGACAATGCCGTGCAGAAGCTCTTCGCTGTGGTTGGCCAGCGCGTGCGCAGTGGACTGATGACACCGACAGTCTGCGTCAGCTATGGCGGTGAGCTGGAGGAGCTGCGCGCCCTGCCCGGCTATGCGCAGCTGACGGACGTCTGCGCCACCCACGGCGTCACCGTGTACGAATCGGTGATGAGCCTGACCGGCATGGTCAACGTCGGCAAGGGCGCCGTTACCGTGGGCTTTGCCGATGGACCGCATCGGTTCGAATGAGGGCGGGCGACGCCTGCATGCAGGTGCGCCGGATGTACACAAGCATTGCACCGCGTCTATGCCAGCCTTGCCGCACTTCAAGGAGATCACCATGCCTGCGCAGTACCACATCAGCCTTCCCGACCCGTCCAAGGCCCGCGGCAACGACCCCGACCTGTCCTTCCATTCGCAGGGCGCCGCCGGCTTTGCCGAAGAACTGCAGGACGCCCTGCGCAGCGGCGCGCTGTTCGAGCGCTGGAAAGCCAAGCAACCCGATCCGGATGCAGTGGAGCCGCAGTGGGGCGTGACCGACCCGGACGCCACCGTAACCGGTGAGCAGAAGGACCTGCGCATCAACCTGGTGGCCACCACCCGCATCGACAGCGATGTGTTCAAGCAGCGCCTGCGTCTGCTGGCCGGCCATCACTGGGAACTGCGCGACGTGCGTTGAGCGGCGAACACGCTGGCGTCTGCTGGGCTTCGCCCGTCGAAGCCCTCATCGCGCGGACGTCGGGCGGGCCTGGCCGTATTCGGCCCGCAGCGCATCGCCACGGATGAAGTCCGTCATCAGCTGGAAGTACCCGGCCGGCTGCCGTGTCGATACACGTTCCCCGGCCGCATCCAGCTCGAACTCGTACATGCCATGATCGGCGTCTGCATACACGGCCGTGTAGATCGGCCGTCCCTGGCCCTGCAGAACCGCAAGACGCCTGAGCGTCTCTACCGGCGGCGCATCGCGGTCCTGCCCGCCAAAGATCCACAACTGCGGCACCTGCAGATGCGTGAGCACCGGTAAAGGGTCGTAATGGGCCGGCACCCCGTCCAGCAGCCGCGGCCCCTGCTCGCGCGCAGTGACCTCCGGAGTCGACAACAGATACCCGGCAATGTTCCCGCGTACCGCAGGGAACCAGGGCGCATGCTGGTAACGCTGCTTCACCTCCGCCAGTACATCGAATCCCTCGCTGAATCCGCTTTCGACGATGGTCGCCACCGCATCGGCGATCTGCATCGCCTGCGCAGTGGCTTCCGCGCCCTGGCCGGCCCGCTGCATGTCGAAGGCGATCGCCTCGCGGTCTTCCTCCAGCGGCGAGACCGCCAGGCCGAAGCTGATCACGATGAAATCCACAGGCTCGATGCGTGCCGCCAGCGGCGCCACCCAGCCACCCTGGCTGCCGGCCTGGTAGCCGACCCGCTGCGCACGTGCCCCCGTCAACCGGCGTGCTTCGCGCGTGGCCAGGATCAGATCATTGGCCAGGGTCAGGTAGTTCTGCGTGTACCGCCCGCCAGAGCGTCCCGTGCCCCGCTTGTCGTACGCGAACACGGCGATGCCGGCACTGGCGAACTCGCGCTGCAGCGAGTAGCGCTCCAGCGCGGAGCTGTTCTCCGCACCATGCACCAGCACCACCAGTGGAACCGGCGCATCGCCCGGAGGCAGCGTCAGCCGCCCCTGCAGCGTTGCGCCGGCACCGCTGAAACGGGTGTCGATCTGCCGCAGCGGAATGCGCTCGCCCTTCATTCCATCGACGCTGATGCCGCGCTTCCCACAGTCCGTGAGCACCATCCGGTGCCCGTCCGGCTGCCCGGTCCAGCCGCGGGTACTGGTCCAGGCATCGCCCGCGGTGCGCTGCAGTGCGCCGCTGCGACCATCTGGCGTGCGCCAGCGCAGCTGATCGCCCGCACCCGGGCCGATGTCCAGCGTACTGCCATCGGCCATCCGGTAGCTCGCAGCGGCGCAAGGCGACGCCGCCGTGGCCGCGACCGCCTGCGCACTGAAGGCCATCGCGCTCCACGCGGCCAGCGACACCAGGGTTCTGTGCATGTCTGCTCCTCTCCACACTGATGGGTGACGGTGAACCGGCTCCCGCGTGATCGCCAGCGCGGTGCGACGGAGTGCGGGTACCGCCGACGAAGGCGCGTCCGCGGGCGACAGCCACCAGCGGCGGAACCGCGTTCCCCTGGCGAATGCGCGGGGCGGGGTCTAGCGGCGGTCTGCACCGGCCGGCGCTGCGCCCTGCATCGCCACACGATTGCGTCCCGCGCGTTTGGCCACATACAACGCCGCATCCGCATCGGCGAGCAGCTGCCCGGCATCGGCTGTTGCCGGCGGATGCAGGAATGCGATGCCGATGCTGATGCTGACCCGCCCTTCCGGCAGCTGCAGCGCTTCCACCGCGCGTCGCAGCCGCTCGGCCAAGGCCTGTACGCCGTCCAACGCCGTGCCTGGCACGATCACCGCGAATTCCTCACCGCCGTAACGCGCCACGCTGTCGCCCGCACGCCCGGCGCTGTGCTGCAGCAGCGCCGCCACGGCCTGCAGGCAACGGTCGCCGGCGGGATGACCATGGGCATCGTTGAACGCCTTGAAATGATCGATATCGACCAGCAGCAGCGCCAGTTCGCTGCCGCTCCGCCGCGCCCGGTTCCATTCGGCCTGCAGTTCGGCATCGAACTGGCGGCGGTTGGCTACGCCGGTCAGGCCATCCTGGCGCGCGAGCTGGTCGAGCCCGGCCTGCCGTTCCAGCAGATCGATCTGCAGAAGCGCACTGCGCAGGCTGAACCCCAACGTGGCCAGAACGAATCCAGCCAATGCCAGGGGCCTGGCATGGTCCACCACCAGGGTGCCCACCACCAGCAGCAGCAGCGGCAGGATGATCGGGCCGCCGGCCTGCACCAGCCGGGCCAGCCGCGGCTGCAGCACGAATCCGGTAGCTGGCGACCGCCGCAGTGCCAGCAGCGCGAGCAACAGGAACGGCACGTCGATCAGCAGATCGTTGTAGGCGCCGAAAGACTGTTCGGAGGTGAAGTGGTTGATGTAGTAGGCCACCAGCAGATAGGCCAGCGCGTACAGCGCCAGCGCGCGGAACACGCTGCGTCGCTCCGGGACATCACAGGACACCCAGCGCACGATGGCAAAGACAGCGATGCACAGGTTCTGGATATCGAACATGCGCTGCATGTTGGCCAGCGCCTGGTCGTCGATGCCGACATGGTCGGCAAATGACTGGGTATGCACGAAGAACAGCACGCCCAGCAGGGCCGCCATGATTCCGTCGATCACGCTGATGGCCCAGCGCTCCCGCCGCGAGCGGGCCAGGATGAACACCAGCGGCACGCCATACAGCACGTACAGCAGCAGGCTGGCGCCCGGGGTGATGTCGGGGCGGTCGGCACGGAGTGCATCGAGCATGTTGATGCCCATGCCCCCCGCCCACAGCAGCAGTGCCAGCGCGATGGCACGCCAGCCCAGCGCGGCGCGATCCGCACGCGCGCGCCACAGGCATGCGGCGGCGGCCAGCAGCGGCGCGCCGGTGAGGAACACGAACGAACCCAGGCCTGCCGGCCCCGGCCACAGGGCCACGACCAGGCCATGGCCGAACACGTACAGCAGCGCCAGCACTACCGGCATGCATCCCCCACTGCGCAAGCCTGTCTGCACGCACGATAGCGCGACAGGCCGCCATGGAGGCGTGATCCACGCCACACCTGCTTCCCCTGCCCCTGCGCCGGGCATGGCGCGGCGCTACATCGACGCAGGCGGTCCGTCGCGCCGGGGCATGCGCGGTTGCGTCCCGGGACCGCAGCTGTCACGCGGGCTATTCAGCCGTGCAGCGCGCGGGCGTGGTGAGCGATGTGCTCGCCGATGAAGCTGGCGATGAAGTAATAGCTGTGGTCGTAGCCATCCTGCAGGCGCAGGGTCAGCGGATGGCCGACGGCGTCGCAGGCCTGCTGCAGGCGCTGCGGCTGCAGCTGGCTCTGCAGGAACTCATCGGCCCCGCCCTGGTCCACCAGCAGCGGCAAGCGTTCGCTGGCCGCAGCGATCAGTTCGCAGGCATCCCACGCGGCCCAGTCGGCGCGGTTGTCGCCCAGATAGGCCTGGAACGCCTTCTGTCCCCAGGGCACCTGGCTGGGGGCAACAATCGGCGAAAATGCCGACACGCTGCGGTAACGCCCCGGATTGCGCAGCGCGACCACCAGTGCACCGTGACCTCCCATCGAGTGACCACTGATCGCGCGTGCCCCGGTCACCGCGAAGTTCGCCTCGATCAGCGCCGGCAGTTCCTGCGCCACATAGTCATGCATGCGGTAGTGCTTGGACCACGGCTCGCGGGTGGCGTTGAGGTAGAAGCCGGCACCCTTGCCCAGATCGTAGCCCTCCGCGTCGGCGACATCGTCGCCACGCGGGCTGGTGTCGGGCGCGACCAGAATCACGCCATGTTCGGCCGCATAGCGCTGCGCGCCCGCCTTGGTGATGACGTTCTGTTCGGTGCAGGTCAGTCCGCTCAGCCAGTACAGCACCGGCAGCGCCTGCGTTTCCGCCTGCGGCGGCAGGTAAACGGCGAACTGCATGTCGCAGCCCAGCGTGGACGAGGGATGACGGTACACGTCCTGCCAACCGCCGAAGCAGGCACGATGTTCGATGCGTTCCATGGTGTCTCTCCAGAAGGGTGGCAGCCCTGATGGCATGCCACCCGGAATGGCTCAGTAGTGCACGACCGAACGGATCGACTTGCCTTCGTGCATCAGATCGAAGGCATCGTTGATCCCGTCCAGATCCATGGTGTGGGTGACGAACGGCGCCAGTTCGATGTCGCCCTTCATCGCGTCCTCCACCATGCCCGGCAGCTGGCTGCGACCCTTGACGCCACCGAAGGCCGTGCCCATCCACTTGCGGCCGGTGACCAGCTGGAAGGGACGGGTGGAGATTTCCTGGCCGGCGCCGGCCACGCCGATCACTACGCTCTGGCCCCAGCCACGGTGCGCGCATTCCAGCGCCGCGCGCATCACGTTGACGTTGCCGATGCACTCGAAGCTGTGGTCCACGCCCCAGGTGGTCATTTCAACAATGACCTGCTGGATCGGCTTGTCGAAGTCCTTCGGATTGATGCAGTCGGTCGCACCGAACTCACGCGCCAGCTCGAACTTGGACGGATTGGTATCCACCGCGATGATGCGGCCGGCCTTGGCCTGGCGCGCGCCCTGGATCACGGCCAGGCCGATGCCGCCGAGGCCGAACACTGCCACGCTGTCGCCTTCCTGCACCTTGGCCGTGTTGTGCACCGCACCGATGCCGGTAGTGACACCGCAGCCGAGCAGGCAGACATGTTCCGGGTTCGCCTGCGGATTGATCTTCGCCAGCGAGACTTCGGCCACCACTGTGTACTCGCTGAACGTCGAGCAGCCCATGTAGTGATAGATCGGCTCGCCGTTGTAGCTGAAGCGGCTGGTGCCATCGGGCATCACGCCCTTGCCCTGGGTCGCGCGTACCGACACGCACAGGTTGGTCTTGCCACTCTTGCAGAACAGGCATTCGCCGCACTCGGCGGTGTACAGCGGAATCACGTGGTCACCCGGCTTGACGCTGGTCACGCCCTCGCCTACTTCCACCACGATGCCGGCACCTTCATGGCCCAGCACCACCGGGAACAGACCTTCCGGATCATCCCCTGACAGGGTGAACGCATCGGTGTGGCAGACGCCGGTGTGGGTGATCTTGACCAGCACTTCGCCGGCCTTCGGCGGGGCGACGTCGATCTCGACGATCTGCAGCGGCTGGCCGGGAGCAAAGGCGACGGCGGCACGGGATTTCATGGTGGGATTCTCCAAAGACAGGCAGTAACAGATGGACGACGCTATGCTGCGCCGTTGCTTATTTCAGGTACGAGCGGATCAGCCCGCTCATCTCGCGCACGCGCTCGGCGCGCTGTTCATCGGACGCTGCGGGTTGTCCGAACTCTTCGCGCAGGTGGGCTTCCATCACCTCGGACATCAGCCCGTTGACCGCCCCGCGGATGGCGGCGATCTGCTGCAGCACGGGCCCGCAGTCGGCGCCGGCTTCCAGCGCACGGTCCAGTGCATCGCACTGGCCGCGGATGCGGCGCACGCGGGCCAGGACCTTCTTCTTCTCTTCGGGAGAGTGCGGCATGGCAGGGCCACCCAGGAACTATACTGGGGGATAGTATACACAGGTGGCGGAAAGGTACATCCTGCGCCTCAGCGCAGGCGGTGCGCGGGTACGCCCTCGTGCGTCATCTTCACCGGCAGGATGCGGCCCTGCGCGTCGAAGTACAGGCGATCGATCGCGGTGACGCGGGCATTGCGGTCGGTCTGGTCGAGCGGCCGGCGGTGGTAGACGATGTACCACGTGTCATCGCCGGGCGCGTGGATCAGGGAGTGGTGCCCGGCGCTGGTCGCGATGGCCGGGTCCTGCTGCAGGACCCGGCCGATGCGTGTGAACGGCCCGGTCGGCGCGTCGGCGATCGCATAGGCCACCGAGTAGTCCGGCTCGCCCCAGCCGCCTTCGGACCACATGAAGTAGTAGCGACCGCCCCGCTTGAACATCAGCGGACCTTCCACGTACTCCGGCGCCGGCGTGATCTCCTTGAACAGCGTGCCGTCGTCCCAGGGCAGCAGGCCGCTGAAATCCGCCTTCAGGCGCACGATGTTGGCGTGCTTCCAGCCGCCATAGATCATGTACCAGGCACCATCGTCATCCTTGAACACATACTGGTCGATCGGCTGCGCGCCATTGTGGAACGCGCCCACCAGTGGCTTGCCGAGCAGATCGCGGTAAGGCCCTTCGGGCTGGTCGGCCACGGCCACGCCGATGCCACCGGTCTCGCCGTCGTTCTGGATGTCATTGGCGGAAAAGAAGAAGTAGTAGCGCCCGTCGTTGGCCACCACCGAGGGTGCCCACAACGCCTGCCTGGCCCAGGGAATGTTCTCGATGGACAGCACGCTGTCGTGCCGGCGCCAGTGCACCAGGTCGGGCGACGAAAAGGCATCGAAGGCAACCTGTTCTGCATAGGGCCGCGAGCGCGTGGGGAAGATCCAGTAGGTGCTGCCGAATACGGCCGCCTCCGGGTCCGCGTACCAGCCCGGCAGGATCGGATTGCCGGACATCACCGGTGCCTGGCTGTCACGCGCATCCGCGATGCCGACGCCAGTGGCTGCGAGCAGCACGGCCAGTGCGGCCCCCCTCCCCCATTCGCGCAGTCCCATCAGAGCCACTCCCATGCAGGTTCGATCGCTCGAGTCTAGAACGATCGCCGGCGCCTTTCCGCGACACGCTGCCTCAAACCGCGCACCCTCTTGATCGACGGGAATCATCGGCGCATGGTGCCTGGCACAACGCAGGACCCGGGCCATGATCCCCTTCATCATCAATCTGGACGTTCCGGACCTCGCGGCCGCCGAGGCGTTCTACACACGCGCCTTCGGCCTCCATGCCGGGCGCCGTCTCGGCCCGGAGGTGCTGGAACTGCTGGGCGGCCCGACCCCGCTCTATCTGCTGCAGAACGAAGCGGGCAGCGCGGCTACCGTCGACGGTGACGTGCGGGATTACGAACGTCACTGGACCCCGCTGCACATCGACTGGATCGTGGAGGACCTCGACGCCGCCCTTGCCCAGGCGTTGGCGGCAGGCGCGGCGCTCGAGCAGGCGCCACGCGAGCGTTCATGGGGGCGCATCGCAGTACTGGCGGATCCGTTCGGACACGGCTTCTGCCTGATCCAGTTCACCGGCCCCGGCTACGACGCCTTGCTGGATTGATCGGCGGAGTGCACCGGGCCCGCCGCCAGCATCAACGCACGTAGGCGAATGATTCGTCCAGCCGCTCGAATCCGATCAGCTGCTGCACCAGCGCCTGCGCCTGATCCTCATCGATCTCTCCCTGCTCGATCTCTGCGCTGCGTGCAAACAGGGCCTCCAGCGCAGTGGCCTGGTCGTCCCGCAGCCACGCGCGATGCGAGCCCAGCCAGCGCTGGAGATTGTCGGCCAGGTCACCGTGCGACAACAGCGTGTAGGGGGCCTCGTAGTCCGCCACTGCCTCCACCATCTTGCGGAACAGGAAATCCTGAAGGTTGCGGGCCAGTACGTCAGCGCGATCATCGTCGTGCCACACCAGCAGCACCGGCGGCTCGTCGCAGCCCGGCGCATTGGTCCAGAAGCAGTAGCTGTCACCGGCCCCCGTGCGGGCGAACGGCAGCAGCTGCAGATCCTGGCGCAATGGGTTGTAGTGATCCTCTGCAGTCAGCTCCTGCCAGGCCTCGAGCAGTTCGCCACGCTCAAGCGGCTCGTAATCCTGCGCATACAGCAGAATCGGCGGCACCGGTTGCAGCTCCGGAAGGAACACCTGCGCCCATTGCGGATGGGTCGCCCCCCAGCTCAGCCGGTCTTCCGTATCGAGCCGGTGGTAGAGAGCAGGAAAGGTCTGGCCGGTGGCCAGTTCGATCTCGGCAAGCGTATGCATGAACGTCCCTGTGATTGGATCGGCGCGCACTTTACCTCGACAGGCAGCGTCCGCGCAGGCATGGATCTATTCGCGCAGCATGTCCACGAATGCGCGCAAGGCCGACGCCATCTGCCGTTGCTTGGGGTAATACAGCACGAAGCCGGGAAACGGTTCGCTCCAGTCCTGCAGTACCGCCACCATCCGCCCGGCCTCGATGTGTGGGCGCGCGGCATCCTCAAGCACATAGGCCAGGCCGAAGCCATCCAGCACCGCGCGCATGATGGTGGTCTGCTCGCTCAGCGTCAGTCGCCCACGCACGTCGATTTCCAGCGACTGCCCATCGCGGTCGAACTGCCACTTGTACAGGTGACCGCTGGCGAAGCGGAAGCGGATGCATTCGTGCTGCAGCAGGTCGCGGGGATGCTGCGGTGCCGGGTGCTGGCGCAGATACTCGGGCGAGGCCACGATCATGCCGTGCAGGGCCGGGCCCAACGGCACGGCCACCATGTCCTCGGGCACGAACTCATGCAGGCGCACGCCGGCATCGAAGCCTTCGGCAACGATGTCCACCAGCCCATCGTTCTCGGTCAGCTCCAGGCGCACATCGGGGTGCGCGCGCAGGAAGCGGGTCAGGCGTGGGCCGAGCTGGGTCGGCACTGCGGCGCGGGCCGCGTTGATGCGCAGCAGGCCCGTCGGGCTGTCCCTGAACTGGTTCATTTCCTCCAGCGCCTCGTGCACCTGGCCCAGCGCCGGCTGCAACCGGTCCAGCAGGCGCTGCCCGGCCTCGGTCAGGGCCACGCTGCGCGTAGTGCGATGGAACAGGCCCACCCCCAACCGCTCTTCCAGTGCCCGGATCGCATAGCTCACCGCCGAGGTCGACAGGGCCAGTTCGGCGCCGGCCCGGCGGAAGCTGCGGTGGCGGGCCACCGCCGCGAAGGCGGCCAGGTGGGTGAGATTGTCAGTGGCCATGATTGTGCAGTCTGCCTTGATGAATCATGCCGATATCCACGCTTTGTGGGCGGGTATGAGGGGCGTATTGTAAAACGCCTTTCCACAAACCCCGCCAAGGATTCCCCATGTCCCTCGCCCATGGTTATGCGGTGCATACCAATACCGCTCCGCTCGAGCCCTTCACCTTCGAACGCCGCGCCGTCGGCGCCAACGATGTCCGCATCGAAGTGCTGTACAGCGGCATCTGCCACTCCGACCTGCACCAGGCCCGCGACGACTGGGGCGGCGCGGAGTACCCGATGGTTCCCGGCCACGAAATCATCGGCCGCGTGGTCGAAGTCGGTCCGGCCGTCACCCGCCTCAGCGTCGGCGATATCGCCGGCGTCGGCTGCATGGTGGATTCCTGTCGCCATTGCGATGCCTGCGACCACGACCTTGAGCAGTACTGCGAAAAGGGCCCGACCTATACCTACAACAGCCGCGACCGCAATACCGGTGAGCTGACAATGGGCGGCTACTCCGACCACATCGTGGTCGAGCAGCGCTTCGTGGTGAAGGTCTCCGAGACGCTGGACCTGAAGGCCGCCGCGCCGCTGCTGTGCGCCGGCATCACCACCTACTCGCCGCTGCGCCACTGGAAGGTCGGCCCCGGCCAGAAGGTGGGTGTGATCGGCCTGGGCGGTCTGGGCCACATGGGCGTGAAGTTTGCCAAGGCGATGGGCGCCACCGTAGTGATGATCACCACCACCCCGGAAAAGGGCGCCGACGCCAAGCGCCTGGGCGCGGACGAGGTGCTGGTCTCGCGCGATCCGGCGCAGATGAAGGCGCACGCCAACAGCTTCGACTTCCTGCTCAACACCGTGCCGGTCAGCCATGACACCAACCCGTACATGAGCCTGCTCAAGCGCGATGCCACCATGTGCCTGGTCGGCGTCATCACCGAGCTGGACCCGCCCCTGATGGGTGCCAGCGTGATCTTCGGCCGCAAGCACGTCACCGGCTCGGCCATCGGCGGCATGGCCGAGACCCAGGAAATGATGGATTTCTGCGCCGAGCACAACATCGTCAGCGATGTTGAGGTGATCGACATCAAGGATGTCAACCACGCGTGGGAGCGCATGGCGAAGAACGATGTGCGCTATCGCTTCGTGATCGACATGGCCAGCCTCAAGGCCTGACGGCCCGGCTGATGGAATGAAAAACCCCGGCGTCGAGGCCGGGGTTTTTTCTGCGCGCAACACCCGCCGGGCATGGCCCGGCGCTACCGGAATCATGGCGGGCATGGCCCGGCGGCCGCATTCAGTACGCGAATTCCCGGAACACCGGGTCCACGTTGCCGTGCCAGCGACCATGGAACAGCGCCAGCTTGCGCTCGGCCGGTGTCAGGCCGGATTCGACGATCTCCTGCAGCACATCCAGGAACTTGCTCTCGTCCTGGCCATCGGCATTGCGCGCGGCGCGGCGCTTCAGGCCTTCAACGGAAATCTTCACCGCCTCGCGCGCCAGATCGCGCACGGTGCCATCGCGGAACGGCAGGTTCATCGCATGCTTCGGCACGCCGTCGCGCAGGACATGGCGCTCGGCCAGGGTGAAGTCACGCACCAGATCCCAGGCCGCATCCAGCGCGGTGTCGTCGTACAGCAGGCCGACCCAGAACGCCGGCAGGGCGCACAGGCGGCTCCACGGACCGCCATCGGCGCCCCGCATCTCCAGATACTTCTTCAGGCGCACTTCCGGGAACGCCGTGGTCGTGTGGTCCGACCAGTCGCGCAGGGTCGGCAACTCGCCCGGCAGCACCGGCAGCCGGCCCTGCATGAAATCGCGGAAGCTCTGCCCGCTGGCATCGTGGTAGATGCCATCGCGGTAGGAGAAGTACATCGGCACGTCCAGCAGGTAATCGACGTAACGCTCATAGCCGAAGCCATCCTCGAACACGAAGTCGAGCATGCCGGTGCGGTCGGCGTCGGTGTCGGTCCAGATGTGCGATCGATAGCTCAGGTAGCCGTTCGGCTTGCCTTCGGTGAACGGCGAGTCGGCGAACAGCGCGGTGGCGATCGGCTGCAGTGCCAGCGAAACGCGGAACTTTTTCACCATGTCCGCTTCGCTGGCGTAGTCCAGGTTGACCTGCACCGTGCAGGTACGGGTCATCATGTCCAGGCCGAGCGAACCGACCTTGGGCATGTACGCGCGCATGATCCTGTAGCGGCCCTTCGGCATCCACGGCATCTCATCGCGCGCCCACTTCGGCTGGAAGCCCATGCCCAGGAAGCCCAGCTGGAGCTCGCCGGCCACCTGCGCCACTTCGTTCAGATGGGTACCGGTCTCCACGCAGGTCTGGTGGATGGTCTCCAGCGCCGCGCCGGACAGTTCCAGCTGGCCGGCCGGTTCCAGCGTCACCGACGCGCCATCGCGCAGCAGGGCGATGGTGTTGCCGTTTTCCTGCACGGGTTCCCAGCCGAAACGGACCAGGCCGTTGAGCAGGGCCTCGATGCCACGCTCGCCTTCAAAGGCCGGCGGTCGCAGGTCGTCCAGGCGGAAGCCGAACTTCTCGTGCTCGGTGCCGATGCGCCACTGCGCGCGGGGCTTTTCGCCGGAGGCGATCACCTCCACCAGCTGCGAGCGGTCGGTAATGGGCGTATCGGCGACGTGGCTGGGGCTCGACAAGGGGAAGACTCGCTGTACGGTGACGGGGGATGTGGGGCTGGGAGCCTTCCATCGCAAGGGCGCACTATAGCGTGGCGCCCCGTCGCAGCATGCGACGGAGACGGGTTTCAGCATCCTACCGACGACCTCTTGACCCTCGTACACTGCAAGGCATGACCCGTCATTCGCGCCATCCGGAACGACACAGGGCCGACCGCGTCGGCTGGCTGCGCGCCGCCGTGCTCGGCGCCAACGACGGCATCGTTTCAGTGGCAGGGCTGGTGGTCGGCGTTGCCGCCAGTGGCGCATCGGCCAGCACCCTGCTGGCCACCGGCCTGGCGGGCACGGTCGCAGGGGCGATGTCGATGGCCGCCGGCGAGTACGTCTCGGTGCAGACCCAGGCCGACACCGAAGGCGCCGACCTGGCGATGGAGAAGCGCGAACTGCAGGACGATCCGCACAGCGAGCTGGAAGAGCTGGCCGCCATCTACCGCCATCGCGGCCTGGCCCCGGCGCTGGCGCGGCAGGTGGCCGAGCAGCTCACGGCCCATGATGCCCTCGGTGCGCACGCTCGCGACGAACTGGGCATCACCGATACCCTGCGCGCCCGGCCGCTGCAGGCCGCACTGGCCTCCGCCGCAGCCTTCACCTGTGGGGCGGCCCTGCCGGTGCTGACCGCACTGCTGGCACCGGCCGACTCCGTGGCAGGGGTGACCACCGCCAGCACCCTGCTGGGCCTGTGCGTGACCGGCGCGATGGCGGCCCGCGCCGGAGGTGCGCCTGCCCTGCGCGGCGCCCTGCGCGTCATGTTCTGGGGCGCACTGGCAATGGCTGCAGCGGCCGGCGTCGGCCGGCTGCTGGGAGCCCACGTGACATGACCACGATGCTGCCCGCCGCAACGGCGCTGCTGGCCGAGATGTCTTCGCTGGCCGGTTGTGATCGCGCCGAGGGTTATGCCTGCGTCACCGCACGGCGCGAGCATGGCGCCAGCTCGGTGGAGATCCCGCAACCGCAGTTCGCGATCCTGCTGGAAGGACGCAAGCAGGTACGTACCGCACACCAGACGCTGGAGTTCGCGCCCGGCGACATACTGCTGCTGACCCAGCGTTGCCGCATCGACGTGGTCAACCGTCCAGACCCGCGCAGCGGCCGTTACCTCAGCGCCATCGTGCCGCTGTGTGCGGAAGTGCTGGCCGCGGCGCGGACACTGTGGAACGAGGAACTGCCCAGCGCCGGTCCGTCGATGGCGCGGTTGTCGCTGGCCGAACATGGCGCCGTGCTGCGCCGCTGGCGGCAATCGCTGCAGGACGGTCATTACAGCGACGCCCGGCTGGCCCTGGCCTCGATGGTGCTGACCCTGTGCCGGCAAGGCCACGGCAACCTGTTGCTGCCCACTGCACCGACGCTGGGTGAGCAGATACGGGATCGCGTCGCCGCTGAACCTGCGCGCGACTGGCAATCGCGTGATCTGGAGGAGCAGTTCGCACTCAGCGGCGCCACCCTGCGTCGCCGGCTGGCGGCCGAGCGTACCAGCCTGCGCCAGCTGCTGACCGAGGCACGACTGGCCCACGCCATGCAGTTGCTGTACACCACCGACCTGCCGCTGAAGACCGTGGCCGCACGCGCCGGCTACCGTTCGGCAGCCAGTTTCAGCAAGCGCTTCGCCGAGCAGTACGGACTGGCTCCTACAGACATCTGAGGGGGTCAGGCAGGGCTGCGCCCTGCACCCGCAGAGGCAACGGCCGAAGCAACAGCAACAGCGGGCTATCCGTGGGAGGGCGGGGCACTGTGGATGGCCAGGACACGCCGTAAACCCATCCATGGGGGCTCGATGGCGCCATCCATGGCGCCAACGGTCCTGCCCACCCACAGTGCCCCGCCTTCGACAGATTCCGGCGGCTGATCGAACGAATTTCCGGGGTCAGATCCGTTTTCCTGCGGAAAACGGATCTGACCCCAAGCGCATTTCCGACAGATCGCAGAAGACTGTCGAAGGCGGCGTGGGTCCGGTTGCGGGGGCGTAAGCGCCATGGATGGCGCGACCGAGCCTACAGGGACGTATTTACGGCGTCCCCCGCAACCGGGCCCACCCCGCCATCCCACGGACAGCCCGCTGTTGCTGTTGCTTCGGCCGCTGCCTCTGCGGTGCAGGGCGCAGCCCTGCCAGTCCCCTTCCCTTCCCTGAGCATTCCGCGCAGCGGTTTGAGCGCCGCGCGCACGCCGGCCACGGCACGCTAGCCGCAACGGAACCGCCCGTCCTCCATCGAGAACCCTCATGACCCTGCATCACCTGCCGCTGCGCGGCGCCCTGCTGCTGGCCCTGGCTGCGCTGCCGCTGACCGCACTCGCCGAAGCCACCTCACCCGCACCCACCCGGCAGATGCCCGGCGTCTATCACCACCGCATCGGCACCCTGCAGGTCACCGCCCTGTTCGATGGCGTGGTCGCACTCGGCCGGCAGGAAGTGGTCGACGTGCCGCCGACGCTGGTCACCCGCCTGCTGGAAGGCCGCTATGTCCCCGAAGACAGCAAGGGCCTGCAGACCGCGGTCAATGCTTACCTGATCCGCCAGGGCAATCACCTCACTCTGGTCGACACGGGCACCGCACAGTGCTTCGGTCCCGGCCTGGGCCAGGTACTGGGCAACCTGCGTGCCGCAGGCGTGGATCCCGCCGAGGTGGACGACATCCTGCTGACCCACGCCCATCCTGACCATCTGTGCGGCGTGCTCGACGCGCAGGGCAGGCCGGCCTATCCGAACGCGACGGTGTGGCTGTCCAGGGCCGACGCGGACTACTGGCTCAACCCGGCCAGCGAAACCACCGCACCGGAGGGCGTGCGCTTTGCCTTCCCGCTCGCCCGAACCGCCGTGGCGCCTTATCAGGCCAGCGGCCACCTGCGTACCTTCGAGCCTGGCGATGCCCTCCCCGGCGGTGCCCTGGCGATGGATACCCATGGCCACACCCCCGGCCACGTCTCTTACCGGTTCGACAGCCAGGGCCAGTCACTGCTGGTGTGGGGCGACGTGCTGCACTTCCACGCGGTGCAGTTCGCCCACCCGGAAGCCGCGTTCGAGGCCGATTCGGACCGCAAGGCGGCCACGGCCAGCCGCCGCAGTCTGTTGCAGCAGGCCACCGCCGGGGCGTGGTGGGTGGCGGGTGCGCATCTGCCTTTCCCGGGCCTGGGCCACGTGCGCAGGGAAGGCCAGGCCTATGCCTGGGTGCCGGCGGAGTATTCGCCATTGTGAGGGTGTGCCGACCAAGGTCGGCCCCCACCGATCCGGTAGCGCCGGGCCATGCCCGGCGGGCGAGAGGTTATTCCAGGCCCAGCCAGCCACCGATCACGGCACGGGCTTCGTCCACGCCGGTGCGGTCCTCACCGGAAAACACCTGCACGCTGACGCTGTCGCCGTAGGCCGACTGCAGTTCCTTGCGCACCTTCTGCAGCGTCTGCATCTGCTGGCCACGGCCCAGCTTGTCGGCCTTGGTCAGCAGCGCATGCGCCGGCAGGCCGCGCTGTACGGCGTAGGACAGCATCTGGCGGTCGTAGTCCTTCAGCGGGTGGCGGATGTCCATCACCACCACCAGCCCCTTCAGTGCCTCCCGGGTACGGAAGTACCTGTCGATGAAGGCCTGCCAGTGCGCCTGCAGCTCCAGCGGCACCTTGGCGTAGCCGTAGCCGGGAAGGTCGACCAGGCTTGCTTCCGGGGTGATCTGGAAGAACACCAGCTGCTGCGTGCGGCCGGGGGTCTTGGAGACGCGGGCCAGGGCATTCTGCCGGGTCAACGCATTGAGGGCGCTGGACTTGCCGGCGTTGGAGCGGCCGGCGAAGGCCACTTCGGCCCCTTCGTCGGGCGGCAGCTGCCGCGCGTTGTGGGCCGAGAGGTGGTAACGGGCGCGTTCAAGGAGCAATGACATGCGCATAGGATCGCATGTTGCGGCGCCGCGCGCCCGTGCCGACGGCCCCAGCGGGGATTTTGCTGCACTGCTTCGTTGACCGTGCGTGGAAACGCCGTTGATAATCCGGGCGATGCCGGCGGCCACCGCCCGGCCCGGTCCATACGGAGCTTTAGCATGCGCCACGCTCGCGTTCTTGCCGTATCCGCCCTTGCCACTGCTGTCGTTGTTGCCGCCGCTGCGTTCGCGCAGACCACGTTGACCCCGCTGCCCGACAACGGGCCGATCAACACCGCCTCGCTGGAGGTGGATTTCAGCAAGACGACCTGGGGCGATGCCAAGGCTGGCCAGGGCAAGGCTGCGGCCTGCGCGGCCTGCCATGGTGCCGACGGCAATTCCACGGTCGAGATGTACCCGTCCATCGCCGGGCAGAGCGAGCGCTATGTCGCCCAGCAGATGGCCCTGATCGCCAACGGCCAGCGCAGCTCCGGTGCGGCAGTGGCGATGGTGCCGTTCGTGCAGAACCTCACCCCGCAGGACATGCGCGACATCGGCGCGTTCTTCGCCACGCAGAAGGCCACCGCCGGCATCGCCGACGACACGGCGGTGACCGAAGGCCCCTACAAGGGCATGAAGTTCTACCAGATCGGCCAGCAGCTGTACCGCGGCGGCGACGCGTCGCGCGGGCTGCCGGCCTGCATGGCCTGTCACGGCCCCAGCGGCGCCGGCAACCCGGGCCCGGCCTACCCGCATATCGGTGGCCAGCACGCCAGCTATGTCGCGCGCCGCCTGCAGGAGTACCAGGCCGGGCAGACCAACGAAACCGACAAGGCACACTTCCAGATCATGGCCGCGGTGGCACAGAAGCTGACCGAACAGGAAGTGCAGGCGCTGTCCAGCTACCTGCAGGGCCTGCACAACCGGGCCGACGACGTGGCCACCGAAGCCACGCCGGCACGACCGGCCGCCGCCCCCTGACCGCCACTGGTCGGCCCGGGCCGCCACCGCGGCCCGCGCCTGCGGTATGTTTCCTTCACGCCGGCGACTGCGCCGGCGTTGCTTTTTCAACGGAGATGCGTGTCGATGAGGTTGATTCCCCGCCTGCTGTTGTCCCTGCTGGTGCTGCTGCCGATGGCCGCCAGTGCCGCCCCTGCCGCAGCCCCGCTGGTCGAAGGTCGCGACTACGAGCGCATCGCCCAGGCCGGTCCGTTCCAGCCGCTCGCCGGCAAGATCGAAGTGGTCGAGGTGTTCGGCTACACCTGCCCGCACTGCGCGCGTTTCGAACCGCAGCTGGAAGCCTGGGCGGCCAAGCTGCCGGCGGATGTTCGCTTCACTCCGGTGCCTGCGGCGTTCGGGGGCGCCTGGGATGCCTGGGCGCTGGCCTATTACGCCGCCGAAGAAGTCGGCGTCGCCAAGCGCAGCCATGCGGCCGTGTTCAAGGCACTGCACGAGCAGGGCACCCTGCCGATGCAGAATGTCTCGGCCGATGAGCTCGCCACCTTCTACAAGGGCTACGGCGTGGCGCCCGAGCGCTACATCCAGGCCCTGCGGGGCGACGCCGTGCAGAAGAAGGTCGATGCAGCGCGGGCATTCGCCCAGCGTACCCGCATCCCCGGTACCCCGGCGCTGATCATCAACGGCCAGTATCTGGTCCGCGGCAACAGCTTCGACGACCAGCTGCGCATTGCCTCGGCGCTGATCGCCCAGGTCCGCGCCAACCGCGGCCGCTGAACCAACGCCCACTCCCGACACGGCGCTGTCGCCGCCGCGTGTCATCATTTCCCCCTGGCCGGCGCCCGCCGCCGGCCCCACCATTCCAGATGCTGGAGACGCTTCCATGAAGATCCGCTACGCCCTCGCACTCGCAGCGCTGCTGCCGATCCTGGCGGCCTGCAAGGCCGACGACGGCACCGCCAACACCTCCGCCGCCCCGGCCGAGCCGACCACCGCCCCAGCCAGCACCGAGCCCGCTGCGGCACCGGCCGCTGACAGCGCAGGCGCGGCCCCGGCAGCCGAAGGCGAGAAGGCCGCCGAAGCCGCTCCGGCGGCCGCTCCGGCCCCGACCACCACCGCACTGACCGGTCCGGCGCCGGTGGCCGGTGAGGACTACCAGGAAATTCCGAACGGCCAGCCCTTCCAGCCGGTTGCCGGCAAGGTCGAAGTGGTCGAGATCTTCGGCTACGTCTGCCCGGCCTGCGCCGCCTTCCAGCCGCTGGTCGGCCCGTGGAAAGCCGGTCTGCCGGGCGACGTGAACTTCGTCTACGTGCCCGCCATGTTCGGCGGCACCTGGGACGACTACGCCCGTGCCTTCTATGCCGCGCAGACGCTGGGCGTGCAGGAGAAGACCCACGAGGCGCTGTACGCCGCCATCCACTCGCAGAAGACCCTGAAGGGCGAACGCGGCCGTGATTCGGTCGAGGACATCGCCAAGTTCTACGCCGGCTACGGCGTCGATCCGAAGCAGTTCGCCGCCACCATGGGCAGCTTCGCGGTGAATGCCAAGACCAACTCGGCCAAGCAGTTCGCGCAGCGCAGCCAGATCAGCGGCACCCCGTCGATCATCGTCAACGGCAAGTACCTGGTGAAGGGCAAGAGCTTCCCGGACATGCTGCGCATCGCCGACCACCTGATCGCCCGCGAGCGCGGTGCGGCCCAGGCTCACTGATCCAAGAGAAGCTGTCCCCGGCCGTGAATTCCCCCTCTACACGGACCCTGCGTCTGCTGACGGCCAACATCCAGGCCGGCTCCAGTACCCGCCGCTACAGCGACTATGTGACCCGCAGCTGGTCACATGCGCTGCCGGCGGGTCGCAAGCGCAGCAGTCTTGATGCGATTGCCACACTGGCGCGTGGGCACGACATCGTTGGCCTGCAGGAAGCCGATCCTGGCAGCCTGCGTTCGGGCTTCACCAACCAGACCCACTACCTGGCCCAGCGGGCCGGCTTCAACTACTGGAGCCACCAGCCGAACCGGCGCATGGGCGGGGTTGCATCCAGTGCCAACGGCCTGCTGAGCAAACTGGAGCCGGTGGAGGTGCAGGACCACGCCCTGCCCGGCCGCATCGGCGGGCGTGGCGTGCTGCTGGCCAGGTTCGGTGATGGCAGGGACGGCCTGGCCGTGGCCGTGGCCCACCTCTCGCTGGGTGCCGGCTCGCGGATGGCACAGCTCGGTTTCATCGCCGAGCTGCTGTCCGACCACCCCAACGCCGTGCTGATGGGTGACTTCAACTGCCTGGCCGAACGACCGGAAATGCAGGTGCTGTACCAGAAGACCCGGCTGCAGCCTCCAGGCTGCATCGTGCCGACGTTCCCCAGCTGGCGCCCGGACCGCGCCATCGACCACATCCTGGTCAGCAGCAGCCTGCAGACCCGCGCGGTCGAAGCCGTACCGGCGGCCTTCTCGGACCATCTGGCGCTGGCCATGGCCATCGACGTACCGGCCAGCGCCCTGCGCTGATCGGTAGCGCCGGGCCCTGGCCGGCGAACGGAACCCCATCCGCCGGGCCTGGCCCGGCGCTACCCGTAAAGCCCGGCGCTACCCCGCCAGCATCGCCGGCGCCGTCGACCGCCGCGCCGTCATCGTGCTCCCCACCGAAGCCACCACGGTGCAGCCGATCGCCAGCCACTGCAGTCCATGCAGGTGTTCGTGCAGCAGCAGCATCGCCCACAGTGCGGCCACCGCCGGCTCCATGCTGATCAGGATGCCGAAGGTTTCCTTCGGCAGGCGCTTGAGCGCCATCATCTCCAGCGACATCGGAATCGCACTGGACACCAGTGCCACCAGCAGGCCCGCCAGCAGGATCTTCGGATCGAGCAGGGCCGCGCCGGCATGGATCACCCCGACCGGCACCACCACCAGCGACGCCGCCAGCAGGCCCAGCGACACCGAATGGCCTGCATGCAGGTGGCCGGCGCGCTTGCCGAACACGATGTACAGGCCCCAGCACGCCGCCGCACCCATTGCATACAGCACGCCCACCGGGTCCAGTGCCGCCGCACCGCCCAGCGGTAACAGCAGGAGCAGGCCGACCACTGCGCATCCCACCCACAGGAAATCGATCGGGCGCCGTGACGACAGCATCGCCACGGTCAACGGCCCGGTGAACTCGATGGCCACCGCGATGCCGAACGGGATCGTGCGAATGGCCATGTAGAACAGCAGGTTCATCAGGCCCAGCGTGAGCCCGTAGCGCAGGATGGTGATCGCATCCGCGCGGCGGGTCTTCCAGCGCCAGGGTCGCCAGAACAGCAGCAGCAACAGTGCGGAGAAGCCCACGCGCAGCGCGCTGGTGCCCTGCGCGCCGATCAGCGGGAACAGGTGCTTTGCATAGGACGTGCCAACGGACAGCGCCGTTACCGAGCCGAGCACCGCCAGCGCCGGCAACATCGGCGCGAATCGTGAAGTCTGCATGCGTCCAGTCTATTGCGTCGACGGCGAGCACTTGGCTCAATTACCGGCCCGTCCATGCAACTTCTGCTCACCATGGCCACTGCCCCCGTGCTGGACAGCTTCGACCGCGCCATCCTCACCCTGCTGCAGCGGGACAACACGCTGCCACAGCGGGAGATCGCCGAAGCCGTGCACCTGTCGACGCCGGCGGTGCAGCGGCGGGTCAGGCGTCTGCAGGACAGCGGTGTGATCGCGGCCAATGTGGCCGTGGTGGCGGCGGCGCGGATCGGCCGACCGCTGACCCTCATCGTCGAGGTGCGCATGGTCAGCGAGCAGCGTGATCGCGTGGCGCCGTTCAAGCAGCGCGTGCAGGACGACCCGGCGGTGCAGCAGTGCTATGCCATCACCGGTGACGGCGATTTCCTGCTGGTGCTTTCGGCCACCTCGATGGAGGAATACGACGCCATCAGCGAGCGGCTGTTCGGTGGCGACGACAACATCGAACGATTCCGCACCGCGGTGGCACTGTCCACGCTGAAGCGCAGTTTCGAAGTCCCCCTGCAATGAACCGGCCTCGACACCCACCGCGCCATACTGGCGCGGCATGAATCCTTCGCCCCGCACACCCTCCACGTCTTCCGCCCGCCTGCTGCGCCGTTGGCTGCTGCGTGCGTTCCTGCTGGTCGTCACCGTCGTTGCCGCCCTGTCCGTCTGGAACAGCCGCTGGGCCGAAGCGCCGAAGATGCTGTGGTCATTGGCCCGGATGCCACCGGCCACCGAGCTGCCGGTACCGGTGGACGGCGTGCGGCCGGGCCAGATCGCCGATACCTTCGGCGCGCCGCGAGGGCGCGACCGCAGCCATGCCGGCATCGATATCTTCGCCGCGCGGGGTACCCCGGTCCGCAGCGCGACCCCGGGCGTGGTTGCCGAGGTGCGGGAAGGCGGCCTGGGCGGCCGTCAGGTCTGGGTGATCGGCCCCGGCCGCGAGCGCTACTACTACGCCCATCTGGAGAGCTGGGCCGCAGGCCTCGCCCGCGGCCAGGTCGTAGCCGCGGGCGATCTGCTCGGCCACGTCGGCGACAGCGGCAACGCCAAGGGCACTCCGCCGCACCTGCACTGGGGCATCTACGGCGCAGACGGCGCACGGGATCCTCTGCCACTGCTGCGCCGCTAAGCCGCCGGACGGCGGTCGTCCCACAGCAGCCGGACGATCCTGCCCGCGCGCCCCTGTTCATGATTTGTAAATAGGAATAGTTCGTATTAACATTCCTTTCGATTGCAGCGTCGCCAGGAAGGCGCGCCCGCCTTTCCCCTACCCTTAGCGCCTCGCCTCCTGGATGTCGGCCGAACGCGCATGCTCGTCCAGGAATCCCATGAACCGTCCTGCATTCCGTATCCCGCAGCCTCAGCGGCTGTCCGTTGCCGTGCTCGCCGCACTCTGCGCCATCGCCCCGACCGCCTTCGCAGAAACTGCCACCGATGCGACCACCCTCGACAAGGTGGTGGTCAAGGGCGAGCGCGCGGAGGGCTACTCGGTGCGCCGCACCTCGGCCGGTACCCGCTTCGACCTGACGCCGCGCGAGATTCCGCAGTCGGTCAGCATCATCAGCCATCAGCGCATCGAAGATCAGAACCTGGACGACATCATCGACGTGCTGGCCAACACTACCGGTGTGACCAGCACGCAATCGGACAGCGAGCGCACCGAGTTCTATGCGCGCGGCTTCTACATCGACAGTTACCAGTTCGATGGCCTGCCCACGCAGATGGTGCAGAACTGGAGCTACGGCGATTCCGGCCTGGACCTCGCCCTGTATGACCGCGTGGAGGTGGTGCGCGGCGCCACCGGCCTGCTCAGTGGCGCAGGCAACCCGTCCGCCTCGGTGAACCTGATCCGCAAGCATGCCGACAGCGCCGAGCTGGCCGGCAGCGTATCGGTGAACGTCGGCAGCTGGGGCCGTACCCGTACCACCGTGGACGTGGGCAGCGCGCTGAACACCAGCGGCACCGTGCGTGGCCGGGTGATCGGCAGCTACCTCGACACCGACGCGCAGATGGACCGCTATAACCAGCACAAGACGCTGGGCTACGCGGTGATCGACGCCGACCTGACTCCGGACACGCAGTTGAGCGTGGGCTACGACTACCAGCAGAAGCGCGCCAATGGTGCGACCTGGGGCGGCTTCCCGATGCTGTTCTCCGACGGCTCGGCCACCGGCTACGACGAATCGTTCAACGCCAGTCCGAACTGGACCTACTGGGACACCACCAGCAAGCGTGCGTTCGCCACCCTGCAGCACGCCTTCAGCAATGGCTGGAAGTTCAAGGTCGGTGCGACCCACGATGAGACCAAGGCCGACGACAAGCTGTTCTACCCGGCGTACAACGACTGGACCAGTGGTGCCTCGTTCTTCGACAGGACCACCGGCACCGGCATTTCGCCGTCGGCCGGCTTCTACAACACCGAGCGCAAGGTCAACGCAGTCGATGGCTATGTCGACGGCCCGTTCCGGCTGTTCGGCCGCGATCACCAGTTCATGGCCGGCCTGAGCTACAACAAGCGCGAGTACGCCAACTACGGCGACTACCAGATTGGCGGCCCCGGCCAGAGCTGGGACCCGTTCACCAGCTACCTTGGCTGGACCGGCGACATCTCCGAGCCGAACTGGAACCCGCTGGCGCTGGCCAGCGAAGGCACGATCACCCAGAAGGCCGGTTACATGGCCACGCGCCTGTCGCTGGCCGACCCGCTGAAGCTCATCGTCGGCGCACGCTACACCGACTGGAAGAGTGAAGGCGAAGGTGCGGACCGCTCGCACAAGGTCACCACGCCCTATGCCGGCCTGGTATTGGACATCAACGATACCTTCTCCACCTACGCCGCCTATACCGAGATCTTCCAGCCGCAGACACTGAAGGACCGCAACGGCAGCTACCTCGATCCGGTCGATGGCAAGAGCTACGAAGTGGGCGTCAAGGGCGCCTGGTTCGACAACCGCCTCAATGCTTCGCTGGCAGTGTTCCGCATCGAGCAGGACAACGTCGGCCAGGCCACCGGTGAGCCGGTGCAGGGCAGCCAGAACGAATTCGCCTACCGCGCCGCGCGCGGCACGGTCAGCCGCGGCTTCGAATTCGAACTGAACGGCGAGCTGGCCCCGGGCTGGAACGCGACCTTCGGTGCCTCGCGTTACGTGGCCAAGGATGCCAACGATGCCGACATCAACACCAACCTGCCGCAGACCGCGCTGAAGCTGTTCACCAGCTACACGCCGCAGTCGCTGCAGGCACTGACGGTCGGCGGTGGGGCGAACTGGCAGAACCGCATCTACTATGCGGTGCCGGCCTACGGCCGCATCGAGCAGAACGGCTATGCCCTGGTCAGCGCCTTCGTGCGCTACCGCATCTCGCCGGAGTTCAGCGTGCAGGCCAACCTCAACAACCTGCTGGACAAGCAGTACCTCTCGCAGATCAACGGCTACGGTGCGTACGGCGATGGCCGCAACGGCTCGCTGACGTTCACCTGGTCGTTCTGATCAGCTGCAGGTCGCAACCGCCCCGCTCCTGTAGCGCCGAGCATGGGCTCGGCGCTACCCGCAAGGCAGCGCCGGAGTGTCCGGCGCTGCCCCTCATCACATCAGAACCGCAGGTCCGCGCGCATGTACCAGTAGCGGCCACGCGGAATGTCATAGGTCGACGCGTCATAGCCGTTCAGCGAGCACGACAGGCAGATCGGCGGATCCTTGTCGAACACGTTGTTCAGGCCGGCGGTCAGCTGCAATCCCTTCATCCAATCGATCCTGTAGCCCACCTGCAGATCATGGAAGGTGGTCGCCGAGAGCGTATTGGTGCCCTCCACCTGGTTGCTGCACACCGGGAACGCCACGGCGTCGCCACAGTCTTCGGTCAACTCGGAGATGTGCCGCACCGTCCAGTTCGCGCTCCAGTTGTCCAGTGTCCAGCCGATGCTGGCGTTGCTGGTCCATTCCGGAATCGAGCTGTCGGCCACTTCCACGCCCGGCTTCTGTGGCTGCCGCTGGCCGGCCGCACCGGTGGCCTCGTAACGACCGACGAAGGTGTTCTTCCAGCCCAGCTTGAACTGGCCGATCGAGGTCTGCGGCAGGGTCCAGAACAGGTCCACGTCCCAGCCATCGGTCTTGATCGAACCCAGGTTGGTCAGTCGGTTGTTGAAGCTGCTGACCGCGCCGGTGCTGGCACGGGTGATGCCATCGCAGTACACCGGATCCAGCGTATCCACACACAGGTCCAGCTGGGTCTGCGCGTTGATCGCCTGGATCGCGCCATCGATGTTGTGGCGGTAGAACGTCACTTCCACGTCGAAGCGCTCCGACCAGGAGGTGTTGTTGCCGAACCACGGGCTCCAGACGAATCCGGCACTGAAGCTGCGTGAACGCTCCGGTTCCAGCTCGCGGTTGCCGCCGGTGGTCACCGAGATCTGCGAGTTGGCCTGCTGGAAGCCGGCCGGCACGCCCAGCGCGGCACAGTTGGCGGCGCTGCCACGCGGCGGCGTGCCGCCCAGGCCGATCGAGCACGGATCGAACAGCTGCAGGTCCGCGCGCGCGGCCGATCCGTACAGTTCGCCGATCGACGGCGCGCGGAAGCCTTCGGCATAGGTGGTGCGCAGCACGAAGTCATCGGTCACCTGCCAGCGCAGGCCGTACTTGGGCGTGAACTCACCACCGAAGGTGGAGTAATCCGAGTAGCGGCCTGCCAGACTCAGGTCGAGCTTCTTGCCCAGTGCCGAATCGGCGAAGATCGGCACGCTCAGTTCCAGGTAGGCTTCATTGACGTCGTACGAGCCGGAGGTCGGCTGCGACGGCACGCCGTTGTAGTGACCGATCACCGTCAACGGGTCGGGCTGGTACCAGCCTTCGTACTTGCGGTACTCGTAACCGGTGGCGAAGGACAGCGGGCCGGCCGGCAGGTTGAACAGATCGCTGGACAGATTGGCGGTGAACAGACTCAGCTCGTTCTGGCTGCGGTCGCGTACCACCGGCTGGATCCAGCGCAGCATGTCCGGGGTGATGGAACCGGCACCGCCGAAGATGTTCAGCGGCACGCAGCCCGGCGTCGCCGCACATGCGGCAGGATCGCCCAGCGCCAGGTTGACGTTGTAGATGTTGTAGCTGCCGTAGTTGGTCTGTTCGGCCTTGTTCTTGCTGTACATGCCGTTGACGTCCCAGAACCAGCTGCGGTCGGCCGCCTGGAAGTTGCCGACCAGGCCGGTGGCGAAGTACGTGGTGTTGACCTCCTGCTCGAACACGCGCGCGCCACCTTCCACCGGGCGGCGGCCGACCAGGCTCATGTTGCCGGACGACACCAGGTCGAAGCCGAACGGGTTGTAGGGATTGAGCGCCGAGATGGTGATGTTGTCGGCCAGCGGATTGCCGGTGGCGCCATCGGGGCCGAAGAACAGCGGCTCGGGGCCAGCCTGGTTGGTCGACTCGCGACGGTTGCCCAGTGCCTTGACGTACCACTGCACGTTGTCGGTGATGTCAAAGCGGAACTGACCGAAGAGGCCCTTCCGCTCCGACGGCGTCAGCACCATGTTGTACTCGGCGAAGTTGAAACGGTCAGCGCTGGTGAAGCAGTGGTAGTCGTCAGTGCGGTTGCAGCCGGCACTGCCGTCATAGCGTGGATTGCTCACGCCGGTGTTGGGCACGATGTTCTGCTGCGCGCCCGTGTTGGGGTCGACGAAGGCGAAGCGGCCCTGCGGAATGGCACCGCTGCCGAAGGCCAGGCCGGTACCGGGAATCGGGAAGCGCGACTGTTCACGGTCCTTCGCATACACCGGATCCTGCTTGGTCCAGCTGGCGCCGAGGAACAGACTGAAGCGATCACCGCTCTTGCCCCAGGCCAGGTCCACGCCCTTCTGCGTGCCGTCGCCCTTGCTGTATTCGCCGTAGTTCAGGGTCACCTGGCCGCCATCGAAATCACGGCGGGTGATGATGTTGACCACGCCGGCGATGGCATCGGAGCCGTACAGCGACGACGCGCCGTCTTCAAGCACTTCGATGCGCTCGACGATGGCCAGCGGAATGGTATTGAGATCGGTCGCGGCGCCGACACCCGACGCCGATGACTCATTGACCCAGCGGATGCCATCGACCAGCACAAGCACGCGCTTGGCCCCCAGGTGGCGCAGATCGACCTGCGCCGAACCCGCACCGACGCCGCTGCCATCCGGGGGGAAGCCGAAGTTGCCGGACGAATTGAACTTGGCATTGAGCGCCGAACCGGAGCCGGTGAGCTGCTGCAGCACTTCGCCGATCGAACTCAGGCCGGTGCGCTCGATGTCGCCGCGCGTCAGGGTCTGGATCGGAACCTGGCCCTCCACTTCAGCGCGCTTGATGCGGGTACCGGTGACCTCGACCGCGTCCAGGTTGGTGGTGGACTGTGCGGCGGCGCCCAGCGGTGCCAGGGCAGTCACGCACAGGGCGACGGCAACCGCCAGGGGGCGGTGGTGCAGGTGATTCATTCGCTCTCTCTCCAAAGGAATGTCGGGACATTGGCTGCCGTACGCCCCTCCTGCATGGCGGCAGCGTCTCCTTTGTAAACAAGTAGTCAAAATCACGGCGTGATGACCGACACCCTTTCACGCGGGCTTGACGCGATTGACGGGCAATCGCATCAGATAGCGACAGATTCTGTGTCGTGTTCCAGCCTTGGCGCGCTGACCACGCGCCTGTTGCGACAGCAGGTGCCGGCATCCGCGGAGTGCTCCAAAGCACTCTTGGTGGAGGGGCTGTCCATCGACAGCCCCTCGTCCGCTGCTCAGCGCACGAACGCAACGCGCTCCATGCCGGTGGCCTCGGCCGCCGCCAGGATGCGTGCCATCCCTTCGTACTCGGCCGCCGGATCGGTCGCGATGCGCAGCTCCGGCAGGTTGCCGGCATGCTCACCCGCCTGCGCCTGCAGGCGCGACTGCAGATCGGCAATGGCCAGAGGCTGGCCGTTCCAGCTGAGCTGGTTGGCTGCATCCAGACGCAGTTCGATCGGTGGCGGCGGGTCCGGCCGGGCGACCACGCGATCGGTCGCCTGCGGCAACTGCACTGCGATCGGCCGGGCCACGATCGGTGCGGTCACGATGAAGATGATCAACAGCACCAGCATCACATCCACCAATGGCGTGACATTGATCTCCGCCAGCGGGCCATTCCTTCCTGCGCTACTGAACGCCATGTGCCGCTCCCTGCAGCCGGGCGGTTCGCCCGGCTCTGACGTTACGCCGGCATCCCGCTGCTGCGGCAGAGGCTCCATGCACCTGCATTCAGCTGCCGTTGCCTTCGCCTGACGTGCACGCGATGCGAAACTGAATTCAGCCAGTGCCCGCTATGCTGGCGCCATGACCCGACGCTCCTCGACCGCTCTGTCCCTGCTCCCGCTGGCCACCCTGCTGCTGATCGGCTGCGCGGGTGCCCAGTCCCTCGATGCCCAGAACGCGCAGCTCAAAGCCGCCATCGCCGCGGCCGAACGCGGCCAGTTCGATCCCGGCCAGGCCGCCGCGCTCAGCCGCCATCCGGCCTATGGCTGGCTGGAGTACGCCAATCTGCGGCGCAACATCGACACGGTCGACACTGCGCAGGCGCAGGCCTTCCTCAAGCGTTACGAGGGCCAGGCCGTGGCCACCACCTTCCGCAGCGTGTGGCTGCCCTCGGTGGCACGCCGGCAGGACTGGCCCACCCTGCTCGCCAACTGGGCGCCTACCGACAATCTCGGCCTGCGCTGTGCGCAGTTGACCGCCCGACAGGTGACCGGCGGCGTCGATCCGCAATGGATCAGCGACGCCCAGGAGCTGTGGCGCCGGAACGGCAAGTCGCTGCCCGACGGCTGCGATGCGGTGTTCGCCGTGCTGCAGGCCCAGGGGGGCCTGAGCGACGCACTGCGCTGGGAGCGCATCGACGCGGCCGCCGACGCGCAGCAGCCGGCGGTGATGCGCAGCGCCGCGCGTGGGCTTCCCGCCGCCGACCTGGCGCTGGCCAACACCTATGCTGCGTTCGTCGACAAGCCCAATGCCAGCGCACTGAACTGGCCGCGCAATGATCGCAGCCGGCGCATCGCCACCGATGGCCTGGTCAAGCTGGCCAAGGCCGATCCGGATGCCACCGAGCAGCAGCTGCCGCAGTACGCGCAGGCCCTGGGCCTGAGTGCCGAGCAGCAGGCCCAGGTGCGCTACCAGATCGCGTTGTGGACGGTCGCCTCCTACCTGCCTGATTCCGCGCGGCGCCTCAATGCAGTCCCCGACGCCGCCTACGACGAGCGCCTGCATGAATGGCGCGTGCGCGAAGCGATGTCGCGTGGCGACTGGCCGGCGACCCTGGCAGCCATCCGCAAGATGGCGCCGAAACAGCGCAACGATCCACGCTGGCGCTATTACGAAGGACGCATGCTGGAGAAGACCGGGCAGGCACAGCAGGCACAGTCGCTGTTCCGGGAGGCCGCGCGCACGCCCACCTTCCACGGCTTCCTCGCGGCCGACAAGCTGCAGCAGGGCTACACGCTGTGCCCGTGGAAACCCAACGACAGCGAACAGGCCAAGGCCGCAGTGGCTCGCGATCCTGCCATCCAGCGCGCAGTGGCGTTGTTCCAGATCGATCGCGCGGGCTGGGCGGTGGCCGAATGGAACAGCGCGCTGTCGCGCTTCGATGACACCCAGCGCCGACTGGCCGTGCGGGTGGCCCAGGACAACGGCTGGTTCGACCGCGCGGTGTTCTCCCTCGGCAAGCAGCCGCAGGAACAGCGCCTGTATGACCTGCGCTTCCCGCTGCACCATGACGCCACGATCCGCCGCGAATCGGCGCGCAATGCCATCGATCCGGCCTGGGTCGCTGCGGAAATCCGCGCCGAAAGCATCTTCACTCCGCGCGCGCGCTCGCCTGCCAATGCGATGGGCCTGATGCAGGTGCTTCCGGCCACCGGTGCCGCCGTGGCAAAGTCCATCGGCCTGACCGGCTACGGCGGTGCCGACAGCCTCTACGACCCCGACACCAACATCGCCATCGGCACCGCCTACCTGCGCCAGCTGATGAACAAGTACGACGGCCTGCCCTATGTGACCATCGCCGCCTACAACGCCGGTCCGACGCCGACGGCACGCTGGCAGAGCCAGCGCCCCGGTTTCGATCCCGACCTGTGGATCGAGACGATCAGCTACAAGGAAACGCGCGAGTACGTCGCGCGCGTGCTGGCCTTCAGCGTGATCTACGACTGGCGCCTCAACGGTGACGCCCTGCCGCTGAGCGACCGCCTGATGGGACGCCTGGTCGACAAGCGCAAGAGCTTCAGCTGTCCGGCGGACGCGGGCCAGGGCGGCGACTGATTCGGCTCTGCGCGCCGGGCATGCCATCATCCCCGCCATGAAGATCTATCTTGTCGGCGGCGCCGTGCGCGACCGCCTGCTGCAGCGTCCCGCCGGCGACCGCGACTGGGTGGTGGTCGGTGCCACGCCCGCGCAGATGGAAGCGCAGGGCTTCAGCGCCGTGGGGCGGGACTTCCCGGTGTTCCTGCATCCGCAGACCGGTGAGGAATACGCCCTGGCCCGCACCGAGCGCAAATCCGGCCGCGGTTATCGCGGTTTCGTGGTCGATGCCGATCCGGCGGTAACGCTGGAAGAGGACCTGCAGCGCCGCGACTTCACCATCAATGCCATTGCCTGCGACGAAGACAGCGGTGCGCTGGTCGATCCTTACGGCGGCGTGCGTGACATCGAGCAGCGCGTGCTGCGCCACGTCGGTCCTGCCTTCGTTGAAGATCCATTGCGCGTGCTGCGCGCGGCCCGCTTCATGGCCCGCTTTGCCCCGCTGGGGTTCACCGTTGCCCCCGAAACCATGGCGCTGATGCGCGAGGTCGCTGCCAGCGGTGAGCTCGACGCGCTGGTACCAGAGCGCGTCTGGCAGGAACTACGAAGGGCGCTGGCAAGCGAACGGCCTTCGGCGTTCCTGCGCACCCTGCACGAGGCGCACGCACTGGGCCCGGTCCTGCCCGAGCTGGAAGCGCTGTATGGCGTTCCGCAGCGTGCCGAGTTCCATCCGGAAATCGACACCGGCCTGCACCAGGAGATGGTCAGTGACATGGCAGCGGCACTGGCCCCGGGCGATGACCTGGTCGGCTTCGCCGCGCTCACCCACGATCTCGGCAAGGGCCTCACCCCGCCGGAGGAATGGCCGCGCCACATCATGCATGAGCAGCGCGGCATCACGCCGTTGAAGGCGCTGTGCGCCCGCTTGAAGGTCCCGGCCGAACACCAGCAGCTGGCGGAAGCGGTCTGCCGCGAGCACTTGAACGTGCACCGCATCGACGAGCTCCGCGATGCCACCGTGCTGGAACTGCTCGGTCGCTGCGACGCGCTGCGCCGGCCCGAACGCATCGCGCGCATCGCAGTGTGCTGCGAGGCCGACAAGCGCGGACGGCTGGGATTCGAGGACAGTGACTACCCGCAGGGCGAAACGCTCAAGCGCCTGCATCAGGCGGCGCTCTCGGTACAGGCACGGGATCTGGATACGACGCACCTGAAAGGCCCGGCGATTGGTGAAGCATTGGCCAGGGCGCGGGTGAAGGCGATTGCGGCGGCACGGTAATCCCCGCCATTCTTAGGTTCTTCTCCCGTCTGAGGGGAGAAGGCTCATGGCCGACACGCCAGATCGTGGTTATCGAGACTACAAACCGGGGCAGGTCAATGCCGACGCGGCCGATCTTGCGTCAAGTCTTTGGAGCAGCCCACGCCTCAGACTCCGACAGCTTTCGCCCTAAGGCCGCCATTGCCTCATCCGGGAACTTGGGAAGTCGGCCCGTGCTGAAGGTCTTGAACTTTTCGCCTTGGTCCAAAGCCGGGCCGGCATCGTTCATGTATCGGCGAATGTGCTCCCAAAGCTGCAGCAGCTCGAAATCATCTCCCCAGCCCTTGAAACCGATGTTCATTTCACAGGCCACCTTTCGTGGATCACTCTCTTGACCAAAGACCAACGTCAGAATGTAGGTCCAGCGGGCAGAGCTCGCGCCCGGCGTAACCTCAAGAACCCGGTAGGTACGTGGCTTTAGATTGGCCCAACTATGGCGCTCGAAGACAATAGGAGCAAGTTCAAATATTCGAACGAATGACGGCATCTTTGGAACCGCGACCCACACATCCCGAGTCGCTCTATTAAATATAACTGGAAAATCGGAAGGCATAAATACCAAGACGCGAAACAGAACGCTGAAAGAGCTAATCCCGAACGCCGCACTCAGAAGACCTGCAAAAACAACACCAATTGTAAATCCAAAATTACTCCATGCAGCTTCACCAATCCGCCCAAGGACATACACACAATATCCACTTATTAGAATAAGGCAGAACGCTGGAAGAAGTCCAAACCAAGCAAGCACCGAAGCACCAAGCGAGCCTCTGAGTCCACCCACCATTATTCCATCGTCATATGCAGCAATCACTGAATCTGACGACGAAGGGCCTGTATGCACCCTGTTGGAATCAATGCTCTCAAGGATTCGTCTCGGCTGGGCCACCCCAACATGGGCTTCCCCTCGACTTCGCATACGCGCGAAAGCAGTGTCAAAGTAGGGCTCATCCCCCTCCCACTCCGGCACAACAACCTCTCCATACCTTTTAGACGAAGCACTCATTCAATCACCATATTCTCTTGAACGATAACATCCCCATCTTCAAGAGCATCTCGTACAGTCAACGCTACGGAAAGCATGGAGAATCTTCCGCTTTCGACATGTCCTGAAATCGCCAGAGCATCAAGGGCTGCATGATCAACTGTCCCCTTCGACACCCCCCGGCCCCAATTTTCTCCAGGACGACCGGTTGCATCTGTCGAGTAGACGACAATGGTTTCAGCACCAAAATTACTTCTACCACTGATATGAACATGAACTCCGAGCCGTTTTCGCATTTGCTCAACCAGCTTCAGCTTCACGACGAACTCTCTAGTAAATTCAGCATCAGACTGCTGGGCGGTTACCCTCCTGACAGCTTCACCAATGATGACATCACCGATGCTTGTGATGTTCTTGAGGCTCAGCGAGCTCCGGAACTGAGCATCAATCTCGATCCCGAGCAATACTTTATTTAGCTCCCGCAGCTCGATTTCATTTGTGGGCCACCTAGTGGCGACGCCGCCACCCCAAATGGATCTTGCCGCCCAGTCCTCTATGGGATGAGTCATAAATAGCGAAGCGACGAACCCCAAAGCAAATCCAATCACCACGAAAATTATTCCCCAGCCGAGCCAAGATGTCGAAACACCGAAGCCTTGGACAACGAGCGAAACAGCATAGATACTAAACGCAACGCCTCCAGCGAAGAAAGATATCGCCTGAAGAATATGCGCTATGAAGACCCCGCGACCGTTCTTCAGATCATCTGCCGAGGCCATAAAGCTCTGCGCAGAATCAATAAACGACCCAATCGCTGCAAATAGCGCAACGGTCATTTCCAGCCGCTTCGACAGAACTTTCTTCAAAATATTCTGTGCGTACGATTTAGCAACATCAACAAAGGCGGAAACGACGCCTAATCCCGCCGAAAAGAAACTGAAGATGGCATCTCTGCGCTCCTTCGCTGTGCCAACCTCCATCTTCTTCCATGCTTTGGCTACTTCCATCGCGTGAATGATGCCGGCACCGGCACTCATCACCGTGGGCACATCGGCAATCACCTTGGGGGTGGCCGAAGCCAGGCTCATCAGACCGCTGGACCCCATCGTGATGGGAGCAGCCGCAACTACAACTCCCGTCATCATCGATCCCGGTGCTGGCCGCGCATTTGCCACGGATTGCCCCGGCTGGACCGTGGATTGAAGCGCGCGCAGTTGCTCTTCACTCTGGTTGGTCCACAGATGCAGCTTCACTCGCGTATCAGCCGCTTCACCGGCACCTGCCAGCTGGAGAGAGCTTCCGCTTCCAATCACCAGGCTCTTCACGCCATTGCGCTTGCCGGCCGGCGTGTCGGCCGCAGCCGCAGTGAATGCCCTTGAGACCTCCCGCCACGCGCGCCCTGCCATCCGCAGAGGGGCATCAACAATCAGATGTGTAATCTGCGGGGCTGCTCGTTTGACCATACTGCTCAACAAGGCCATGACACGGTCGTACAGAAGCGGGGAGAGCGTCTTCTTCACTTTCCCTGCGCCAAGCGCTACGGCGCCCACCATCGCGATCAGCGGGCTGGCATACGCACGTGCAAGAATCCGCAGCGTGTCAACGTGCTTCACGGCCAACGCGGCCGCCTTCCCGCCCTGGTTGGACTCGCTCAGCTTCTCTGCCAGATCAAGCAGATTGTTGAGAACCTCAGTGGCCTTGTTTCTCTGGCCCTCTTCGACGCTCCACCCGGAAAACTGCTCAAACGCGTCTTTCTGATTGCCCAGCATGGCCCTGACCAGCAGATTGTCCTTGTTGCTGGGATCATCCTTTACGAAGGCGGCGTACCACTCCACAGCCTCGTCGTCGATGGGCCCGCCGTGCAACAGGTTGGCGACCACCTGGCTGTAATAGATGCCATCTTCGGGGCTCGTCTCATCGAAATCGAACCCGGTGACCAGCTTGCGGCCATTCCACGACAGAAGATCGCGGTGATCCCCCTGGATGTGCTTGCGCAGTGCCTTGTCTTCAGCGGAGTACCTACCAAACTCCTTCAGGTAGTCTTCCCAGCCCAGTGACTTTCCGGTGACGGTGTCGCGAGTTTTGCCGGACGCCTTCTTCTTGATCTTATCGATCAGCTCAAGCGCGTCGGCCTCAAAAGCGCCGCCGGCTACGTGCACAGTCCCGTAGCCGTTCTGTCCGCTTGAGGCGACGCCTTTACCCCACGGGCCGTTCATGGGAATGGCGAGCGGCGACCAGCTGGCGGACGAAGGAACGATGCCTGCCTTCTGGCGGGCCTCGAACTCTGTCTTCGTTATCATTTCCGCACGAAGATCCATTGCAGACATCGCAGGCGGATTGCGATCACGGAAGTCAGCCTCCCGCACCCTGGCCTGCTCAACCAGCATCTGCTGAAGCCCCACCAGCGTCACTGCAGTCTGCAGGCGTCGGGCACCGTCCTTCTGCGCCATCAACCACGTCACAGCCTTGCTGGGCAGTGTCAGGCGCAGATGCGCGGCTTCGTGGGCCATGCCGACCGGGTCGCTGACACCCAGGATCAGAGGCTGCCTGGCGGCTGGATCCCTGGATGCGCCCGCGATTGCAGCCGCCGCCGCGGCAACGTCCTTGGCGGACTCGCACCGCTCTTCGGTCTGCGCATCTTCCGAAGCCGGCTTCTCCGGGACCTTGCCATTCTTGTCCAGCGCTACCTGCCCTGGACGATGGGGATTTCCGCGCAGGCCTTCAAGCATGCGACCGCGCTCGACGTCGTAGTCCGCAATTGCGCCCTGTATCGCACCATCCGTGAGCGCCAGCGCACGGCTGCTTTGACCGGTGGACGCGTTCAGGCGAGTAAAACGCTGGTTCAGAAGCTCCGGGTCTGCCGCGTAGTTCTGCCTTACCTTCACGGATAGCGGCACTTCGCTGAAACCTATCCAGACCTCACCAGCACGGGAGGGCTCTTTGATGTTGATCAGCATAGCGGCGGCATAGCCCGCCGCGCGCTCACAACTGAAGCGCGGCATTTCCTCTGGCAGAGGTGGATTCTCCAACGGAATGGGGCTGACATAGCCTGCCTCGTCGACAGCGTAAGCCTCCCAACCTTCTCCACCGATCAGCGCATGCATTGCTGGAGTCTGATAGTAGACGTAGACGTACCCTGTCCTCAGCGCACGCATGACATAGTCGGAGAACTTCAGGTCGGGCGCGGAAATCCCGGCCATCAGTTGACGTGTCTGCACGGCTGATCTGGCCGCGTATCGTGCTTCCGCCAGCCCCGGCCGGGTAAGCAACACGGGCAGACCAGACTTGACACATGACGCGCAACCGCCAGCACCGCACGTCTTGGTTCTCCTGGCAGCGGTGATGGCGTTGCTCGAATATTGATCGCTATCACCTGAAGCCATGAATGCTCCCTCCTTGAGTGGCCTCCAGATAGCGAGCGCCGGATCCGCCTTGTCGGACAGACAGTGCCATGGCGTCCCACCTGCTATCGGGAATCGCAGCAAGGGCCAAAGCGAGATTCGTGGCCTGTGCCTGGGATGTGGCAACAAGTTGCCGAAGCTCCGGCGACCTGAGAACGTGATTGTCTACCTGCAAAGCGTACGCTCCGAGGAGCACTCGATCATGCAGGCTTTGGGCGCCAGCGGCCTGCGCCTCGGATAGCGCGAACTCGGCCAGATCGAAGTAGTTCGCCGGAACGGTTGGTGCGAATCGCCGCCATCCTCTGAGCATGCTCTGCACAGCCTCGCACTCGTCAAGCATGCTCCCATCGAACTTCCATAGGAGCTCAGTGCGCTCCCGCTGTGGTGTCATTGACACGCGGAGTTCAGCGACACTCGAATCTCGCCCCAACACCAGGATCTGCGTCATGGGTCCTGCCATGAAGGCCTGCTGGGCGGCGTCCAGGCGGCGCCAGAGCCACTTGAGTACCCGCCGATCCGCAAGGCGCAGATACCGGCGTCCCTGCCCGGCTACTCGAATCGTACAGATCGTGGCCCAATGTCTGGCCATCTCATCAGGCTCGGAGTCGAAGCCGACCCAAGGCCCAATGGCGAACCCGTGCTCTGCCTCACTATCGGGGTTCCGCTGCTCTTCCATTGCCTCAAGGCAGGTGGCGTGCAGCAGCGCGACGCCATCAGAGCTTGCTTCCAGCAGAAGCAGGTACGGAAGGCGCGACGGCGTTTTGTCACGAAGCGGCACATTGATTCTGAGTTTGGTTGCTCCCAGCTCCGCGACAAGCCCATCATCAAGTGGGTCGCGCACCAATGGATCGATGATTGCGCCTGCCCAGCGCGGCTGGCGCGGACCATGCAATCTTTCACCGACATCCCGGATCAACGATTCAAGCGAGTGATGATTCATTTCAGATAGTTGCAGCGCCGGCAGCTGCCAGCTGACTGTCCTTGGTTGGGCACGCTTTGAGATCTGCGGCAAGCACGGGGAGTTGCCCCACCACACTCGCCGGCCCCAGCCATTCGCGCTGGCTCGCCTTGAATTCCACCTTGCCCGGTGCGCCCAGTTCGATGTTGTCGCCCTCGATCCGGATGTAGGCCCCGGCCGCCGTCGCCAGCAGATGCTTGCTCGGTGCCGACAGCTGCACGTCCGCTTCGGTGCTCGCGATGCGCACCTGCGTCTTTGCGGCCACGATCGCCTGGTTCTTGTGCGCACGCGCACTCACCTTGCCCTGCGCCGCATGCAGCGCGATGCCGCGCTCCTGGTTCGGGCTCTCGCCGCTGGGTTCCATGCCGGCGGTGTACAGCACCAGCCCGCCGGCCACGGCCATCGTCAAGGAGCCCTGCGTCATCCAGTTCAGTGCCACGCCGCTGGCCAGCGTGGTATGCGTGCCACTGACCCATACCTGGTCGGCCGGGGTCAGGCTCAGCACGCCGGCCACGCCACTGCCCAGCAGGACCGGCGCACTCCAGCCCGGCGCTTCACCGTCGCCACCGGCAATGCTGCCCGCCGCGCTGCCACTGTGGGTGGCGCGCAGGGTCTCCTGCAGTTCGGTCAGCGTCGTGTCTACCGGCAGTTCGGCCGCCTCGCCAGGCAGCTGCGCCTGCTGCTTGCCTGCCGACTCGGCCAGCTGCTGCAGCAGCTGCTGGCTTTCCTGCAACTGGCTCAGTGCCTGCGGCGCCGCCAGCTGCGGCG
>NZ_JADCQA010000015.1:0-129742 GCF_014947095.1 Stenotrophomonas sp. B2 | reverse complement strand
TGTGGGCTTGCAGGACCGTTGGCGCCATGGATGGCGCCATCGAGCCCCAAGGATGGGTTTACGGCGTGTCCTGCAAGCCCACACCGCCCCGCCATCCGGATAGCCCGCTGTTGCTGTTGCTTCTGCCGTTGACGTGCCTTGGCTTCTGCGGGTGCAGGGCTGCAAGCCCTGCCGAACCCCACCAACCTTCCACACTTGCGGTGGGCACGCGCGCCCACTAGCCTTCGGCCGTCGTTCACCACCCAAGGACCGCCCGTGAAACACCGTCATCTCCTGCTGGCCGCTGCTGTCGCCGCCGCCACGCTGGCCCTGGCTGCCTGCAAGAAGGAAGCGTCCCCCGGCGCCGAGACCGCCGGCAGCAGCGCACCGGCCGGCGAGACCGCCGACCAGTTCGTTGCCCGCATCAATGCCGAATACAAGGCTGCCTATCCGGAGATGACCTCGGCGCAGTGGCTGTCTTCCACCTACATCAACAGCGATTCGGAGCGCATCGCGGCCAAGGCCAACGAGCGTTCACTGACCCAGCTCAACAGCTGGATCGAGCAGGCCGCGAAGTTCGAGGGCCAGCCGATGAGCGCAGACAGCAAGCGTGCGATCCATCTGCTGAAGCTGATGTCCTCGATGCCGGCACCGCGCGACCCGGCCAAGCTGGCCGAGCTGACCCAGATCGCCACCCGCATGGAGGGCAGCTACGGTGCCGGCAAGTACTGCACCGATGCCAACGACCCGGCCTCCTGCCGCCAGCTGGGGGAACTGGAACAGGTGCTGGCACGCAGCCGCGACTACGACGCGCAGCTTGACGCCTGGCAGGGCTGGCACAGCACCACGCGGAACATGCGTGGCGACTACCAGAAGTTCGTCAGCCTGGTGAACGAAGGTGCCAAGGGCATGGGCTTCACCGATGCCGGGCAGATGTGGCGCAGCGGCTATGACATGCCGCCGGAGCAGATCGGGCCGGAAACCGACCGCCTGTGGGAGCAGGTCAAGCCGATGTACGAGCAGCTGCACTGCTACGCGCGCGGCAAGCTGGACAAGACCTACGGCAAGGACAAGGCCGAGGTGGGTAATGGCCTGATCGCCGCGCACCTGCTGGGCAACATGTGGCAGCAGGACTGGTCCAACCTGTGGGACCAGCTGGAGCCCTATCCCGGTGCCGGAAGCCTGGACATCACCGCCGCACTGGAAAAGCAGTACCAGACCAACCTGAGTGCTGCGCTGGCCAAGGCTGGCAGGGATGCCAGCGTCGCGGGCCAGTACAGGGCACAGCGCGAAGCCGAACTG
Organism: Stenotrophomonas sp. B2; assembly: GCF_014947095.1. NCBI lineage: Bacteria > Pseudomonadati > Pseudomonadota > Gammaproteobacteria > Lysobacterales > Lysobacteraceae > Stenotrophomonas > Stenotrophomonas sp. B2. The sequence continues at coordinate 128,461 of NZ_JADCQA010000015.1, read as the reverse complement.
CGTACCGCGAAACAGATGACCGAGCGCGCACAGGATTTCTACGTGTCGCTGGGCATGCCCTCGCTGCCGCAGTCGTACTGGGACAAGACCCAGTTCATCAAGCCTGACGACCGTGACGTGGTCTGCCACGCCAGCGCCTGGGACATGAACATGGAAGGCGATGTGCGCACCAAGATGTGCATCAAGCCGAACGAAGAGAACTTCACCACCATCTATCACGAGCTGGGCCACATCTACTACGACCTGGCCTACAACCCGTTGCCGCCCCTGTTCCAGGGCGGCGCCAACGATGGCTTCCACGAAGCAATCGGCGACACGATCGTGCTGGCGATGACGCCCAAGTACCTGAATTCGATCGGTCTCGTTGATGCACCGCAGGAAAGCCGCGAGGCCGTGATCAACGCGCAGATGCGCATGGCGCTGTCGGGCGTTTCATTCCTGCCCTTCGGCCTGATGATCGACCGCTGGCGCTGGGGCGTGTTTGACGGATCGATCACCGCCGACAACTACAACAAGGCATGGTGGGACCTGAAGGCCAAATACCAGGGCGTTGCCCCGGCCAGCACCCGCGGCGAGGAGTTCTTCGATCCGGGCGCGAAGTACCACGTGCCGGGCAATACGCCGTACACCCGCTACTTCCTCGCCCGCATCCTGCAGTTCCAGTTCTACAAGGGCCTGTGCGATGCATCGGGTTACAAGGGCCCGCTGCACGAGTGCACCTTCTACGGCAACAAGGAAGCCGGCCAGAAGTACTGGGCGATGCTCAGCAAGGGCGCCAGCCAGCCGTGGCAGGCCACGCTGAAGGAGCTGACCGGCACCGACAAGCTGGACGCCGGCCCGATGATCGAGTACTTCAGCCCGGTCAATGAGTGGCTCAAGCAGCAGAACGAAGGCCAGATGTGCGGCTGGCAGGCCAGCGCTGCGGCCCCGGCGGCGAAATGAGAAAAGGGGCGGATCCGCGAGGATCCGCCCCTTTCGTTCCGGTAGCGGCGGGGCCCGCCCCGGGGCCGTGTTCGCACCCCGGCGCCCGCCGGGCCATGCCCGGCGTCCTTGATCGCACCGCTGCGCTCGCCGGGCATGGCCCGGCGCTACCCACACGGGTCAGCTGTTCTTCTTCGCCGCCATCGCGGCGGCCAGCTCGGCCTTGTATTCCTCGAAGGTCTGGCCCTTCTCCCTGGCCTCGGCCTGCGCGGCATCACGCAGCGCGTCGGAATACATCAGACGCACCGGCGTACCGTTGCGCTCGTGCAGTTCACCGGCCTGCATGATCAACGCCAGCACCTGCGCGGCGCTCTCGCTATGCCCGGCGATACGGCCATCCATGCCCAGCACCCACTCGCCATCGCGGCGCACGACACCTGCCAGCAGCGTGCGCTGCGCATCGCGCAGTTCGGCATGCGGCTCCACCGGCGAAGTCTGGGCAGCGGCCTTGTTGGCAGCCTTCTCTTCCTGGCGGCGGCGCTGGTCGCGACGGGTCTTGGAGGTGGTGGACATGGGGGCGGCATCGCTACGGGGGGCGCAAGGATAGCGCACCCCGCCCGTTGCGCCGCTTCACGGGTCGCCCGCCACCGCCCCTGCGGCCGGTCAGAGGCCCGTGGCCACGGCCTGCACTGCGCGCTCACGGCGGTGTTCCCAGTACCAGAACACAAACCCGGCGGCGAAGAAGCCGGCCTGGCCCAGCGCCAGATGCAGCGGGCTGGCACTGAGCAGGGGCGACACGACGCCGGCCACCACGGTGCTGACCATCAGCTGCGCGAAGGCCTGCAGCGACGAGGCCAGGCCGCGCTGGTGCGGATACATGTCGAGCACGGCCAGCGCCAGGATCGGGAAGATCAGCGCCATGCCCATGCCGCCCAGGAAAATGGGCAGTACCGCCCACGGCAGCGCGAACTGCGGCGCCAGCACCACGTAGCCGACGTTGAGCAGTGTCGACAGCGCGCACAGGGAGAAGCCGATGGTTACCTGCCGGGTCGGCGTGGTGTGCCCGGCCATGCGCCCGGACAGGAACGCGCCGGCCGTCATGCCACCGATGGTGGGAATGAACAGCCAGGCGAAGTCGCCTTCGCCCAGATGCAGGTGCTGCATCACGAACACCGGCGCGGACGCGATGTACAGGAAAATGCCGCCGAAGCCGATGCTGCCGGCCAGTGCCAGGCGCAGGAAACGCGGGTTGAAGCCGATGCGCACATAGTCACGCAGCAGTGCGCGCGGCGACAGCGGTACCCGCGCCTCCGGCGGATGCGTTTCCGGCAGGAAGCGCGCGGTGGCCACCAGCAGCACCAGCGAGAACACCACGAGGAACCAGAAGATCAGCGGCCAGCCGGCACCGCTGAGCAGAATCCAGCCACCGATGATCGGGGCGATGGCCGGCGCGATGCCGAACAGCATCGAGACCTGGCTCATCAACCGCTGGGCGTCATGGCCGTGGTACAGGTCACGGATCACCGCGCGGCCGACGATCATGCCCACGCCCGCCGACAGGCCCTGCAGCGCGCGGAACGCCAGCAGGGTCGGCAGGTCAGTGGACAGCGCGCAGCCGACCGAGGCCCCGGCAAACACCACCAGGCCGCCGAGAATCACCCGCTTGCGGCCCCAGGCATCGGACAGCGGCCCGTGCGCCAGGCTCATCAGGCCATAGAACAGCAGGTAGACGCTGATGGTCTGCTGGACGGCCACCTCATCCACCGCCAGGCGCTGGGCCAGCTGCGGGAAGGCCGGGAAAATGGTGTCGATGGAGAACGGGCCGAACATGGCCAGGCCCGCGAGCAGCAGGGCCATGCGACGGGTGGACGGAGCAACAGCGGCGGTCATGTGAACGGTGTCCGGCAAGGCCATGCGCGGCACGCACGGCGGGCGCCGGTCCCGCTGCAGCAGGGACGGCGCCAGATGAATTCGGGTATCCGCCCATCATAGGCGGGGAATGCGCCCGATGCCATGCAGCACCGCACAAAACGCACGCCCCGGGCCATCGGCCATTCAGGCGCCGACCCTGCCCGGGCGGCCCCGGCAGCAGGCCATAACCGGCTATAATCGGCGGGCAACACGGTGGGAGAAGCGGAACACCGCTGCCGAAGGCGCAACGCCCGTAATCGCTCAGGCCCGATACCACCCGCAACACAACTCTGGAGAGACCGGTTCGATCCGGCGCCGAAGGGGCACGAAGCTGCGGCCAGCCGCGCTTCCAAACTCTCAGGCAAAAGGACAGAGGGGCGCCCCGCAGCCCGCCATCCGGCGGCCTGTGCCCGTGCGTGTGCCCTTTCTTGACGGATCCTTCGCCATGTCCCAGAACACCCCTTCCCTGCGTGAGCTCGAGCACCACAGTGCGTTCGTCGAGCGTCATATCGGCCCCAACGACGCCGAGATCGCGCAGATGCTCGACGTCGTCGGCCACGCGTCGCTGGATGCGATGACCGATGCCATCGTGCCGGCCAAGATCAAGTCGCCGGCAGCGCTGGCGCTGCCGGAGTCGATCACCGAAGTGGAGGCGCTGGCGAAGATCCGCGCGATCGCCGACAAGAACACCGTGCTGCGCAGCTTCATCGGCCAGGGGTATTACGGCACCCACACGCCGAACGTGATCCTGCGCAACATCCTGGAAAACCCGGCCTGGTACACCGCCTACACCCCGTACCAGGCAGAGATCTCGCAGGGCCGCATGGAAGCGCTGATCAACTTCCAGACCCTGTGCGCCGACCTGACCGGCATGGAGATCGCCAACGCCTCGCTGCTGGACGAAGCCACCGCAGCGGCCGAAGCGATGACCCTGGCCAAGCGTTCGGCCAAGTCGAAGTCGGACACCTTCTTCGTGCACGATGCCGTGCACCCGCAGACCCTGGAGCTGCTGCGCACCCGCGCCGAGCCCATGGGCATCGTGCTGCGCGTCGGCACCCCGGCCGAAGCGCTGGAAGCGGACAGCTTCGGCGTGCTGCTGCAGTACCCGGATACGTTCGGCCAGGTGGCCGACTACCGGGCACTGGTCGAGGCCGTGCATGCACGCGGCGGCCTGGTCGCCGTGGCCACCGATCTGCTGGCGCTGACCCTGCTCGCCGCACCGGGCGAATGGGGCGCGGACATCGTGGTCGGCAACAGCCAGCGTTTCGGCGTGCCGTTCGGCTTCGGTGGCCCGCACGCGGCGTTCATGGCCTGCCGCGACGCCTACAAGCGCTCGATGCCCGGCCGCCTGATCGGCGTCTCGATCGATGCGCAGGGCAACCCGGCCTACCGCCTGACCCTGCAGACCCGCGAGCAGCATATCCGCCGCGAGAAGGCCACCTCCAACATCTGTACCGCACAGGTCCTGCTGGCGGTGATGGCCTCGATGTACGCCGTCTACCACGGTCCGGAAGGCCTGACCCGCATCGCCCGCCGCACCCACCGCCTGGCCGCGATCCTGGCCGCCGCACTGCGCAAGGCCGGCGTGCAGGTTGCTGGCAACTTCTTCGACACCCTGCACGTCACCGGTGTGCACGCCGATGAGATCCACGCCAAGGCGCGCGCCGCCGGCTACAACCTGCGCGCGATCGACAGCGACTCGGTCGGCATCAGCCTGGACGAGACCGCCACCCGCGCCGATGTGGTTGCGCTGGCCGCCGTCTTCGGTGCCCAAGCCGATGTGGATGCGCTGGATGCCAGCACCGCCGACGCGCTGCCGGCCGGGCTGCTGCGCCAGTCCGCGTTCCTGACCCATCCGGTGTTCAACACGCACCACAGCGAGCACGAACTGCTGCGCTACCTGCGCTCACTGGCCGACAAGGACCTGGCGATGGACCGCACGATGATCCCGCTGGGCTCGTGCACCATGAAGCTCAACGCCACCGCCGAGATGATCCCGGTGACCTGGCCGGAGTTCTCGCAGATCCATCCGCTGGTGCCGGCCGACCAGGCACTGGGCTACAAGGAACTGATCGAGTCGCTGGAAGCGATGCTGGTCGAATGCACCGGCTACGATGCGGTCAGCCTGCAGCCGAACTCGGGTGCACAGGGCGAGTACGCCGGCCTGCTGGCGATCCGCGCCTACCACCGCTCGCGTGGTGAGGAGCATCGCGACATCTGCCTGATTCCGGATTCGGCCCACGGTACCAACCCGGCCTCGGCACAGATGTGCGGCATGAAGGTGGTGGTCACCAAGACCGATGCCAACGGCAATGTCGATGTCGAGGACATCCGCCTCAACGCCGAGAAGTACAGCGACCGCCTGGCCGCGATCATGATGACCTACCCGTCCACGCACGGCGTGTTCGAGGAGGAGGTGGTCGAGATCTGCGAGATCATCCACAAGCACGGCGGCCAGGTGTACACCGACGGTGCCAACATGAACGCCCTGGTCGGCGTGGCCAAGCCGGGCAAGTGGGGTTCGGACGTTTCCCACCTGAACCTGCACAAGACCTTCTGCATCCCGCACGGCGGCGGCGGCCCGGGCGTCGGCCCGTGCGCGGTCAAGGCGCACCTGGCCCCGTTCCTGCCGGGCAAGCTGGGTGACAACGGCCCCGTCGGCATGGTCAGCGCCGCCAGCTTCGGCAGCGCCTCGATCCTGCCGATCAGCTGGATGTACATCGCGATGATGGGCCGCGAGGGCCTGCGCAAGGCGACCCAGGTCGCGCAGCTCAATGCCAACTACATCGCCAAGCGCCTGGCGCCGCACTTCAGGACGCTGTACACCGGCCGCAACGGCCTGGTGGCGCATGAGTGCATCCTCGATGTGCGCCCGCTGGAGAAGAGCAGCGGCATCGGCGCCGAGGACGTGGCCAAGCGCCTGATCGACTTCGGCTTCCACGCGCCGACGCTGAGCTTCCCGGTGGCCGGCACGCTGATGGTCGAGCCCACCGAAAGCGAGTCGCTGCATGAGCTGGACCGCTTCATCGACGCCATGATCCAGATCCGCGAGGAAATCCGTGCGATCGAGGATGGCCGCCTGGACCGCGAGGACAATCCGCTGAAGAACGCGCCGCACACCGCCACCGCGGTGACGGCCAGCGAGTGGACCCACGCCTACCCGCGCGAGCTGGCCGCCTTCCCGCTGCCCAGCCTGAAGCTGCAGAAGTACTGGCCGCCGGTGGCCCGCGTCGACAACGTCTACGGCGACAAGAACGTGATGTGCGCCTGCATCCCGGTCGACGCCTACAAGGACGATGAAGTCGAAGCGTGATTGACGGAACGGCCCGCGCAAGCGGGCCGTTTTCGTTTACGGTAGCGCCGGGCCATGCCCGGCGAGCGCAGCGGCTGAACCGATCACGGATCCGGCATCTGCCCCAGGCTCAACTGCCAGGACACACCGAACCGGTCCTGCACCCAGCCGTAGCGATTGCTGAAATCGTAGTCGCCCACCGGCATCAGCCAGTGCCCGCCCTCGCCCAGCACGCGCGCCGCGTGCTCGAACTGTTCGGCGCCACCGCACTCGACGAACAGCGAGATCGACGGACTGAAGGTGAAGTCGTGCACATCCAGGCTGTCGAAGCACAGATAGTTGGTGCCGCCGAGCATGAAGGTCGCCTGCCGCACCTGGCCGGGTACTCCCGCCCCTGCGCCGTCGGGATGGCGTTGCAGGGCAAGCAGCCGGAAATCGGCGAACGCCTCGGCGTACAGGGCCAGGGCCGCCTCGGCCTGGCCGGTGAACATCAGGAACGGACGACTGCGCAGCATGGGGTGCTCCAGTTCAGCGGGCCGATGACGGCCCCACGAACAGGATGGCACGCGGGATGTATGCCCGCTGTAGAGCCGAGCCCACGCTCGGCTGTACGGATCAGGCCTCGCGCATGCGGCGCGCGATGGCACTGCCGGCCGCGATCGTGGCGGTCAGGGCCACCATCGACAGGAACTGCAGGCGCGTATGCGCCTCGCTCAGCAGCAGGCCGAAGATCAGTGCCAGGATCGCCAGGGCGCAGCAGGTCAGCCACGGGAAACCGGCCATGCGGAACGGCAGGCGCGAGCCGAGGCGGTCCGCACGGCGGCGCAGCACCAGTTGAGAAAGCAGCGACAGCGTCCACACCAGCAGGCAGGTCGAGCCGACGATGTTCAGCAGTACCGGCAGCACCTTGTCCGGGAACAGCAGTTCCATCACCGTCGCGGCAAACCCGAACAGCACGCTGGCCAGAACGGCGATCACCGGCACCTGCCGCGGGTCGGTCCAGCCCAGCACGGCCGGTGCCTCGCGGCGCTGCGCCAGCGAATACATCATCCGCGACGCGCCGTAGAGGTTGGCGTTGAGGGCCGACAGCAGGGCGATCACTGCGATCAGCGTGATGGCCGTGCCCGCCCCCGGAATGCGGGCCGCATCCAGCACCGCGGCGAACGGCGACTTCAGCGCTTCGCTGGTCCACGGCACCACGGCGATGATCACGCTCAGCGAGCCGATGTAGAACACCAGGATGCGCCAGGCCACGGTGCGGATGGCGCGGGCGATGCTGCGCTCGGGATCCTCGGTCTCGGCCGCGGCAACGGCCACGATCTCGGTGCCGCCGAAGGCGAACACCACCACCAGCAGGGCTGCGCCGATACCGGCCAGGCCCTGCGGTGCAAAACCGCCGTGTGCGGTGAAGTTGCTCAGTCCCGGAGAGGTCACCTGCGGTAGCCAGCCCATCAGCAGCGCGAAACCGATGGCGATGAACGCCAGGATCGCCACCACCTTGAGAATGGCGAACCAGAACTCGAACTCACCGAAATTCCTGACCCCCAGCAGGTTGATCGCGGTGAAGAACAGCATGAACGCCAGGGCGGCCATCGGCACCGGAATGGCCGGCCAGACCGTGGCCAGCAGGCCCGCCGCTCCCACGGCCTCGGCGGCGATCACGATCACCAGCTGTACCCACCAGAGCCAGCCGACAGTCGCCCCTGCCGTGGCGCCCATGGCGTCGGCGGCATAGACCGAGAACGCGCCGCTGGTCGGCTTGGCCGCCGCCATTTCGCCCAGCGCGTTCATCACGATGATCACCAGTGCGCCGGCCACCAGGTACGACACCAGCACCGCCGGGCCGGCCGCCTGTACGCCCACACCGGACCCCAGGAACAGGCCCGCGCCGATGGCGCTGCCCAACCCCATCATGATCAGCTGGCGTGGCTTGAGCGAATGGCCCAGGCGGGAGGGCGAGGCAGGCGTAACGGGGCTGGCGGGCATCGGCAGGAGTGGGCGGCGGCTACAGGGGCGTCACCTTACCCTGTCCCGCGCCTGTGGGGATAGGCACAGTGCAGCAGGCCGCTCAGGCCAGCGCCGGCTCGCCGATGCGGGCGCGGTAGGCGCGCGGCGAGAAACCGGTTTCGGCCTTGAACTTGCGGGTGAACGCGCTCTGGTCACTGAACCCGCAGGCCTGGCCGATGCAGGCGATGCTGTCGTCGCCATGCAGCAGATGCATGGCCATCTGGATCCGCAGCCGCGTCAGCACCTGCTGCGGGGTCATCTGGAACACCTTGCGGAAGCTGCGCTCCAGCTTGGACAGCGAGAACCCGGTGATGTCCAGCAATGTCTGCATGCGCACGTTCTCGGCGTAATGCGCGTTGAGATGGGCCAGGGCCAGCCGCAGCTGCTCGTACTGGGTTCCCAGGCTGTCCTTCTGGCCCAGGTCGCGCGAGATGCCGATCAGGCCCTCGATGCTGCCGTCGACCACCAGCGGCCGCTTGCAGGTCAGGCACCAGCCCGGCTCGCGGTTGGCGAACAGGTGCAGCTCCATCAGGTTCTCGATCACCTCGCCGGACAGCACGCGTGCGTCCTGGTCGACATAGTCCGCACTGAGGCCGGTCGGGTAGATCTCGGCCGCGGTACGCCCGATCACGTCCTTGCGCGCGCGCAGGCCCAGCCGCCGCAGCATGGTCTGGTTGACGTGGGTGTAACGGCCCTGGCGGTCCTTGATGAAGAACAGCACGTCCGGGATGGCGTCGAACAGGGCTTCGATGTCGGCAGGCTCGACTCGCATGCGCCAAGCATAGCCGAGGCGTCCTTGTCCGCGCGATCACCTGCGCGGGACCGGGGCTTAACGTCTGGCGCGCGAGGGTAGAGGTTGACTTCCCCGCTACAGGACCTGGACCCATGGCCGCCAGCAAGCCCTCCGGCAAGCGCGCACCCGCCCCCTCCCCCGACCATCGCCGTGGCGACGGCGACGAACTGCACCTGCACGCCGGCGGCACGCACCCCCCGATGACCACGGCCCAGGGCATCCCCGTCGCCGACAACCAGAACTCGCTGCGCCAGGGCCCACGAGGCCCCACTCTGCTGGAGGACTTCATCCTCCGCGAGAAGATCACCCACTTCGACCATGAGCGCATCCCGGAGCGCATCGTGCATGCCCGCGGCAGCGCCGCCCACGGCTATTTCGAACTCACTCACTCGCTGGCCAAGTACACCCGTGCGCGCATCCTTGGCGAAGTCGGAAAGAAGACTCCGGTGTTCACCCGCTTTTCCACCGTGGCCGGCGGTGCCGGGTCGGTCGACACCCCCCGCGACGTGCGGGGTTTCGCGGTGAAGTTCTACACCCCTGAAGGCAACTGGGACCTGGTGGGCAACAACATCCCGGTGTTCTTCATCCAGGACGCAATGAAGTTTCCCGACCTGGTGCATGCGGTGAAGATGGAACCGGACCGCGCGTTCCCGCAGGCAGCGAGCGCGCACGACACGTTCTGGGACTTCATTTCGTTGATGCCCGAATCGATGCACATGATCATGTGGGCGATGAGCGACCGCGCCATTCCACGCTCGCTGCGCATGATCGAAGGCTTCGGCGTGCACAGCTTCCGCCTGTTGAACGAGGCCGGCGACTCCACCTTCGTCAAATTCCACTGGCGGCCGAAGCTGGGCATCCAGTCCACGGTGTGGGACGAGGCGTTGAAGCTGCAGGCCGCGGACAACGATTTCCATCGGCGCGACCTGTTCGAGGCGATCGAGCGTGGCGACTTCCCCGAATGGGAACTGGCCGTGCAGCTGTTCACGGAAGAGGAGGCCGACGCATTTCCGTTCGATCACCTGGACCCGACCAAGATCATTCCCGAATCGCTGGTGCCGCTGAAGGTGATCGGGCGCATGGTGCTGGATCGCTGGCCGGACAACTTCTTCGCCGAAACCGAGCAGGTGGCCTTCTGCCCGGCCAACGTGCCGCCCGGCATCGACTTCAGCAACGACCCGCTGCTGCAGGGCCGGCTGTTCTCCTACCTGGATACCCAGCTGATCCGCCTGGGCGGGCCCAACTTCCACCAGATCCCGGTGAATGCGCCAAAGTGCCCGTTTGCCAACCACCAGCGCGATGGGCATATGCAGATGCAGGTGCCCAAGGGCCGCGTGGCCTACGACCCCAGTTCGCTGGAGGACGACAGCCCGCGCGAGACACCGGCCGGATTCCGCAGCCATGCCAGCGCGGATGACGGCCGCAAGGGGCGCACGCGTGCCGAGAGCTTCGCCGACCATTACAGCCAGGCACGGATGTTCTTCCGCAGCCTGGAAGCACCCGAGCAGGCCCATCTGGCCTCGGCACTGGTATTCGAGCTGTCCAAGGTGGAAACGCCCAAAGTGCGCGTGCGTACCGTCAGCCACCTGCGCAACATCGACGAAACCCTCGCGCAGCGGGTGGCGGAAGGACTGGCGCTGCCCACCCTGCCCGACCCGGCACCCACTGCTACGCCGGCGCAGGACATGCCCCCCGCACCGGAAGTCCGCGTGATCGGTCGCAACAAACCCACCCTGCAAGGGCGCTGCATCGGCATCCTGTTTGATGAAGGCTCCGATGCCGGTGTCATCAGCAGCCTGCGCAAGGCCGCAGAGAAGGCCGGCGCCGCGGTGAAGCTGGTGGCTCCCAAGGTGGGCGGCGCCACCCTGAGCAACGGCAAGCTGCAAGCGGCCGACGGGCAACTGGCGGGGACCCCATCGGCGGTGTTCGATGCGGTCGCGATCGTGCTCAGCGAGGAGGCCGGCAAGCGGCTGTCCAGCGACAGTGCGGGGCTGGAATTTGCCAGCACCGCGTGGGCACACCTGAAGGCCATCGGCAGCGATGAAGGAGGCCGGGTGCTGCTCAAGGCGGCGCGCGTGGGCAAGGATGCAGGCATCGTCGACGCGGGCGATGCCGGCGCTTTCCTCGCCGTCGCCGCCACCCGCCAGTGGGCCCGCGAACCGAAGCTGCGGCAACTGGCCTGACCGCCTCACCCCCATCGCCTGCAAGGAGACGTGTCATGCCCCGTGGAGACAAATCCGCCTATACCGACAAGCAGAAGCGCCAGGCCGAACACATCGAGGAAAGCGAGCGCGAGCGTGGTGCCAGTGAGAGCACCGCCGAGCGCATCGCGTGGGCCACCGTGAACAAGCAGGATGGCGGAGGCAAGCGCAGTGGCAGTGCCCGCAAGGGCGCCAAGAAGACTGCGAAGAAGGCGGCGAAGAAAGCACCGGCGAAGAAGGCCGCAAAGAAGACTGTCGCGAAGAAAGCGCCCGCGAAGAAGTCCACCGCCAGCACGCGCAGTGCGGCCGCGAAGAAGGCAGCGGCAACCCGGGCGGCAAAGAAGGCGGCACGCTCGACCGCCGCGAAGAAGGCCGCGCGGACCCGCGCAGGCGGTTGAGATGCACCCGGCAGCGCAGCGGGCACACGATGCCTGCGGCCCTGCACGGTGACGTGGCGCACGCCGGGCAGCATCAGCACCCGGCGGCGCCACGGCTCAGTCAATCGCCGGCCCGGCCCTTGGGCGCGGGTGCCGCCACGGCCACCGCCTGCAGCTTGCGCACCGCAGCGATCGGAATCGCTTCGGCCCGTCGCTGCTGCGGCCACCAGACGAACAGGAATGCGCTGCTGGAGCCCAACAGGCGCGCGGTGCCGGGCAAGGGCGCCGCGTCGCCGTTCAACTGCAGGCGGATCACTTCCCCACGTCCCTCGTTGCGGATCTGCTGCCCCCGCACCTGCACGTAGTTGGCCGCGCCGATGGCCATGAACGCAGCCACGGCCAGGGTCATCGCCGTCAGCGGCCGCAGACCTACGCCCTCCCAGCTGGTCAGTACCGAGCGCATGAGCACCGCCCGCCATGCCCAGTTGCGTGCGCGCAGTTGCTCGAGCTTGGCCGCATTGCGCATCCGTAGCGTTTCCGGCCAGCTCACCAGCAGCACCAGCAGCACGCCCGCAGCCAGCAGCAGTGCATAGGCCGGGTCACGGATGCCGGCCACCAGGAAATCGCTGGGCTGCAGGTAATCCAGAATCGACAGCTCGAATCCCCGGTAGAACCAGAAGCTGCACCACAGCCCCAGCAGCGACACCAGCAGATAGGCAGTGGTGAACAGCAGTGCCGGCTCACGGCGCATGCGGGACAGCGCCTGCATCACCGCCGAGTCATCATCACCACGGGTCAGCGGCAGCATCGACCAGTCGGTCGCTGCTTCCGGCTCCGGTGGCGCCGCAGCCACCTCGATGCCCTGCACCCGCGGCACATCGCCATAGGTCCCTTCCGGTTCCCTGTTGTCCATGCCCGCTCCCCTTTTCAGCGAGCATCGCCGAAAAAGGTGGCGCGCGGTAGACCACCGGCCTGCGGCATACTCCACGGTGCCGCAGGGCGCAGAGCGGAGGAAAGGGCCATGAAACGATGGACTGGCATGTTGGGGCTGCTGGCGTGGCTCTGCGCCGCGTCACCGGCCGTTTCCGGCAATGCGCGGGCTCCCGCCGCGCCAGCGGACGATGTGGGTACCGCGCAGGCCGTCGCACAGGCTGAAGCGCGTGGCCGGCAGATGTTCGAGCACGACCTGGCGGCCGAGCGCGCAACTGACGCCCTGCTCGAACAGGGCATGCGCGGCGACACCCGGGTAAGGGGCTGGATAACCGAACAGCGCGGCAGCCACTACGAAGTCAGCATGATCGGCGACGGCGCAATGGTCCTGTATCGGGCCGCCACCGACGCGCAGGGAAGGATGACCGGCGCAACCGAGACTCTGGATGTTCCAGCGGCGCCAACGACCTACCAGGCCGGCGCTGCCGCCGCACGGGCGCTGGCGTTGAACAGCGCCTTCGACGCCTGCGCGCAGACCCACAACAGCGTGGTTCTTCCGGCGCCCGGTACGGCCGCCGATACGTGGACGGTCTACCTGCTGCCCGCCACCACCGATCCTGCCGTAGTTCCGCTGGGCGGCACGCATCGTCTCGACATCGCCCACGGTCGGATCGTCTCCCGCCGCGCCTTCACCCACAGCTGCATCCAGCTGAAGCGTGCGCCACCCGGTGCGGCGATGTTCATCACCCATCTGCAGGACCCGACACCGACCGAGATCCATGTGTTCTGGAGCCTGTGGGCCCGCTCGCCGCTGTACGTCTCCACGGGTAAGGACGTGATCTGGAAGATCGAGGACGGCCGCATCCGCCGCATGCAGGACTGACCGGCCACCACGCGCGAACACGTGGCGGCCCGTGCCTGCAGGCGGCTGCCGACGGTCAGGCCGCGCGTGCTGCCACCGTGCGGGCTGCACCGCTCTGCTCGATATGGAACACCGCGACCGACGCGGTCAGCGCATTGGCCTGCTCTTCCAGCGCGCGGCTGGCGGCAGTGGCTTCTTCCACCAGTGCGGCATTCTGCTGGGTCACCTGATCCATCTGCACCACCACCTGATTGACCTGTTCGATGCCGGCCGCCTGTTCCTTGCTCGCCGCAGCGATGTCACTCATCAGCTGGTTGGTGCGTGCGCTGGCCTGTGCCAAGCGGGCAATGGCCGCTTCCGACTCGACCGTGACCGCCAGACCGCTCTGCACCTTGCCTGCCGCCTCTTCGATGAGTTCCTTGATCTCCCTGGCGGCGATGCCCGCACGCTGCGCCAGCGTGCGCACTTCACTGGCGACCACGGCAAAGCCGCGGCCCTGCTCACCCGCGCGGGCAGCTTCCACCGCAGCGTTCAAGGCCAGGATGTTGGTCTGGAAGGCGATGCCATCGATGACCGTGGAGATTTCCGAGATGCGCGCCGAGGACTGATCGATCTCTCCCATCACAGACGCCATCTGTGCCATTGCCTGTTCGGTGGCCCGCACCGCCGCGCCGGCAGCGTGTGCCTCGCTGTCGGCCTGGCGGGCCAGCTCAGCATTCTGGCGGACGGTCGAGGTGAGTTCTTCCATCGATGCCGCCGCTTCTTCCAGGTTGGCGGCCTGCTGTTCGGTACGGCGGGACAGGTCGCTGTTGCCGGCGGCGAGCTCCTGCGCGGCAGTGTTGATACTGTCGGCAGCATCCTGGATGCCACGCACGATGCCGGTCAGCTGGGCCGTGGTGGTGTTGGCATCGTCGCGCATGCGGGCGAATACGCCATCGTAGTGACCGTCCATGCGCGCAGTGAGGTCGCCCCCGGAGATCGCGCGCAGCACATCGGAGACGTCGGCGATGCTGGCCTGCGAACTGGCCATCATGCCGTTGAGCTGCTCGACCATCGCCCTGAACTGATACTGGAACGCACTGGCATCCCCACGCACGCTGAAATCTCCGGCGCGCGCCGCGCGGACCAGGTCGTCAATCTGGGTGTTGACCGCCAGCAGGCTCTGTTTCACTGCGGCCAGGGTGCGGGTCAGCGTACCCTTCTCGCCGGGATAGTCCGGAAGGTCGCGGCTGAGGTCGCCGATGGCATAGCGCTGCATGACCTCGGCCATCAGCAGTTCCACCTGCACGTGTGATTCCACCAGGCTGTTGGTGGCCTGCACCATGCGCCCGAAATCGCCTGGAAACGCGCTGGCGTCCATGCGGTAGCGGATCGCACCCGCCTCGTGCTGCTCGGCCATGTGCATCTGCGCCCCGATGGCGGCCTGCACGCTCTGCCGCACGCTGGCCATCGCCTCGCCCAGCCGGGTCAGCTCGTCACGGCCGCCGAGGCGGAATTCCTGGTCCAGCTGGCCCTTGGACAGGCGCTCGGCCAGGTTCACCGCGCGTGCCAGCGGACCGGTCAGGCTGCGACCGATCATCACCGAGGCGGCAATGCCGACCAGCAGGGCCACGCCTCCCAGCACCAGCAACTGCAGCAGACTGCGTTCACCCAGGCGGATCGCCTCGGCGGCGGCCTCGCGGCTTTCCTTCTCTTCGAAGTCGACTCCCTCGGACAACGCCTTGTTCCAGCCGTTGGCCGCTTCCTGCACCGGCCCCAGGGTCAGTGCCACGGCAGCGGGGTAGTCGCCCTGCTCCATCAGTTCGCTGGTCTGCTTGTTGAGCGGGCGCGCAAGGGCGCGCTTGGCCGCGATGGTTTCAGCGATGGCCTTGCCCTCTGCATCGCCCGGCAGTGCCTGATAGGCGGACCAATCCGCCTCGTAGCGCTTGACCAGGTCGGCAATGCGCTTCTCGTCGCTGCCGCGGTCTTCGCCCTGGCGGATCAGCATTTCGCGGCGCACTACCATCATCTGGTTGTTGGCATCGAGCATCTGCGACAGCAGGCGTACCTTGGCCACACTGACGTCGACCACCTGCTGCATCGCGCGCTTCTGCACGACACTGGCGGTGGCGCCGGTGGCCACCACGGCCGCGACCAGCAGCAGCAACAGGCCAAAGCCCAGCCCAAGACGCCAGGCAACCCTGACATTCCTCAAGTAATCCATGGGTACATCCAAAACGGGGGGATGCGCCCGTATCGGCCGCGCCACCGGCAATCTTGATCGGCAACAAGCACGGGCGTCGGCAGCCGTTCACCTTGGTGAGGCCCCGCCCCGTACTTCTGCGACAAGGGCCTGAGCCACGCCGGGGCTGCCCTGCTCATGCCGGCATCAGGTTGCTTTCACGGAGGCTGCGCAGCCTCTGCGGGCAGGGTGGAGCTGCCATCTGCCGGAGATCTTCATGCCCGTGTACCGCCCCGCCCTGCTCGCCCTGTCCTTGCTGGTGTCGCCCGCCTTCGCGCAGGTACCGCCGCCGGCCCAGCTGCCGGAGCCCATTGCCGAGAAGGCCGGACCCGATACAGCAGCCCGCTCGCCGCTGCACGCCCAAGTGTTGCTGGATCGCGCCAATTTCTCCCCGGGCGAGATCGACGGTGAAGTCGGCAGCAACCAGCATCGGGCCGTGGCCGGCTTCCAGGCGGCACACGGCCTGACGGTGAGCGGAGAGCTGGACGACAGCACCTGGGAGGCTCTCCAGGCCGAGACGATCGCGCCGCTGGCCAGCTACACGCTGACGGCCGAGGATGTTGCCGGTCCGTTCCAGTCCATTCCCAAGAAACCCGCCGCACAGGCAAAGCTGAAGTCGCTGGGTTACAGCAGCGTCGAGGAAGCGCTCGGTGAACGCTTCCACGCGTCCCCTGCCCTTCTGAAGTTGCTCAACCCCGGCGTCGATCTGGCCAAGGCCGGCAGCCGTATCCAGGTGCCCAACATCGCCCCCGCGACATTGCCGAAGGCGGCGAAGATCGTGGTCGACAAGTCCGATTCCACTCTTCAGTTGCTGGATGCGCAGGGCAAGGTGATCGCACAGGTGCCGGTTTCGTCCGGCAGCCAGCACGATCCGCTGCCGATCGGTGAATGGAAGATTCTCGGCGTCCATCGCGACCCGCCGTTCCACTACAACCCCAAGCTGTTCTGGGATGCGCGCAAAGGCGAGAAGAAGGCCACGCTGCCGCCCGGTCCGAACAATCCGGTCGGCCGGGTCTGGATCGATCTGTCCAAACCCCACTATGGCCTGCACGGAACGCCGGTACCCGGGCATGTCGGCAAGACCGAATCGCATGGCTGCGTGCGCATGACCAACTGGGATGCACTGCGCGTGGCCGATGCGGTGGATACCTCCGTCCCCGTGGTTATGCAGGAGTGAGCCGATGCGACTTTCGCAGTTGATCGTGCTGGGCGTGCTGGTGGGTGTGGGAATGGGCTGGTGGCTGCGCCGCGATGCGGGTGAGCCAGTAGCGGTTGCCCGGCCTGCAGCACCACCTGCGGTGGCTGCGGCGCCGGAGGTTGCGGCTGCGACGCCGCGTGTGGGCGCTGCGGCTCCCACGGCGGTGCCGCCGTCCAGCGCCACCGATGCGCCAAGCGGCCTGCTGCTGCCGGTGCAGGGCGTACTGCCTTCGCAGCTGCGCGATACCTTCACCGATGCCCGCAGCGAAGGGCGCGTGCATGATGCAATCGACATCATGGCCGACGCAGGAACACCGGTGCTGGCAGTGGCCGATGGGACGGTGGAAAAGCTGTTCGACAGCAAGCGTGGGGGGCTGACGATCTACCAGTTCGAGCCGAGCGGGCACTGGTGCTACTACTACGCCCACCTGCAACGCTATGCCGATGGCCTGGCCGAAAAGCAGGTGATCAAGCGTGGCGAGGTGATTGGCTACGTAGGCAGCACCGGCAACGCCAGCGCCGAGGCCCCGCACCTGCATTTCGAAGTGCACGTGCTGGGGCCGGAGAAGCAGTGGTGGAAGGGGGAATCGATCAATCCGTACCCGCTGTTGCAGGGGGGAGGGTAGCGCGTGTGCCGCGTGGCAGAGCCAGTCGCAGTGATGCCCGATTTGGGCACGATCCTAGCCGTATTGGGTATCTGACAAGTACCCCGCCGGGCATGGCCCGGCGCTGCCGGCGTCGCCACCGCCGCAGCGAGATGCTGGCGGTCGCCAGCCCGCCACCAGCAAGCAGTAACAGCAGTGCCAGGGGCTGCCAGAAGAAGAACGGCCACAGACCTCCAGCACGGTCAGCCGCAGCCAGGAACGCCCGCGCGGACGTGCGTCGCCGCGCCCATAGCCGAAGTACGAGGCGGCAATTCCAGCGGACTCAACCGATTCCAGCGCGCGGGTGATGCCGGAGCCTGGCACGCCCGAACGCGCGCCAGCGCGGAAGTCAGTCTGAAGCGCGTGAACCCACCCGATACCTCGCCAGATGGCGAGGCCAGGCATCGCACATGCGGAAGGGCGTCAGGCCGGCCTGACTTCTCTGCAGACCGGCTCGGCAAGTTCGCGGCAGGCGAAGAACAGCCCTTCCACCCCACCTTCGTCCAGGTGCCTGCGCGGCGTCGCCGTGGTGGCGCAACGGTTGGCCGCATGCAGCATCTCCACCGCGGTGAGGATGCCCACGGCCGCACGGTCGATCCGCGCCAAGGACTGACGTCGTCCGTCGGACAGGTTCTCCTCCGGCCACAACATGCCATCGGAGCCCTCGCCATCACGGATGCGGGTGAGGCAGCCCTGGAACGTGCTGAGATCGTCGGCGGGATTGGCGTCGTCGTTGATGGGCTCAACAACATGGAACGGCGGGGTCTTGCGAGCGGTCATGGTGTCGGCTTCCGTGGCTGCACTTGACAGCGCAACCGCCGACAGATGAAACCGGCCCAAACTGAAGCGCCGCGACCCCACAGGGAGTCGCGGCGCTCTTTTTTCAATTGAACAGCGTTACCACCACGCCGGACATGGCCCGGCGCTACCTCAGGCGAACGGATCCTGCAGGACCATGGTGTGGTCGCGATCGGGGCCGGTCGAGACGATGCTGATCGGGCAGCCCGCCAGCTCCTCCAGCGAACGCAGGTAGGCGCGCGCGGCCGGCGGCAGGTCATCCCATTGGGTGATGCCGTGGGTGTTCTCGCTCCAGCCCGGGAACTCCAGGTACACCGGGGTGCACTCTTCCCAGCCCTGCGCGTCCAGCGGCGCGTACTCGGTACGCTTGCCGCGGTATTCGTAGGCGATGCAGACCTTCAGCTTCTCCATGCCGTCCAGCACGTCCAGCTTGGTGATGCACAGGCCGCTGATGCCGTTGATGGCCACGGCGCGCTTGAGCGCGACGATATCCATCCAGCCGCAGCGACGCGGACGGCCGGTCGAGGCGCCGTACTCGGCACCGCGGTCGCGGATGCCCTGGCCGATCTCATCGTCCAGTTCGGTCGGGAACGGACCGCCGCCGACGCGGGTGGCATAGGCCTTGGCGATGCCCAGCACGTAGTCGATCGCATCGGCACCCACGCCGGCGCCGGCCAGTGCGCCGCCGACGGTGGTGTTGGAGCTGGTGACGTACGGATAGGTGCCGTGGTCGATGTCCAGCAGCGCGCCCTGCGCGCCTTCGAACAGCACGCGCTTACCCTGCTTGCGCAGGTCGTGCAGGATGCCGGCGACGTCGGACTTCATCGGCTCGACGTACTCGCCGAAGGCAAGTGCCTCGTCGTAGGTCTTCTGGAAGTCGATCGCGTCGGTGTTGAGGTACTTGGTCAGCACGAAGTTGTGGTAATCCAGCGCGGTGCGCAGGAGTTCTTCCAGCTGCTTGGGGTAATGCAGGTCGGCGATGCGGATGCCGCGACGTGCCACCTTGTCTTCGTAGGCCGGGCCGATGCCACGCCCGGTGGTGCCGATCGCCTTGCCGCCGGCAGCGCGTTCGCGCGCCTGGTCCAGGGCGATGTGGTAAGGCATGATCAGCGGCGCGGCCGGGGAGATCTTCAGGCGCGAACGCACTTCCACGCCGGAGGTTTCCAGCTCGGCGATTTCCTTCTGCAGCGCGGCCGGCGAGATCACCACGCCGTTGCCGATCAGGCACAGTGCGTCGTCGCGCAGGATGCCGGACGGGATCAGGTGCAGGACGGTCTTCTTGCCGTTGATGACCAGCGTGTGGCCGGCATTGTGGCCGCCCTGGAAGCGCACGACCGCGCCGATTTCCTCAGTGAGCAGATCGACGATCTTGCCCTTGCCTTCATCGCCCCACTGGGCACCCAACACTACGACAGACTGACCCATGACGGGCTCCTCGATTTGTTGCGGCCATCGGGGCCGCGGACGGGTAAACCGTGGCGGGGGTGGCCAGCGCGGTCATGGCGGCTCCAAACGGGGAGCGGCCGGCGATGGATGGCCCAGACACGGAAAAAGCCGAACGGGGGAGGCCCGTCCGGCTTTTGTGCATTATCCGGGTTTCCGGGGTCGGGTGCCACCTTTCCGACGGACGGCTTCACCCAGCGGTCAGGGGCCCGAAACGGGGTCAGATCCCTTTCCTGCGGAAAGGAATATGACCCGCTGCTAATGCCGTGCCCACCACAGCAGGGTCAGGCCGGCCAGCAGGATCAGGCCGCCAAAGCTGCGCAGGGCCGGTCCAGGCAGGTCCAGCAGGCGCTCGGCCATGCGCTTCCAGGCCAGCGGGGCCGCGAACAGGAACAGGCCTTCCAGCACCGCGACCAGGCACACGGCCGCGAACAGGTCTTTCATCGGGAACTCCAGAAATGGCACGGGGCCCGGCATCTGGCCGGGCCCCGTGGGTAGTGCGTGCGACCTCAGCGATCGCTCTTGAGGTACTGCAGGAACGGGTCGTTCTTGTCGAGCACGATCACGCCGTTGCCATCGGTCATGGAGCCACGGTAGGCCTCCAGGCTGCGGTAGAAGGCGTAGAACGCCGGATCGGCAGAACCGGCCTTGCCATAGATGCGCGCGGCATCGGCATCACCTTCACCGCGCAGGCGCTGGGCATCACGCTCGGCTTCGGCGATCAGCACGGTGCTGTCGCGGTCGGCCTGGGCGCGGATCGTCAGGGACTGTTCCTCGCCTTCGGCGCGCAGCTTGGCAGCCTCCTGCTTGCGCTGGGCGCGCATGCGCTCATACACGTCGTTGATGACCTGGCTGTCGGTCGGCAGATCGACCTGCTTGATGCGCAGATCGATCATCTGCATGCCCAGCCCCGCCACCGCCTCGTTGATGCCCTTCAGCTGCTCGGCGATCAGCTCGCTGCGGTCGCCGGACACCAGCTGCTGCAGGGTGCGCGAGTTGATCTGGTTGCGCAGCGAGTCGGTGATGATCGGTGCCAGGCGGGCATTGGCGATGCGCGGATCGCCGCCGGTGGCACGGAAGTAGTCACCCACGTTGGAGATGTAGCCGATCGCGAAGAAGTCGACGCTGACGTCCTTCTGCTCGGCGGTGAAGTAACGCGCAGGGGCGGTATCAAGCACCTGGAAGCGGCGGTCGAAGACCTTCACCGTTTCCACGATCGGCAGCTTGAAGTGCAGGCCCGGCTTGATGTCCGAGCGCACTACCTTGCCCAGGTTCAGGACCATGGCGGTCTGGTCCTCGCGGACCACGTACACCGAGCCCAGCAGGCCCAGCACCACCGCCACGATCACGGCGATCCAGATTGGACTCTTCATCGGCTGCCCTCCTCACGGCCGCTCGGTCGCCCGGTCGGGCGGCCCGTGGGCCGGCCCGGGTCACGGGAAGGTTCCGCCGCCGTGGTACCCGGCAACGAAGGCATCACCACGTCCGGATTCGGCACGCCGGCGGCCGACGTCGCAGGACGGGTATCGCCGGTCATCGGCACGTAGATCAGCTGGCGGCCATCGCCGCCGATCACCTTGCGGTTCTCGCTCAGCACCTGCTGCACCGTTTCCAGCCACAGGCGCTTGCGGGTCACGTCCGGCGCATCCTTGTACTGGGCCTGCAGCAGGCTGAAGCGCTGTGCATCACCCTCGGCCTTGGACACCACGGCCTGCTTGTAGCCTTCGGCGGTGGTACGGGCGCGCGAGGCCTGGCCTCGTGCTTCCGGCACGACCTTGGCGGCGTAGGCCTGGGCTTCGTTGATCAGGCGTTCCTTGACCTGCTGCGCACCGTTGACCTCGTCGAAGGCCGGCTTCACTTCCTCCGGCGGACGGGCGTCCTGCAGGGTCAGGCCAGTGACGGTCAGGCCGGTCTTGAACGCGCGCAGCAGCGCCTGCAGGCGCTCCTCGGCAGCCGCGGCCAGCGGGCCACGGTTGTTCAGCACGGCGTTCAGATCGGCACGGCCGACTTCCTCGCGCACGGCACTCTGGGCCGACTGTTCCAGCACCTGGTTGGCATCGACCGTGCCGAACAGGTACTGCTGCGGATCATCGATGCGGTACTGGACGTTCAACGACACGTTGACGATGTTCTCGTCGCGGGTCAGCACCGGAACCTGGATCGAGAAGGTCTTGATCTCGGTCGCGTTGACCTTGGTGACCGACTCGATCGGCCACGGCAGCTTGAAGTTCGGTCCGGGCTGCAGGATGCGCGAGAACTGGCCGAAGCGCAGCACCACGCCACGCTGCTGCTCGCCGATCAGCTGGAAGCTGGAGAACAGCACCAGCAGCACCAGGGCTGCCACCACCCAGCGGACGATGCCGCCATCGAACAGATCCTTCAACGGCCCGGGCAGCCCGCCCCAGCCACCACCATTGCCACCGCCGCGCGACCCGAACGGCCCGCGTCGATTGTCCTCGGGGCCTTGTCCGCCCTTGTTGCCGCCGGGTGTATTCCAGGCCATGCACGCTCCATCAAGATATGGGCTGCGGCGCGGGCCCTTCCCGCGGCGCCAGCCGTGAACCATCACCGATCATACAAGATGGGGCGGATCGGCAGGATCGAAAGGGGGCGAACGGGGTAAGGTGGCGTTTTCCTCGAAGTCAGGCACGCCGATGGTCCCCACCACCCCGTTCACCGCCTTCCGCATCGAGAGCGACGACGCCGGCTACCGCAGCGGCCTGACCCGGCTGGGGGTCGACGACCTCAACCCCGGGCAGGTGCTGATCCGCGCCCGGTGGTCCTCGGTCAATTACAAGGACGCCCTGGCCGGCACCGGCAAGGGCCGGATCCTGCGCCGCTTCCCGCTGGTGGGCGGCATCGATGTGGCCGGCACGGTCGTGGCCTCCACCGACCCCGCCTGGCGCGAGGGCGACGCCGTGCTGGCCACCGGCTGCGGCCTGAGCGAAACCCGCGACGGCGGCTACAGCCAGTACGTGCGGCTGGAGTCGAGTGCGGTGATCGCGCAGCCGCCCGGGCTCAGCCCGCGCGAGGCGATGGTGCTGGGCACGGCCGGTTTCACTGCCGCGTTGGCGCTGCTGCGCCTGCAGGACAATCGGCAGACCCCGGATCTGGGCCCGCTGGCGGTGACCGGCGCCAGCGGTGGCGTGGGTGCCCTGGCGCTGTCGATCTTCAGCCGCGCCGGCTATACCGTGCACGCCATCAGCGGCAAGCCGGAGCAGGCCCGCTTCCTGCGCGACATCGGCGCCAGCGAGGTTCTGCCACGCGAGGCGTTGGCCGATACCGGCCCGTTGCAGACCGGGCGCTTCGGCGGGGGCCTGGACAATGCCGGCGGCGACATGCTGGCCAGCCTGCTGGCGCAGACCGTGCCCTACGGCAGCGTGGTCAGCGCGGGCCTCGCCGCCAGCCCGAAGCTGGACATGACGGTGATGCCCTTCATCCTGCGTGGCGTATCGCTGTTGGGCGTTTCTTCGGCCAACGCGCCACGCGCCCTGCGCGAAACCGTCTGGGCGCGGCTGGGCGACGACTGGAAGCCGCAGCATCTGCAGCAGATCTGTACGGCGGAAGTCGGCCTGGAGGCGCTGCCGGAGGTGTTCGAGCGCATGCTGGCCGGCGGCTCGCTGGGACGCACGGTGGTACGGATCGACTGAACGTTGCAGGCAGGCGACGGACGGCAGGCGCCGCCCTCCCGCCGGTAATCCGCCCGCACTACACTGCGGGCATTACCTGGGGAACAACATGGCACGCATTCTGATCGTCGACGACTCACCGTCGCAGCTGTTGGGGATACAGCGCATCGTCGAGAAGCTCGGGCACCAGATCCTGACCGCCACAGATGGCGCCGCCGGGGTGGAAGCCGCCCGTGCCGAGCTGCCCGATCTGGTGCTGATGGACGTGGTCATGCCCAACCTCAACGGTTTCCAGGCGACCCGCACCCTCGCCCGCGACGAGGCGACCCGGCACATCCCGGTGATCCTGGTGACCACCAAGGACCAGGACACCGACCGTATGTGGGGCATGCGCCAGGGCGCCAAGGCCTACATCACCAAACCGTTCTCGGAAGATGAGCTGTCCGAGGTGCTGGAGCGGGTGTTCGCCGGGCAGGGCTGAAGCCGCAGCAGGCGGGGGTAGCGCCGGGCCAGGCCCGGCGGCTCCTGACCCGCTGCGCTCGCCGGGCATGGCCCGGCGCTACCCCTGGGTTGATTCACCGAGGGCGCTGCACAGGGCGTCAGATTGATTCGCCGAAGGCCTTGGCCAGGTTGCGGTATGCCTTCTTCTGCGCTTCGTCGGTGGCGGCCGGGGCAATGATCTCCAGCTCGACGATCTGATCGCCGTCGGGATTGCCCGGCAGGCCGCGGCCGCGCAGGCGAAGCTTGCGACCGGCTTCGGAATCGGCCGGAATCTTCAGCTCCACCGCGCCGCCCAGCGTGGGCACGCTGATGCTGGTGCCCAGCGCTGCCTGCCAGGGCGTGACCTGCAACGAATACAGGATGTTGCGGCCATCGACCTCGAACTGCGGGTGTGCGGCGTACTCCACCTCCAGCAGCAGGTTGCCACCGTGGTTGCCCTGCCCCGCCAGACGGATCACCTGGCCGGGACGGATGCCCTTGGGCACGCGCACATCCAGCTGCCTGCCGTTGACGGTGATGCGCAGGCTGTCGCCGTTGTAGGCAGCCTCCAGCGGCACCGACAGCTTGGCGCGGGTATCGCGGTTGGGTGCATGCCCCTGGCTGCTGAATCCCGGGCCCGGTCCCTGGCCACCGCGCTGGCGGGCGAACAGGCTCTCGAAGAAGTCGCTGAAGCCGCCATTGGGGCCACCGCCGCCGAACACTTCCTCGAAATTGAAGCCACCACCACCGTAGTTCGGCGGCACATTGAATTCCTCGCCCGGCCGGTAGCCCTGCGCGCGCAGCTGGTCATAGGCCGCGCGCTTTTCCGGATCGCGCAGCGCCTCATAGGCTTCATTGACCGCCTTGAACCTGTCTTCGGCTCCGGCCTCCTTGCTGACGTCCGGGTGGTACTTGCGTGCCAGCCGGCGGTATGCGGTCTTGATCTCCGCATCACCCGCACTCGGTTCCACCCCCAGGGTGGCGTAGTAATCCTTGAATTCCATCCAGCTACCTCGATTCGCTTCGGCCGCGCCGGTGGCGCCGCCCCGGGTTCATTCTACGCGCCGGCGATGCTACGCCGCCCCTCGTGCGGCCCCGGTGAGGCCGACTGATCCTGCGCAATGCGCCTGCCATCGGCCTGCGCCACGCTGTGGCTGGAACCCTGGCGCGTGCCCCCTGAAGATGGGGCCTGCACGCGGGGTTTCCAATGTCTTGACGCCCCTGTCCCATCCCGCCCACTAGCCTGCCCCAGCAAGGAGTCCATCATGACCATCCATGTCGGCGACCGCATTCCGGAAGTGACCCTCAAGCGCATCCGCGAGGGCATCGAGACGCTCGATACGCACTCGCTGTTCGACGCCCGCAAAGTGGTGCTGTTCGCCGTGCCCGGCGCCTTCACCCCCACTTGCTCCGCCCGCCACCTGCCCGGCTTCGTCGAGAAGTTCGAGGCGTTCCGCCAGCGCGGCATCGAGGTCTACTGCATGGCGGTCAACGATCCGTTCGTGATGAAGGCCTGGGCCGCTGACCAGCACGTACCCGAGGGCCTGCTGATGCTGTCCGACGGCAATGCCGAACTGACCCGCGCGCTGGGCCTGGAACTGGATGCCAGTGCTTCGGGCATGGGCATCCGCTCGCGCCGGTTTGCCCTGTACGTGGACGACGGCGTCGTCCGCGCGGCCTGGATCGAGCAGCCCGGGCAGTTCGAAGTGTCCTCGGCCGAGTACGTGCTGGAGCACCTGCCCACCTGATCTTCCACCGCAAGAGGAAACGGCCAGCCATGTCCAATACGCCAGCCAACGCCACCACGTCTGCCCACCCGCTTCCCGGCATCAGCGACCGCAAGGCTCTGCGCGAACGCGCGCGGCGCAATCTTGAAGATGGCGCGATCACCGAAAGCTACAGTGCCGACCGCAAGGCCGTGATCAAGCTGCTCAACGACGCCCTCGCCACCGAGTATGTCTGCGTGCTGCGCTACTACCGGCATTACTTCACCGCCAAGGGGATGCTGGCCGATGCGGTCAAGGCCGAGTTCCTTGAGCATGCGCAGCAGGAACAGGCGCATGCTGGCAAGCTGGCCGAGCGCATCGTCCAGCTCGGCGGCGAGCCGGACCTCAATCCGGACACGCTGAGCGCGCGTTCGCATGCCGAGTACAAGGAGGGCAGCGACCTGCGTGACATGGTCCGCGAGAATCTGGTCGCCGAACGCATCGCCATCGACAGCTACCGCGAGATGATCGACTTCATCGGTGATCGCGACACGACCACCAAGCGCATCCTCGAGGAGATCCTGGCGCAGGAAGAAGAGCACGCCGATGAGTTCGCCGACCTGCTGGACGGGTGGATCGGGGAATAGCGCTGCGCGTATCGGATATCGCGTGCCGGCCGTGGGCCGGCACCTACCGGAGGACGTTGAAACGCACCTGCGTCCACGCGCCATCGGCAGCCAGCGCGGTCAGCGTATGGGTGCCCGGTTCGGCGAACTCGCGCTGCATCAGCTGAGATCCCCGGGTCTGTGCGATCCAGCGGCCATCCAGCAGCCAGTCCACTGCCTGCTCGCTGCCCAGCGCGCGCAGCTGCAGGCGCACGCCGTGTTCGGCATTGGGCGCGCGCGCCAGCGTGGCCCCGTCATTCAGACCGTCCACGTGCAGCGCCACGCTGGCCTCACGGCCATCGTCGCGGCAGTCCGGTGACAGCGCCGGCAGCTGCGACAGCTCCCGGGTCGCCTTCGGCAGCCACGGCGACAGCAGCGCCGGCCAACGGGCGATCTCGCGCGCCACCTCCTCATGGGGCAGACGACAATCGGCCGAGACGCGCAGACCGGTGCGTGCATCTGCCAGGTAGCGCTGACGGCCCGGTTGCCAACGCCGGGCTTCGCGCTCGGGGAACGTGAGCGGCACGGCGCCGTCGAGCAGGTACGCCGGCATCCGCCGCTGGCACACGGCCGGCGGCAATCCTTCGGCGCGTTCACCGGTGGGCCAGCAGATGTCGCCCTGGCTGACGCTGGCCGGCATCGGTGCGGCCGCCGAATCGCCACGCTGGCGCGGCAGACTGTCGACCACCTCGAACATCAGCGGCAGCGCGGTGACCGCGCCGTACTGGCCCGGCAGGGGCGTGCCGTCGGGCCGTCCCACCCATACGCCCACGGTGTAATGCCGCGTGCTGCCGATGGCCCAGGCATCGCGGTAGCCGTAACTGGTCCCGGTCTTCCAGGCAACGCGGGGGCGCCCTCCCACATCGAAGGTGCCCACGCCATACCCCGGACGCGGGTTCGACTCCAGCATCTCGCGTACGATCCAGCTCGCCCCCGGCGACGCCAGCCGCCGCTCGATCATCGGCTCGTCATCGGTGTAGCGCACGCGGCCGGCGATACCGTTGCGGTTCAGTGCGGCGAATGCCCCGACCAGATCTTCCAGCCTCGCCCCGGTGCCACCGAGTATCAGCGAGAGATTGGGGGGGCTGCCCGCGGGAAAACGCAGCTGGATGCCGGCGTGTGACAGGCGCGCGGCAAAGCGCGCCGCGCCGACCCGCTGCAGCAGGTCCACCGAGGGTACGTTGAGCGACAGACGCAACGCACTGGAGGCGCCGATCGGGCCATTGAACGCCATGTCGAAGTTGCCCGGGCGGTAGCTGCCGAAGCTCTGCGGCGCGTCCACCAGCAGGCTCTCCGAGTGGATCAGGCCGTCATCCAGCGCCATCGCGTACAGGAACGGCTTGAGGGTTGAACCCGGCGAGCGCCAGGCCTGCACCATGTCGACGTGGCCCAGGCGCTGGCGGTCGCCGAAGGACAGCGTTCCCACGTAGGCGCGCGCCTGCAGGGTCTGGTTGTCGACCACCAGCAATGCCGCCGACGTCCGCTCCGGCAGGCTCGAGAAATAGCTGGCCACGCGCTCTTCCAGTGTACGCTGCAGGCCGATGTCGATGCTGCTCCGGATGCGCGCCTGGCCGGGGTGTGCCGCATGCAGCCGCTGCGCCAGCAATGCCGCATGCAGCGGCGGTCGCAGCGACCGCGCCACCACGTTCTCGATGCGTGCATCCTCCACCTCATCCGGTGTCCACGCCCCCCGTTCGGCCATGCGTGCCAGCACCTTGTCACGTGCCTTCTGCGCCGCTTCCGGATGGCGGTCCGGGCGCAGGCGGCTGGGTGCCTGTGGCAGCACCGCCAGCAACGCGGCCTCGGCATGTGACAGCTGCGCGGCCGGCTTGCCCAGGTAGGCCCAGCTGGCAGCCTCCACGCCCTCGATGGTGCCGCCGTAGGGCGCACGCTCCAGATACAGGGCCAGGATCTCCCGCTTGGAAAGATGCATTTCCAGCTGCAGGGCCCGCAGCACCTGCTTGAGCTTGCCCCACGGGGTACGCGAATGCGGGTCGAGGATGCGTGCCACCTGCATGGTCAGGGTCGAGCCACCGGAAACGATGCGGCCGCCGCGCAGCAGCTGGCCGCTGGCACGCAGGATCGCCAGCGGGTTGATGCCCGGATGGCGCCAGAACCAGCGGTCCTCGTAGGTCAACAACGCCTGCAGGTACAACGGCGAGACGCTGTCGATCGAGGCCGGATAGCGCCACACGCCCTCGGCATCGGCGAACGCACGCAGTGGCGTGCCGTCGGCAGCCACCACCAGGGTGCTGGTGTCGCGCTGCTTCGGCAGTGGCGGCGGGAAAACGACGTCCAGTAACAGCAGCAGCGTCAGCAGACCCGCCGTTCCCCAGCGCAGCCACGGCCACAGCGGCCGCAGCCGGCGGCGCAGGTCCGCCCGCCGGGTCGTCATCGCGTTCTTCATTGCAGGTTGCCAGCAGGACGGGCCGCGCCGTCGCGGCCCGTCCGCGCGGTCACGGCTGCACCACCGTTATCGTGGTCGGGTTGCTGCGGCCGACGCCACGCAGCTGCGGCCGGTACATGTCTTCCACCAGCGGCGGCGGCACCGAGTAGGTGCCCGGGGTCACCGCACGCACCAGGTAGAACACATTGGCCTTTCCGCCGCGCGAGAGCTTGAGCGCTGCCACGTAGCGGTCGTCGCGGAACTCCTCATGCTTGGTATCGGCCGCGTCACCGCGGTCGCTGATGGTGATGCCATCGACGACCACGTCCGCCCACTGCTTGGCATCGCCCAGGTTGAAGTTCTCGATCTCCAGGCCGGCCGGCAGCAGGTCGGTCAGCAGCGCATCCGGCATGGTGGTGTCGGCACTGACGGTGACCCGCACGATCAGCGCTTCGCCTTCCTTCAGCGGGCGCGGCGACCACGGCTTGCCGTCGGTACCGAAGTAGCTGCGCTCGACACCGATCACACTGTTGTCCGGCGCGGGCGCACTGCGCGGGATGCCCGCCACATCGATGCTGGCGAACATCGGGGGCTGGCCCTGCGGAGTGAAGCGCACTCCGCTGGCCAGTTCGCTGGCGCTGAAGGTGCGGCCGAACAGCTTGCGCTCGCTGATCGATTCACTGTTGCCACCGATCACCAGCTCGCCGGCTACCAGTGCCTTCTGGTTGGCCGCCAGCGCCTTGCCGAGGCGGGCAATGGCGACCTGCTCCTGCGTGCTCAGCCACATCCAGCCGGCGTTGCGGCGCGCATCCAGGCCGCGGCCGAGATCAACCGCACGCGCATCCCATGCCGGCTTCGCCAGCTTGTTCTCGTGGGTCAGCGCGATCATCAGCGCATCATCACGGATCGCGCTGCCGTAGTCGCCGAAGTACGACGGGCGCTCGCTGCTGGACTTGGCGAAGGCAGCTTCCAACGCGGCCTGGCCTCGCTTGGCGTCGCCCTGCAGCGACAGCGCCACGCCCAGGTGGACCAGCGACAGGCCGCCAACCGCCTTGCTGCGCTCGTTGTCGTACAGCGTGCGCAGCGTACCCAGCGGCGCACGGTTGACCCGGGCCAGCACGTAGCCGGAATACGCCTGGTTGGCGAACTTCAGTTTCTCGCGCTCGTCCTGCCCGTAGAACGGGTTGCCGCCGGACAGCAGATCCTCGCTGAGACGGTTCAGTGCCTTCTGCAGCACGTTGTCCGGTACGGCGAAGCCGGCATCCCGGGCATCAAGCAGGAACTCGGCGATGTACGGGGTCAGCCACGGGTTCACATAACCATCGTCGCCCCACATCGAGAAGTTGCCGTTGGCCACCTGCATCGACGCCAGGCGGCCGAACGCGCCCTCCATGCGTTCGCGGCGGGTCTTGGCATCCAGGCCGTCTGCGCCGAGCATCGACGACGTGGCCTGATCCAGGATCAGCGCAGCGTAGCCCTTGCTGGTGGTCTGCTCGGCGCAGCCATACGGGTAATTCAGCGCGCCCTGCAGAGCACTGGCAAACGGAATCGGGGGCAGCGGGCTGACCAGCAGGCGCGCATTGACCGACTCGGACATCAGGCCATCGGCCAGACCGCTGTCGAGGCTGACCGCCGCCAGCGGGTCGAGCGTGCGTACCTGCGAGCGCAGCACCTGCGGCCATGCCGCACGCACCGGCAGGTCGTAGCGGCGGTCGGCCTTGAAGCCATTGCCTTCCACACGCACCCGCACCTTGGCCACGCTGTGGCCTTCGCGTGCCGACAGCGGGAAGCTCAGCGTGGTCTTCGCATCGGCGTTGAGCTGCACGCTGCGGCTGCCCTCGCCAAGGGCCAGCGGTCCCTCGCTGTCCACGCGCACGTTGAACTGGCCGGGCTTGCCGGTGAAGTTCTGCACGTCCAGCGTCACGGTGCTGCGGTCGCCCGGGGCGAGCACGCGCGGCATGCTGGCCTCGGCCAGGATCGGTGCGCGCACCACCGTTTCCACGTCGCGCTTGCCGTACTGGTCATCGCTGTACACCAGCGCCGACACGCGCAGCGTGCCGTTGAAGTCCGGCACCTTGAGGCGGATGCGGGCATTGCCCTTGGCATCAAGCTGTACCGGGCCGGAGAACAGATCCACGGTCTGCACGCGCGCGGTCGGCCGCTTGGCCTGAGGCAGGGACTGCAGCGCCATGTCACCGCCGAACTTCAGCTTGCCGGCGCCGCCGTCGAAGCTCTCGATCACCCGGCTGTAGATGTCATAGGCATCGATGCCGAGGCGGCGCTGGGCGAAGAAGTGCGCGCCGGCATCGGGCACGGGGAAACGGGTGATGTTGAGGATGCCCACATCCACCGCCGACACGGTGACGTGCGCAGCCTTGCCGGCCAGCTGCGGTGCGCTGACCGTCACCGGCAGATCCTGTTCCGGGCGCATCTGCTTCGGCGCCACCAGGCCGACGGCCACGGTGCGGCCCCTGCGGTCCATCGGTACGTGCACCACGCCGACAGCGCGCGCCGGGGTGATCTTGCTCGGCGCACTGCCGCCCCGGAACACCAGCGCGGTGATGTAGACATCGTGGCGCTCCCAGTCAGCGGTGACCGGGATGTTGAAGGTGGCACCGGGTTTGGCGTCGATGTCCTGCACGTACAGCATGCGATCGGTCTCGACCATCAGGATGCCCTTGCCGGCATGCGGCGGCGTCACCGTCACCTGCAGCGTATCGCCCGCCTTGTAGCCGGTCTTGTCCAGGCCCAGCTTGACCTTGTCCGGACGCGCATCGAGACCGCGATTGTCATCGCCCCAGCTCCAGCCGGCACGGAACGGATAGCGGCTGGTCAGGCCGGTGCCCGGATCGAACACGTCCACCCGGTACTCGCCCCACTCGACCGGGACATCGAACGCCACCGCGCTGCTGCCGGCATCGACCGTGCGGGTTTCCTTGTTCTCGAACCGACGGGTGAAATCGTAGTCCCAACGGTTGTCGTTGAAGGTCCAGTGATAGTCACGCAGCTCGCGCACCAGGGTGATCTTCAGGCCCTTGGCCGGCTGCGGCCGGCCGGCCGCGTCCACGCGCACCAGTTCGAAGCGTGCGTTGCTGTTGGAGTCGGCACCATCGTCGGGGTTGAACAGCGGACGCACGCCGACCAGTGCATTGGCCGGCCACATCACCCGCTTCAGGGTGCGGGTCACGGTCCGCCCACCGGTCTCGTACAGGCTGCCGGACAGCACCACCGCGATCGGCGCCTTGGCCTTGGCCGCTTCTTCCGGCAGCGTCACGTCCTCGCGCAGCTGGCCGTTGGCCGGCAGCGTCGTGTCGATCACGTCCTTGGCCTCGCGCGGCAGCTGCAGGGTCGGGTCGCCGAAGAAGTAGCCCGGCAATCCCTCGACCGGCTGCTGTTCGGCTGCCACGGCCAGGCGCGCGGTGAAGCGGTTGCCGTCAGCCGGCGCGCCGTACAGATACGCGCCATCGGCCTGCAGACGAAGATCTTCACCCGGCTTGAGCGTCTTCTGCGGGCTGTCCAGGTCCAGCTTCATCCGTTCGGGCAGGAACTCTTCGATGCGCAGGGTCATGCCCTGGATCGCTTCCTTGCTGGCCGGATCGGTACGGAACTCCACCTGCCAGCGTCCTGTCGGCGCCTCGGCCGGGATGACCTGCTCGAAGGCGATGTAGCCCTGCTCGCCCGGCTGCAGGCGGGTCTCGCGGAAGGTCTTGCCGTCGGGCTGCTTCAGGCGCAGGAACACCGGCTGCGACTTGACCGGCTTGCCATCATTGTCGCGCAGCAGCGCGGACAGGCGCACGGTCTCGCCCGGCCGATAGAGGTCGCGGCCGGACCATGCGTAGACATCGAACCAGGCATTGTCACGACCGGCAACGGCAAACTCGCTCAGGTCCAGGGCCGGCTGGTTGAAGGGCAGGAAGCTGGTGTCGCGACCACTGCTGGCCACCAGCACGTGGGTGGCGTCGAGCGTGTAGTTCAGCAGCGCATTGCCGTTGCCATCGGTACTGCCCTTGAGCACCACCTCGCCTTTGCCGTCGAGCACGCGCAGCTCGACGTTCTTCAGCGGTGCTCCGTCCTTCAGTCCGGCGGTGTGGACGAACAGCTTGTCCTTGTAGGCGCGCGTGTGCAGGCCGATGTCGCTGACCGAGAAGAACGCGGTGTCGAACTCGCCCTCGTAATCGCCCGTGCGCTTGAGCAGTGCGAAGTACAGGCCCGGCTCCTGCAGCTCCTTGATGTCCTGGGTTGGCAGGTAGGTCAGCACCCGCTCGTTCTGCTTGCCGCCGAGGATGAAGCGGTTGACGTAGACCGGCTCGGCCAACGCATTGATCGGGCTGCGCTCGTAGTCGCTGCTCAGTTCCCAGCTGCCACGACGGCCGCCGCGCTGGTACTGGCTGAAGAAGGTCGGCAGATCCTTCTCGCGCACGCGCAGGAATTCGACGTCGACCTCGGGAACATTCACGGAGACAACCGGCAGGCCGCGGCTGTCCTTGGCCGGCAGCACGCTGCCCTGCGAGGCGAAGCCGGCCACCGGCTTCAATTCGCCACTGAACACCTTCTGCTTCAGCTCCTTGCCCAGCCGGCTGCCATCGGCGGCCAGCAGGTCCGGCGATACCACCAGGCTGAACTCCTTGCCGGCTTCGACGAACGGATAGCGCAGGGTCAGTCCGTCATCGGACAGGGTCCAGCTGCTGTCGTCGGTGCCGACCTTCTCCTCGAAGCGCACCAGCGTGTCGAAATCCTGCGTGCCGACCAGCGGGCGCGAGAACTCCAGCGCCAGCGACAGGCCGTCATTCTTCTGGTCCGGGTAGGCGCGCAGCAGGGTGAAATCCTTCACCTGCTCGGCCTGGGTGGCAATGGCCTCGCCACTGGCCTTGGGCAGCTGCCCGCTGTCGTTGCGGCAACCGGCCAGACCCAGCAACAGGCCTCCTGCCAGTACCGCCGCCGCCCATCCCCACCGCTTGCGCCGTGCCGGACCGCTCATGTCGTCACTCCTTGATCGAGGCGGCCATTATAGGCGCGCCGCGTCAAGGTGTTGGCGCCGATCCGGCAGGAATACATCGGAACGGTAGCACCGGGCCATGCCCGGCGGTCCCGGTAGCGGCCAACCTTGGTTGGCGTTGGGCCCGTGCCAACCAAGGTTGGCACCTACCAAGGCGCGCCCTACCCCGGCCGGTACAGATCCACGTAGTCGGTCACCGGCATGGCCGCCAGCGCCACCGGGTCCAGCGAGGCCGCCAGGATGCGCTGCTGCTGGGTGGTGGGGAACCGATGGGCCAGATGCCGCCGGAACTTGTCCATCAACAGGGGCATGCCCTCGTCGCGTCGCCGGGCGTGGCCGAGCGGGTACTCGACCAGGACCTCCGGCAGTTCGCTGCCGTCGTTGAAGCGGACGGTCAGGCCGTTGGCGATGCTGCGCTTGTCCGGGTCCAGGTAATCCGCGCTGAGCTGCGGGTCTTCGTGGCAGGTCATTCGCGCGCGCAGCGCATCGATGCGGGGGTCAGCAGCGACATCGTCCTCGTAGTCCTCAGCCACCAGCCGCCCATGCAGCAGCGCGATGGCGACCATGTACTGCACGCAGTGGTCGCGGTCGGCCGGATTGTGCAGCGGGCCGCGCTTGTCGATGATGCGGATGCAGGCCTCCTGCGTGCGGATGGCGATATGCGCGATGTCATCGACGCTGCGCCCGCCTGCCCGCAGCTGCGCGTGCAGCGCGACCGCGGCCTCCACTGCGGTCTGGCCGTGGAACTCGGCGGGAAAACTGATCTTGAACAGCACGTTCTCCATCACGTAGCTGCCCAGCGGCCGCCCCAGCGTCACCGCCTGACCATGCATGGAGACCGCTTCGAAGCCCCAGGTGGGAGCGCTCAACACGCTGGGATACCCCATCTCGCCGCTGGCCGCCATCAGCGCCAGGCGCACGCCGCGACTGGTGGCATCGCCGGCGGCCCAGCTCTTGCGCGAACCGGTGTTGGGCGCATGCCGGTAGGTCCGCAGCGCCTGGCCATCGACCCAGGCCAGCGACAGCGCATTGAGCATGCGCTCGCGATCCAGCCCAAGCAGGCGGGCGACCACGGCGGTGGTGGCGACCTTCACCAGCACCACGTGGTCCAGCCCGACCCGGTTGAAGGAATTCTCCAGGGCCAGCACGCCCTGGATCTCGTGCGCCTTGATCATCGCCACCAGCACATCGTGCACGGTCGGCGGTGGACGACGCAGGGCCGCGGCATTGCGGCCCAGCCAATCGCAGACGGCCAGGATGCCGCCGAGATTATCCGACGGATGACCCCACTCGGCGGCCAGCCAGGTGTCGTTGAAGTCGAGCCAGCGCACCATCGCGCCGATATTGAACGCCGCCTGCACCGGATCCAGCACGTAGTGCGTTCCCGGCACGCGCGCGCCGTTGGTCACGCTGATGCCCGGCACCAGGGGCCCGAGCAGCTTACTGCAGGCCGGGAAGGACAGCGCTTCCAGGCCGCAACCGAGGGTATCCAGCAGGCAGTAATGCGCGGTCTGGAATGCCAGTGGCGAGTCGATGCGCACGTCGCGCACGTAATCGACGATGTCCTCCAGCAGCGCATCCCACGCGGCACGTTCGTTGGACGGGGTGTGGCTGTCGGACATCGTCTGTTCTCCGCTGACGCCGGACCACGCCCGGCGGTTCATGGGCGGGCCCTGCCGCGCTCGCCGGGCATGGCCCGGCGCTACCGCCATGGTCCCGCGTTACAAGGTGTCGGCCGGTACCCGCACGCTGCCTTCCATCAATACACGGGCGCTGCGGCTCATGATGGCCTTGGTCACTGTCCACTGGCCGTCAACGAGACCGGCCTGGGCGCCCACGCGCAGCGTGCCGGACGGATGCCCGAAGGTCACCCCCTCGCGCTGGCCACCGCCGGCGGCACGGTTGACCAGCGTGCCCGGAATCGCAGCAGCGGTACCGATCGCCACAGCGGCAGTGCCCATCATCGCGTGGTGCAGCTTGCCCATCGACAGCGCACGCGCATGCAGATCGATGGCCGATGCCGGGATTGCCTTGCCGCTGGACGATACATAGTCCTGTGCCGGTGCCACGAACGCCACTTTCGGCGTGTGCTGGCGGGTCGCCGCCTCTTCCAGCGTCGAGATCAGGCCCATGCGCAGCGCACCGTGTGCACGGATGCTCTCGAACTTCTGCAGGGCAGCCTTGTCGTCGTTGATCGCCGGCTGCAGCTCGGTACCGCTGTAGCCCAGATCGGCCGCATTGAGGAAGATGGTCGGGATGCCGGCGGTGATCATCGTCACCTCGAAACTGCCCACGCCCGGCACATCCAGGGTATCGACCAGGTTGCCGGTCGGGAACATCGCGCCCGCGTCGCCATCATCGGAGGGATCTATGAACTCAAGCTGGATCTCGGCGGCCGGGAAGGTCACGCCATCCAGCTCGAAATCACCGATCTCCTGCACCTCGCCATTGCGCATCGGCACGTGGGCGATGATGGTCTTGCCGATGTTGGCTTGCCAGATGCGCACGGTGCACAGGCCGTCGCGCGGCACCCGGGCCGGATCGATCAGGCCGTTGGCGATGGCGAACGGACCCACCGCAGTGCTGAGGTTGCCACAGTTGCCGCTCCAGTCGACGAACGCGGTGTCGATCGAAACCTGGCCGTACAGATAGTCCACATCGTGATCGGGCACGGACGCACTGGAGATGATCACGCACTTGCTGGTGCTGGACGTGGCCCCGCCCATGCCATCGGTGTGCTTGCCATAGGGATCGGGCGACCCGATCACGCGCATCAGCAGCGCATCACGTGCCGGGCCCGGCACCTGTGCGGCTGCGGGCAGGTCCTGCAGGCGGAAGAACACGCCCTTGCTGGTGCCACCGCGCATGTAGGTGGCGGCAATGCGGAGTTGCGGAAGAAAGCTCATGGAACGGTTCCTTGCAATGAAAGACGGCCCGTTGCCGGGCCGTCGGTTGTCTCATGCCACCCGGGCACCTTCGAGGAAATCCTGGGCGAAGCGCTGCAGTACACCGCCCGCTTCGTAGATCGCAACTTCCTCGTCGCTGTCCAGGCGACAGGTGACCGGCACGATGATGTCCTGCCCATCGCGGCGGTGGATGACCAGGGTCAGGTCGGCGCGCGGCGTGCGCTCGCCCACCACGTCGAAGGTCTCGGTACCGTCGATGCCCAGGGTCAGCCGGGTGGTGCCCGGCTTGAACTCCAGCGGCAGCACGCCCATGCCGATCAGGTTGGTGCGGTGGATGCGCTCGAAGCCTTCCGCCGCGATCGCTTCCACGCCGGCCAGGCGCACGCCCTTCGCCGCCCAGTCACGCGAGCTGCCCTGGCCGTAGTCGGCACCGGCGATGATGATCAGCGGCTGCTTGCGCTCCATGTAGGTCTCGATCGCCTCCCACATGCGCATCACCTTGCCCTCCGGCTCCACCCGCGCCAGCGAGCCCTGCTTCACGCTGCCGTCGTCGTTGCGCACCATCTCGTTGAACAGTTTCGGGTTGGCGAAGGTGGCGCGCTGCGCCGTCAGGTGGTCGCCGCGGTGGGTTGCGTAGGAATTGAAGTCCTCTTCCGGCAGGCCCATCTTCGCCAGGTATTCGCCGGCGGCACTGGAGGCCAGGATTGCGTTGGACGGCGACAGGTGGTCGGTGGTGATGTTGTCCGGCAGCACCGCCAGCGCGCGCATGCCCGCCAGCGTGCGTTCACCGGCCAGCGCCCCCTCCCAGTACGGCGGGCGGCGGATGTAGGTGCTCTGCGGGCGCCAGTCATACACCGGACTGACCGCCGCCCCCTGCTCCACGCGCACGTTGAACATCGGGTTGTAGACGCTGCGGAACTGCTCGGGCTTCACCGCCGCCTTCACCACTGCATCGATCTCGGCATCGCTCGGCCAGATGTCCTTCAGGCGCACCTCGTTGCCGTCGGCGTCCACGCCAAGCACGTCCTTCTCGATGTCGAAGCGCATGGTGCCGGCAATGGCATAGGCGATCACCAGTGGCGGCGATGCCAGGAAGGCCTGCTTTGCGTAAGGATGGATGCGGCCATCGAAGTTGCGGTTACCCGACAGCACGGCGGTGGCATACAGGTCGCGGTCGATGATTTCCTGCTGGATCGCCGGATCCAGCGCACCGCTCATGCCGTTGCACGTGGTGCAGGCGAACGCGACGATGCCGAAGCCGAGCTTTTCCAGCTCCGGCAGCAGGCCGGCCTCTTCCAGATACAGCTGCACCGCCTTTGAACCCGGGGCCAGCGACGACTTGACCCACGGCTTGCGCAGCAGGCCGCGCTCGTTGGCCTTGCGCGCCAGCAGGCCGGCGGCGATCACGTTGCGCGGGTTGGAGGTGTTGGTGCAGCTGGTAATGGCGGCGATGATCACCGCGCCATCAGGCATCAGGCCCCGCAGCTGCTCGGCCTTGCCGGCATCGAGCTTGGCTGCGTCGGCGATGCCGCGCTCGGCCAGCTCGGCCACCGGCAGGCGGCGATGCGGATTGCTCGGGCCCGCCATGTTGCGGACCACGCTGGACAGGTCGAAGCGCAGCACGCGCTCGTACTGCGCCGTGGCCAGCGTATCGGCCCACAGACCGGTGCTGCGTGCGTAGTTCTCCACCAGCGCCACCTGCGATTCCTCGCGACCGGTCAGGCGCAGGTAATCGATGGTCTGCCCGTCGATGTAGAACATCGCCGCGGTCGCGCCGTATTCCGGGCACATGTTGGAGATGGTGGCACGGTCACCGATGGTCAGCGCGGCCGCACCCTCGCCGAAGAATTCAAGCCAGGCGCCCACCACGCGTTCCTTGCGCAGGAACTCGGTCAGGGCCAGCACCACGTCGGTGGCGGTGATCCCTGGCTGCGGCCGACCGGTCAGTTCCACGCCGATGATGTCGGGCAGGCGCATCCACGACGCGCGGCCGAGCATCACGTTCTCGGCCTCCAGGCCGCCGACACCGATGGCGATCACGCCCAGCGCATCAACGTGCGGGGTATGGCTGTCGGTGCCCACGCAGGTATCCGGGAAGGCCACGCCGTCCTGCACGTAGATCACCGGCGACATCTTCTCCAGGTTGATCTGGTGCATGATGCCGTTGCCCGGCGGAATCACATCCACGTTCTGGAACGCCCGCTTGGTCCAGTCGATGAAATGGAAGCGATCCTCGTTGCGGCGATCCTCGATGGCGCGGTTCTTCTCGAATGCCTGCGGATCGAAACCACCGCACTCCACCGCCAGCGAGTGATCAACGATCAGCTGTACCGGCACCACCGGGTTGACCTTGGCCGGATCGCCGCCCTTGTCGGCGATCGCATCGCGCAGGCCGGCGAGATCCACCAGCGCGGTCTGACCGAGAATGTCATGGCACACCACGCGCGCCGGGAACCAGGGAAAATCCAGGTCGCGGCGACGTTCGATCAGCTGCGTCAGCGAGGCGGTGAGCATCGCCGGATCGCAACGCCGTACCAGGTTCTCGGCCAGCACGCGCGAGACATACGGCAGCGTGGCGTAGGCGCCGGGCTGGATCGCATCGACCGCAGCGCGCGCATCGAAGTAGTCCAGCGGGGTGCCGGGGAGGGTCTTGCGGTAATCGGTATTCATGGGCTGGCGGAATGCTTGGGGCGGGCCGGATGCCGGCGAGCGGCAATGAAGGCATCCGGCCGGCACCTGGCCGACCGGATGGATGGATCACGCGGCGGTCAGGCGCGCTTGTCGATGGCCACGAACTCGCGATCTTCCGGGCCGATGTAGTTCGCGCTCGGACGGATGATCTTGCCGTCGATGCGCTGCTCGACGATGTGCGCGCTCCAGCCGGCGGTGCGGGCGATGACGAACAGCGGGGTGAACATCGCGGTCGGCACGCCCATCATGTGGTAGCTGACGGCGCTGAACCAGTCCAGGTTCGGGAACATTTTCTTGATGTCCCACATCACCGTCTCCAGGCGCTCGGCGATGTCGTACATCTTCATGCTCGACTGTTCTTCGGACAGCTCACGGGCGACGTCCTTGATCACCTTGTTGCGCGGGTCGGACACGGTGTACACCGGGTGGCCGAAGCCGATCACCACTTCCTTGCGCTCGACGCGGGCCTTGATGTCCTCTTCGGCCTCATCCGGGCTGTCGTAGCGCTTCTGCACCTCGAAGGCCACTTCATTGGCACCGCCGTGCTTGGGGCCGCGCAGCGCGCCGATGCCACCGCAGATCGCACTGTACATGTCGCTGCCGGTACCGGCGATGACACGGCAGGTGAAGGTGGACGCATTGAACTCGTGCTCTGCGTACAGGATCAGCGAGGTGTGCATCGCCTTCACCCACGAATCCTGTGGCTTCTCGCCATGCAGCAGGTGCAGGAAGTGGCCACCGATGGAATCGTCATCGGTTTCCACGTCGATGGCGCGGCCGTTGTGGCTCCAGTGGTACCAGTACAGCAGCATCGAGCCGAGGCAGGCCATCAGCTTGTCGGCGATGTCGCGTGCACCCGGATGGTTGTGGTCATCCTTTTCCGGCGCCACGCAGCCGAGCACCGACACGCCGGTGCGCATCACATCCATCGGGTGTGCCGACGGCGGCAGTTCTTCCAGCGCGGCTTTCACCGCGGCCGGGATGCCACGCAGCGACTTCAGCTTGGCCTTGTACGAAACCAGCTCGGCGCGGGTCGGCAGCTTGCCGTGCACCAGCAGGTACGCGATTTCCTCGAATTCGCTGGTGTTGGCCAGATCCAGGATGTCGTAGCCACGGTAGTGCAGGTCATTGCCGCTGCGACCGACGCTGCACAGCGCGGTGTTGCCGGCGGCAGTGCCGGACAGGGCGACGGATTTCTTCGGCTTGAAGGTCGGGGTTGCGGTCGTATCGTTCATGTTTCCCTCCGAAAACTTGATGGTGCAGGGTACTGCTTATTTCTTGGCGGCGAACAGTGCGTCGAGCTGCTGCTCGAACGCGTGGTAGCCGATGCGGTCGTACAGTTCTTCGCGGGTCTGCATGGCGTCGACCACGCTGCGCTGGTGACCGTCGCGGCGCACCGCCTGGTAGACGTTCTCCGCCGCCTTGTTCGCCGCGCGGAACGCCGACAGCGGGAACAGCTGGATGGCGACCCCGGCCGAGGCCAGCTCGTCGCGGCTGAACAGCGGCGTCGCACCGAATTCGGTGATGTTGGCCAGCACCGGCACCTTCACTGCATCGACGAAGCGGCGGTAGGTATCCAGATCGTAGGCAGCCTCGGCGAAGATGCCATCAGCGCCCGCTTCGACACAGGCGATGGCGCGCTCGATGGCCTTGTCCACGCCGTCCACCTGGATGGCATCGGTGCGTGCGATCAGGAAGAAATCCGGATCGGTCTTTGCATCAGCGGCGGCCTTCACGCGGTCGACCATCTCACCCTGCGAAACGATCTCCTTGCCGGGACGGTGACCACAGCGCTTGGCGCCCACCTGGTCCTCGATGTGGCAGGCGGCCGCGCCGGCCTTGATCAGCGACTTCACGGTGCGCGCGATGTTGAACGCGCTGGGTCCGAAGCCGGTATCGATGTCCACCATCAGCGGCAGGTCGCAGACGTCGGTGATGCGGCGCACGTCCACCAGCACGTCTTCCAGGGTGTTGATGCCCAGGTCCGGCAGGCCCAGCGAGCCTGCGGCAACACCACCGCCGGACAGGTAGATGGCGCGGAAGCCGGCGCGCTTGGCCAGCAGGGCGTGGTTGGCGTTGATCGCACCGATCACCTGCAGCGGCGATTCGGCGGCCAGAGCCTCGCGGAAGCGGGCACCGGCGGAAGAAGGGGCGGAAGCGGTCATGCGGCAATCCATGTTGAGGAACAGGTGGACAGGCGCAAGCACCATGCCAAGCTGCAAGCGATTGATTTCAAAGGCATGATCGGCTGACAGCCATGAAACATATGAAACATTGAAACAGATGTATCATGAAACACTCCCGTGCCG
Organism: Stenotrophomonas sp. B2; assembly: GCF_014947095.1. Taxonomy (NCBI): domain Bacteria; kingdom Pseudomonadati; phylum Pseudomonadota; class Gammaproteobacteria; order Lysobacterales; family Lysobacteraceae; genus Stenotrophomonas; species Stenotrophomonas sp. B2. The sequence continues at coordinate 87,096 of NZ_JADCQA010000015.1, read as the reverse complement.
GTGTCCGCCCCATGTACCTGCCCCGCTCGCCCCTGCGCCATGCCGATGCCGACCCCGGTCGCCCGGTGATCTGGACGGTCAGCGTTTCGCGGCTGACCGGCCTGCTGGGTGACGTCATTCCCGAGTTCGACCGCCGCGCGCGCATCGAGCAGATCAACCTCGGCTTCGAAGAGGCAGTGGAGGTGATCGGCCAACGCCTGCGCCGCGAGCACTGCGACGTGGTGATTGCCGGTGGCTCGAACGCGGCCTGGCTGCGCAGTCGGCTCGACCTGCCGCTGGTGCCGATCCAGGCCAACGGCTTCGACCTGATGGAGGCTCTGGCGCGCGCGCGCCGCATCGCCGCACGCATCGGCCTGGTCACCCATGCCAGCGACGTGCCGGTGTTCAGCGGCTTCCAGCAGAGCTTCGGCCTGGATATCGAGCACCGCCGCTTCGTCACCCGCGAAGATGCGCGCGACTGCATCGCCGATCTGCGTGCCAACGGCATCGAAGTGATCGTCGGCACCGGGATGGCCATCGACCATGCCGAGCAGGCCGGGCTGCCGGGCGTGCTGCTGTATTCGGCCGACTCGGTACGGCAGGCCTTCGAGCATGCGCTGGAACTGACCCAGACCTTGGCACGCTCGGTGGGTCCACGCCCCACCACGCGGCGCAGTGCCGCCCCGCGCGGCGATGCATACGCGCTGCTCGGCGACAGCGAGGCGATGGCGCAGGTGCGCGCACAGATCGCGCTCTATGCACCGCACGACAGCACCGTGCTGGTCACCGGCGAGACCGGTACCGGCAAGGAACTGGTGGCACGGCAACTGCACGCCGCCAGCGGCCGGCGCGGTCGTTTCGTCGCGCTGAACTGCGGCGCGATCAGCGAATCGCTGCTGGAAGCCGAACTGTTCGGCTACAGCGATGGCGCCTTCACGGGCGCACGTCGTGGCGGCCGGGTCGGCCTGGTCGAAGCGGCCGATGGCGGCACACTGTTCCTTGACGAGATCGGCGAGCTGCCCTTGCCGCTGCAGACCCGCCTGCTGCGCGTGCTGGAAGAACGTGAAGTGCTGCGCGTCGGCGCCACCGAACCAACACCCGTGGACCTGCGGGTGGTGGCCGCGACGCTGCAGTCGCTGGAGCATCGCGCAGCTGCCGGCAGCTTCAGGCGCGACCTCTACTACCGGCTGGCGGCACTGCGCATCGCACTGCCCCCGCTGCGTGCCCGGCGCGCTGACATCCCGCTGCTGACCCGGCACTTCTTCCGCCAGCTGCGCGGTATCGACGCCCCCCTGGACCAGGACGCGATGGCAGTGCTGGGTGCCGCCGACTGGCCGGGCAATGTGAGAGAACTGCGCAATCTGGTCGACCGCCTGCGCATCCACTGGCAGCCGGCAGACGGGATGATCGACGCTGGGCGCCTGCTGCAGCTCGCGCCGGAACTGGCGCGCGAAAGCACCCCGTCCCTGCGGCTGGAAAGCAATGGCAGGCGCCCGGCACGGGCCCAGCTGCAGGCGCTGCTGCAGGAACACCGCAATGACCGCGAAGGCATGGCCCAGGTGCTCGGCGTATCACGCACCACCTTGTGGCGCTGGCTGCGCGCGGAAGGAATGTAGGCAGGCGCAGCGCGGACCGCGCGGCGCGCCGCCAGCCAAGGTTGGCACTACCCCCGCGTGGCCGCGTCCAGCGGCATGCGGAAATAGACCACCCGCTCGGTCTCTACAAAGCCACAGGCGCGGTGTGCCGCGTGCGCCTCTACGTCCTCCAGGCGGCTGTCCGAGGCCAGCTCGCTGCAGCCCGCGTCCCGCGTCCACGCCTGCACTTCCGCCAGCAGGGCACGGCCGACAGCGCGGCCCTGCCACTGCGGCGTTACATACCAGCCTTCCAGGAACCCGACCGGCGAGGAACCGGTGCCGTTCACATAGTCGTGGCGCAGGCGTACCTCGGCGAAACCGACCGCCTCACCATCAGCCGCGCACGCCAGGAACACCGCACCTTCCGGATCGGCCAGCGATTGCGCCAGCTCCTCCAGCGGATCATCGGCGTCGGGCCACAGGCCCACGCGCAGCCGCGACCATGCAGCGGCATCGGCCGGTGTGGCCTGGCGGATCGTGGCAGCGCAGCCGCTCACGGATACAATAGGCGCTTGCTCCAGCGCCCCTCGGCGCCGGCTTCATAGCACCACCGCTCGTGCAGGCGGAACTGCGCGCCGTACCAGAACTCGATGCGGTCGGGCACCACGCGCAGGCCACTCCAGCCGTCCGGACGCGGCACGTCCTTGCCCTCGAAACGTGCCTCGACCTCGGCCACGCGCGCATCGAACTCTTCGCGCGTTGCAAGCGTCTTCGACTGCTGCGAGGCCCACGCGCCGATCTGGCTCATGCGCGGACGGCTGGCGAAATAGGCGTCTGCTTCCGCATCGGCCACCTGTTCGACACGGCCTTCGATGCGCACCTGGATGCCGGCCTCGCGCAGGCTGCGCCACAGGAACAGCAGGGCCGCCTGCGGATTGGCCCGCAGCTCCTGGCCCTTGTGGCTGTCCAGGTGGGTATAGAACACGAAGCCACGCTCATCGAAGGCCTTCAGCAGCACGGTGCGCGCCGATGGACGACCGTGCAGGTCGGCACTGGCCAAGGTCATCGCGTTCGGCTCGACCTCGCGGCTCTGTTTGGCCTCGTCGAACAGGGCCGCAAACGTGGACAGGGCTTCGGCGTACAGGTCGCTCATGATTGCGTTCTTCTCACACGGATTGATCTATTGTGGCGGCATGGTCGCTGCTGCGTATATGCCCCAGGTGAAAGGATTTCCCGAAACATTGGCCGAGCAGGCACTGGATGATGCGCTGGGCAGCGGCGCGGCGGTTCCAGTATTGGCGATCAGCGGGCTGCAGGGGAGCGGCAAATCGACGCTGGCCGAGCAGGTGGTGGCGCGCGCCCGGAACCGGGGCCTGAACGCCGCGACGCTGTCCATCGATGATGTCTATCTGACGCGCGCGCAACGGCAGCGGCTGGCACGCCAGGTCCATCCGCTGTTGATCACCCGGGGGCCGCCGGGCACCCACGACCTGCCGCTGGTCCACGCGCTGCTCGATGCCGCCGCCGCGCGCGAACCACTGGCGCTGCCGCGCTTCGACAAGCTGGCCGACGAGCGCCTGCCACAGGCGCAGTGGCCACGGCTGGAAAAGCCGCTGGACCTGCTGGTGTTCGAAGGCTGGTTCCTGGGCACACCGGCGCAGGACGAATCCGAACTGGCTCAGCCGTTGAACGCCCTTGAACGTGATGCCGACAGCGATGGCCGCTGGCGCCACTGGTGCAACCAGGCCCTGGGCCGCGACTACCCGGCATTGTGGCAACGCTGTGACCGCCTGTGGTTCCTGCAGCCGCCGGACTTCTCGGTAGTACCGCGCTGGCGCTGGCAGCAGGAGCAGAGCCTGCAGGCGGCCCAGCCCGGCCGGCATGGCATGAGCCGGCCGCAGCTGGAGCGCTTCGTGCAGTACTTCGAGCGGGTCAGCCGGCAGGCACTGCATGCACTGCCGGCCCTCGCCGACCGGGTGGTGGTGCTGGATGCGCACCGCCAGGTACAGGCACTGCGCTGAGGCCCCTCATTCCACCAGGAAGGTCACCCGCAGATTGACCCGCCACTCGGTGATCTCACCGCTGCCATTGGTGACCACCTTGGTCTCGTTGATCCAGGCCCCCTGGATGCCCTTCACGGTTCCGGAGACCTTCTTCAGGCCGCTGCGCACGGCATCCTCCACGCTCGTGGGCGAAGAGGCGGTGATTTCGATGACCTTGGCAACCGACATGGCCTGTACTCCGTTGAACGCGGGAATCCCCGCAGGAAGTCCCACCCTGACGTGAAGGACGTAAAGGCCGGGGCACGGAGGTGTTAGCATCAGGGCGCATGAATCCTGCTCCGAACCTGATCCTGATCGGCCCGATGGGCGCCGGCAAAACCTGCATCGGCCGCCGCCTCGCCGAGCGCTTCACGCTGGACTTCGTCGATGTCGACCAGTCCATCGTCGACGCCGCCGGAGCCAGCATTCCCACGATCTTCGAGCACTCCGGCGAAACCGGCTTCCGCAGCCTCGAGCGCGACGCGCTGGCCCGCCTCCTGCAGGGCCACGGCCAACTGGTCTCGACCGGCGGCGGAGCGGTACTGGACCCGGACAACCGGGCATTGATCGCCCGCCGTGGCTTCGTGGTCTACCTGCGCGTCAGCGTGACCGCGCAACTGGAACGGCTGGCCCGCGACAAGGCCCGGCCGTTGCTGCAGCGCCCCGACCGCGAGCAGGTGCTGCATGACCTGGCCGCCCATCGCGATCCGCTGTACCGCGAACTGGCCGACCTCACCCTTGATACCGACCCGTACACCGCTGCCGACGCCACCGCCCAGCTGGTCGTCAAGCTCGCCGCGCAATGGCAGCGCCAGGACCTGATCGCATGACTTCCCCCACTCCGCTGCAGGTCGCCGTTGGCGGTGACCGCCCTTACACCATCTCCATCGGCGCCGGCGTCCAGAGCAATGGCCCTGCCCTCGCCCGCCACGTGCGGGGGCGCCACGTCCTGCTGCTCAGCGACAGCGACGTCGCCCCGCTGTACCTGGCGCGGCTGAAGCAGACCCTGCTGGCCACGCGTCCGGACCTGGTCGTCGGCGAACACGTGCTGGCCGCCGGCGAAGCCTCCAAGACCCTGGCTGAATTCGGCCGCGCCATTGAAGCGCTGGCAGCCCTGGGCGCCACCCGCGATGCCTGTGTGTTCGCGCTCGGTGGGGGTGTCGTCGGCGACCTGGCCGGCTTCGCCGCAGCCTGCTGGATGCGGGGCATCGACTGCGTGCAGCTGCCGACCACGCTGCTGGCGATGGTCGATTCGTCGGTGGGCGGCAAGACTGCCGTGGACATTCCTGCCGGCAAGAATCTGGTCGGTGCCTTCCATCCGCCGCGCGCGGTGGTGGCCGATACCGCGGTGCTGGCCACCCTGCCGCCGCGCGAGCTGCGCGCGGGGCTGGCCGAAGTGGTGAAGTACGGCGCACTGGGCGATGCGGATTTCTTCGACTGGCTGCAGCACCACGCCGACGCGCTGTCCGCTGGCGAGGACGCGGTGCTGGCCGAAGCCATCGCCCGCAGCTGCAGGCACAAGGCCGCCATCGTCGAGCGCGATCCGTTCGAGAAGGGGGAGCGTGCCCTGCTGAACCTCGGCCACACCTTCGGCCATGCCATCGAAACCGAACAGGGCTATTCGGCGCCGGGCCGCGATGCGCTGAACCATGGCGAGGCGGTGGCAGTGGGCATGGTGCTGGCGGCCAGGCTGTCCACCGATCTCGGCCTGGCCGACGATGCCGACCGCGCGCGCCTGCAGGCGCTGCTGGAAAGGCTCGGGCTGCCGGTCGCGATCCCGGCCGGCCTGGATCCGCAGGCCCTGCTCGGCCGCATGCGGCTGGACAAGAAGAACGTGGCCGGTCGACTGCGCCTGGTGCTCTGGCGCGGCATGGGTCGGGCCGAGGTGGTGCCGGACGTGGATGAAGCAGCGGTATTGAAGGTGCTGGGCCAGGGTTGATCGCTTCCGCGTTCGCCGGGCATGGCCCGGCGCTACCCGGGTTTCCTGAGCGTCCGCCGGGCATGGCCCGGCGCTACCGCGTTGCGGCCGGGGTCACCCTGGCCCCGCTACAATCGCGCCATGCATGTCTACCTGCAACATCCCGAGGCCGGTGCGCAGGCACCGCGGTTCCTGCGCCTGAGCCTGCAGCCGGATCTTTTCGGCGGCTGGGAGCTGCTGCGCGAAAGCGGCCGCGTCGGTGGCCGCTCGCAGCTGCGCCGCGAGCTGTTCCTGCAGGCCGACGAAGCCCGCCACGCCTTCGAGAAGGCGCGCGATGCCGAACTGCATCGTGGCTTCCAGATCCTTTCGCACGGCGACTGACGCCGCTGCCCACCTTCGATCCAAGGAACGTTCAACGTGACCAGCCCTCTCCGCAATGATCGCCTGCTACGCGCTCTGCGCCGCGAACCGGTGGATTGCACGCCCGTCTGGCTGATGCGCCAGGCCGGCCGCTACCTGCCGGAGTACCGCGCGACCCGGGCCAAGGCCGGCAGCTTCCTGGCGATGGCCAAGAACCCGGAGATCGCCTGCGAAGTCACCCTGCAGCCGCTGCGGCGTTTCCCACTGGATGCCGCCATCCTGTTCTCGGACATCCTCACCATCCCCGACGCGATGGGGCTGGAGTTGTACTTCGTCGAAGGCGAAGGCCCCAAGTTCCGCCACCCGGTGCGTGAGGAAGCCGCCATCGCCAGGCTGGCGGTGCCGGACATGGAGCAGGATCTGGGCTACGTGATGGATGCGGTGCGCCTGATCCGCCGCGAGCTGGATGGCCAGGTGCCGCTGATCGGTTTCTCCGGCAGCCCATGGACACTGGCCTGCTACATGGTGGAAGGCGGCGGCAGCAAGGATTTCTCGCGCATCAAGGCCATGGCGCTGAACCACCCGCAGGCGCTGCACCGCCTGCTGGAGGTCACCACCGACGCGGTCATCGCCTACCTGGGCGCGCAACGCGCCGCGGGCGCACAGGCCCTGCAGGTTTTCGACACCTGGGGCGGCGTGCTGTCGCCGGCGATGTACCGCGAATTCTCGCTGCGCTACCTGCAGCGGATTGCCCAGGGCCTGGACCGTGGCGAAGCCAGCGAGCGTACGCCGCTGATCCTGTTCGGCAAGGGCACCGGCCTGCACCTGGAAGCACTGTCGCAGACCGGTGCGGATGCACTGGGCCTGGACTGGACGCTGGACCTGGACGAAGCGCTGCGCCGCACCGGTGGTCGCGTTGCCCTGCAGGGCAACCTCGACCCCACCACGCTGTACGCTTCGCCCGATGCGATCGCCACCGCTGCCGCGCGCGTGCTCGATACCTACGCCGCCGGCAATGGCGGGTCGCGCGAGGGCCACGTGTTCAACCTGGGCCATGGCATGTCACCGGACATGGACCCGGCCCACGTGCAGGTACTGGTCGACGCGGTGCACGCGCACAGCCAGCGCTGAGCAGTGCGCATGCGGTTGCGGCGCGGTGTTGATCGCGCCGTGACCCGCAGTGCGCGATCATGGCGCCCCCACGTTGCACCGGCCACAACCCATGTCCACATCGCCATCGACCTACAACCGCCAGCGCCCCCTGCTGTGGCTGGTGTCCCTGGCGATCTTCATGCAGATGCTGGACTCGACCATCGTCAACACGGCGCTGCCGGCGATGGCGGCCAGCCTGGGCGAGAGTCCGCTGCAGATGCAGTCGGTGGTGTTCAGCTATGCACTGGCGGTCGCCACGTTCATTCCCGCCTCCGGCTGGATCGCTGACCGCTACGGCACCCGGCGCACCTTCCTGGTGGCGATCATCCTGTTCACCCTCGGCTCGCTGGCCTGCGCGCTGGCCCAGCACCTGCATCAGCTGGTGGGTGCCCGCGTGCTGCAGGGCATCGGCGGTGCGATGCTGCTGCCGGTCGGCCGCCTGGCGGTGATGCGTTCGGTGCCGCGCGAGGACTTCCTGCGTGCGATGAGCTTCATCGCCATCCCCGCCCTGATCGGCCCCTTGATCGGCCCGACGCTGGGCGGCTGGCTGGTCGAGATCGCCTCCTGGCACTGGGTGTTCCTGATCAACCTTCCGATCGGCGTGATCGGCTTCATCGCTGCGATGAAGATCATGCCGGACCATTACGCCAGCCACCGCACCCGCTTCGACCTGCGCGGCTACATCATGCTGGCCTTTGCGATGGTGGTGCTGTCGCTGGCGCTGGACGGCATCTCCGGGCTGGGTACGCCGCACGCGCTGGTGATGCTGATGACCGTGGCGGGGCTGGCCGCACTGGTGGGCTATTGGCTGCACGCGGCCAACTCGACCGCGCCGTTGTTCTCGCTGGCGCTGTTCCGTGTGCCCAGCTATCGCATCGGCATCCTCGGCAACCTGTTCTCACGCATCGGCAGCAGCGCCATGCCGATGCTGATTCCGCTGCTGCTGCAGGTGGGCCTTGGCCTGGGACCGATGAACGCCGGACTGATGATGGTACCGGTGGCCGCGGCCGGCATGGTCTCCAAGCGGCTGGCGGTGAAGCTGGTCGAACGCTACGGCTATCGGCGCGTGCTGATGACCAACACCGTGCTGGTGGGCCTGGCCATGGCCAGCTTCATCCTGATGACGCCGGGCCAGCACCTGGGCTGGCGCCTGCTGCAGCTGGCCTTCTTCGGTGCGGTCAATTCGCTGCAGTTCACCGTGATGAACACCGTGACCCTGCGCGATCTGGATCGGGAGTTCGCCAGTTCGGGCAACAGTCTGCTGTCGATGGTGATGATGCTGGCTGCCGGCTTCGGCGCGGCGGCGGCGGGCAGCCTGCTGGCCGCCTTCGGCACGCACCTGGAGGGCCACGGCGCAACGGCGGCGTTGCACGCCACGTTCCTGTGCGTGGGCGCGATCACACTGACTTCGACGATGATCTTCTGGCAGTTGCCGGACACCAAGCCCGAACCCCGCCAGGTCGAACACGTCGCGGAGTAGCCTGCCGGACTGTGCCCGGCCTCAGCGCCCCAACACCTTGGCGATGGCCTCCACCAGCAGCTCGCCCGTGACCGGCTTGCGCAGGAAACCGCCGATCCCGGCCGCTTCCACCTGCTTCTGCAGGTCCGGGTCCGTGCGCGCGGTCACCGCCAGCAACGGCAGCGTGTACCCCTGGTTGCGCAGATGCTCGGCCAGCTCGAAGCCGCTGAGGCCCGGCAGGTCCAGGTCAAGCAGGGCCACATCGAAATCACTCCCGCTGATCTCGCGCAGCGCCGCCAACGCATGCCCGGCATGCACCACCTCATGGCCGCGCGCACTCAGAAGACCCTGCACGACATCAGCCACCGTCGCGTCATCCTCCACCAGCAGCACGCGCAGGGGGGGCATGTTCGCTACTGCATCCTCGCTCCGCGCGGCGCTGTCCGCATCGGCGTCAGCGTCCACTTCCAGCGGCAGGGGCAGCATCACTCCAAAGCAGGTTCCGCGCCCCAACTGGCTTTCGACCTGGATCCGGCCCTGCATCGCCTGCGCCAGCTCGCGGCAGATCGCCAGCCCCAGGCCACTGCCACCATACTGCGCCGCGGTACGTGCACCGTCAGCCTGCTCGAACCGGCGGAACAGACGCAGCTGCTGTTCCTGGCTGATGCCCGGCCCGGTGTCACGCACTTCGAACTGGAGTGCACGCATCGCCTCATCGCACCGGGCATGCAGGGTGATGGTGCCACGGCTGGTGAACTTCACCGCGTTGGACAGCAGGTTCAGCAGGATCTGCCGCACCCGGATCGCATCGCCGGTGGCCTGCAGGCCGGGCGGCAAGCGATTGTCCAGGACGAAACGCAGTCCCTTCTGCGCGGCCAGCGGCCCCATCAGCGCGGCCAGGTCCTGCAGCAGGCAATGGAGCGCGAACGGCCGGGACTGCAGTTCCAGGCGCCCCGATTCGATCCGCGCCAGGTCCAGCGCATCGTTGACCAGATGCAGCAGATGCTCGCCCGCCTGGCGGATGGACTGGGTGTAGCCGCGCTGCTGAGGATCCAGCGGCGAGGACAACAGCAGCTCGCTCATGCCCATCACACCGGTCATCGGCGTGCGGATCTCATGGCCCAGATTGGCCAGGAAGCGTGTCTTGGCCGCCGAGGCCTGCTCGGCCAGTTCCTGCTTGTGCAACGCCAGCTGGTAGGCGTGGCGACGCTGCAGGCGGCGACGGTACAGCCATGCAAACCAACTGGTCAGCAGCAACGCGATCGACGTCAGCACCAGCAGGCCCGACAGGCTGCGCCACCACGGCGGCTGCACGCGGAACTCCAGGGTCTGCACCCGCGACCAGACGTGATCGGCCGAGCGCGCCTGCACTTCCAGCCGATAGCTGCCCGGCGGCAGCCGCGAGAACAGGCGTTCACCGGCGGGCCCGACCTCGACCCAGTCCGGGTCATAGCCGGCCAGGCGGTAGCGATACGAATTGGAGGCCGAATCGGCGAAGGACAGCAGGCGCGCCACGATGCGCAGATCGCGGTCGCCGTCGGCGATCAGCAACGGTGCGTCGTGGGTCAGGTCCAGCACCTGCTCGTTGCGGCGCACCTCCACCCGCTCGATCACCAGCGGTGCGCGGCGCACCGAAGGCCGCACCTGTTCCGGATCGAACACCACCACGCCGGCCGGCGTGCCTGCCACCAGCCGTCCCGAAGACGTCGCGATCAAGGTATGCGCGCGGAACTCCTGGCTGGGCAGGCCATCGTGCACGCCATACAGGCGCACGCTCTGGCCGTCCGCGCCGACCCGCACCAGGCCGCGTGCGCTGGTGGCCCAGGCCACACCCTGCGCATCGACCACCAGACCGGTGGCGGAAACCGCCGGATATCCCTGTTCGGCACCAATGACCCCCTGCCGCTCCAGACGCCCCTGGCTCCATCGATAGCGCGACAACCGGCCGTCCTCGGACAGCCACACCTGGCCGTCGCTGCCGGTATACGCCGCGTACAGTGCCGTTGCCGGCGCGCCGGGCACCGGCTGGAAGCGCTGCTGCTCAGGCTGCCACTGCAGCAGCCCGCGGCTGCTGGCCAGCCACAGCTGGTTCTGCGGACCGCATACCAGATCCTGGTTCAGCTGGCCGGTCTGCAGTCCGTTCTGGCCATTGTCCAGTTCGAGCAGCAGCCGACCTTCCAGATCGCGCTGCTGCAGGCCGGCGGGCATCATCAACCACAGGCTGTTGCTATCGCAGATCATCAGTGCGTCGACATCGCCCTCCATCGCGGCATCGGCAGGCGCGTCGCGTCCCCAGCGGCGCAGCTCGTCGCGTGCCGGGTCATAGCGCAGCAGCGCTCCGGACGAACCGATCCAGACCCGGCCATGGCGGTCCTCGCGAACCGAGGTCAGCCAGTGGATGCCATTGACGCCGCGCCGGAACTGCTCGATCCGGCCGGTACGGGGATTGAAGCGATCCAGCGCGCCGTGGCTGCCGACCGTCCAGACACCTCCGTTGCTGGACGCACTGGTGCCGAGTACATAGGCGTTGCGCAGTGACGATGCATCGTCCTCCAGACGCGAGAACACCGAGAACTGCCACCACCGTGGCAACAAATGCCAGAGACCGGCATTGGTGCTGGCCAGCCAGATGCCGCCCTCGCGATCCTCGTAGGCGCCGGTCCAGTTCGGCCGCACCTGGCCGCGCGCGATCGCGCTGTACAGCGGCACCGTCTGGTACTGGCCATCGACCGCGCGACCGAGTCCGCTGCGGGTGTCCAGCCAGTAGCCCCCCTGCTCATCGCGCAGCATCATGCCCAGCACCTCGTCGCCGGCCGGCACCGACCAGGGTTGCCGCTCGAAGCGACCATCCGGCCGGCGCACGAATGCGCCGGCCAGCGTACTGATCCACAGGCTGCCGTCAGGCTCGGCGGTCAGACCGTTGATCAGCTGGCCGGGCACCTGCTCGTCGCCGACCCGCTCGAAATCGCTGCCGGTCCAACGCGCCACGCCATGCTTGGTGCCCACCCACAGGCTGCCGTCGGGCAGCGTGGCCAGATAGGGCACCGCAGCGGCCGGCAGGCTGCGCGGATTGTTCGCCTCGGGCAGGAAGCGCTGCACCCGATCATTGCCATCCACCCGGTACAGCCCGCCTTCGTGGGTACCGAACCAGATCGAGCCATCGGGGGTGGCGGCCAGGCTCCAGATCGTATTGGTGCTCATCAGCGGCTGGCTGCTGCGGTCGAAGAACCGCAGCTGCCGGCGGTCGGCCGACATCCTTACCAGGCCGGCATTCTCGGTGCCGATCCACAAGCGGTTGCGGGTATCGACCAGTACGGTCCAGATGCGGTTGTCGCGCAGGCCATCCTCGGAGCGCCAGACCCGGTAGTTGCGGCCGTCGTATCGTGCCAGCCCGTCATTGGTGGCGATCCACAGGTAGCCGTAGCGGTCCTCGGCCATGCGGTTGACGGTGTTGGACGGCAGGCCATCGAACACCGTCACCTGCCGGGGCGTGGGCGGTACCGGCTGTGCGGCAGCGGGCGCCAGGCAGCACAGCAGAAGCATCAGCAGCATCGCCGACCGCAGATACGCCACTGATCGCCTCCTCACGCGTTCCCAGATGGTGCCCCGTCGTGCGGGCGTCGGCATGGTAAACCGAAAGTCGCGCCGTTCACGCCCGGCGCCGGCGCAATCAGCCCTCACCCTGGCGCTTGCTGCGAGCCTGCACGATGGCCGCCACCAGCATGTCGCCCGTGACCGGCTTGCGCAGGAAGCCGTCGAAACCGGCGGCCAGCACCTGCGCCTCCGCATAGGCATCGGACCGCGCGGTCACCGCCACCAGTGGCAGCTCATAGCCCATGGCGCGCAGCTGACGGGCGATCGCCGTTCCGTCCAGGGCCGGCAGATCCAGGTCGAGCAGACCGACATCGAACCCCTCGGTCGCGATCTCCGACAAGGCTCCCAGGCCGTGCAGCACGTGCACTACGTCGTGGCCACGACCGCGCAGCAGGCCGGCGATGACGTCCGCTACCGTGGCGTCATCTTCGACCAGCAGGATGCGCAGCGGCGGCAGCGGCGGTGGCGACGCCCTGTCGGAACCACTGTGGGCAGCCTGGCGGGTCCACGGCAGCGGCAGCTGCACGCGGAACCGCGCGCCCCTGCCCGGCTGGCTGTCGACATCGATGCGCCCACCCATCGCCACGGCCAGTTCCTGGCAGATCGCCAGGCCCAGCCCACTGCCGCCATAGCGCGATGCTGTCCGCGGGCCATCGGCCTGCTCGAAGCGATGGAACAGACGCTGCTGCTGTTCGGCATTGATGCCGGGGCCGGTATCGAACACCTCGAAGCACACCCCGCCGCCATCCTCCTGCAGCCGCACGCCCAGGCCGACCTGGCCGCGCTCGGTGAACTTGATGGCATTGCCGAGCAGGTTCAGCAGGATCTGGCGGATGCGCATTTCATCGCCACTGACGCTGATCGGGCCGGGCAAGGCATCCTCGCGTACAAAATCGAGCTGGCGCTGCTGCGCCATCGGCCGCATCAGCATCTGCACCTGGTCCAACAGCGCGGCAAGATCGAACGGACGCAGGTCCAGCTCCAGCCGCCCGGCTTCGATCCGGGCCAGGTCCAGGGCATCGTTGACCAGACGCAGCAGATGGCTGCCCGCCTGCTGGATCGATCCGGCATAGCTGCGCTGTACCGGATCCAGTGATGTGGCCAGCAGCAGTTCGCTCATGCCCAGTACGCCGGTCATCGGCGTGCGCACCTCATGACCCAGCGTGGCCAGGAAGTGGCTCTTGGCCTGCGAGGCCTGCTCGGCGAGCTGCTGCTTGTGCACGGTCAGCTGCCACTGCTGGCGCCTTCTCAGACGGCTGCGGATCGCCCATGCCAGCACCAGCAGCAGCAACGAGCCCAGCAGCAGGTAGCCGAAGATCGCCATGCCGCTGCGCCACCAGGGCGGCAATACCTTCACCTGCAGTTGCTGCGACGGCGTCCACGGACCACTGTCGGTGGCCGCCTGTACTTCGATCACGTAGGCACCGGGCGCGAGGCGCGACAGCGTGCGCTGGCCGTCGCCGCCCTGCTCCACCCAGTTCTGGTCATAGCCCTGCACCCGGAACCGATAGCGGTTGCCCTGCGGGTTGCCGTACGAGAGCAGCCGCGCGTCGATCTGCAGATCACGGTCATCCGGACCCAGCAGCAGCACCCCGGTGGTCGGCAGGGGTTGCCAGCCGCGCGCATCGTCGCGACGTACGCGCACCTGCGCGATCACCAGCGCGGAGGATGGCAGTGGGGTGTCGGCGGCATTGACGTCGAAACCGACCGCGCCGGTCTGGGTCACCGCGAGCACGCGGCCATCGGCGTTCACCGCAGGCGGCCGGCCGGTGAATTCGGCATCGGGCAGTCCGTCGCGCTCGGTGAACTGCCTCAGCCGCTTCGTTTTCGGATCCCAGCGCAGCAGACCGCGCGGCGTGGTGGCCCACAGGCGGCCATCGTCGGCCAAGGCCAGCCCACCCATGCTCAGGGGTGGCACACCGGCGGCAGCATCGACGCGCTGCACCAGGCGCAGGCTCATGCCGTCCCACTGGTAGCGCTCGAAGGCGCCCTGGCGGGCGAGCCACAGCTGCTGCGGATCGATCCACACCAGGTCGTAGATCGATCCCCGCGAGACGCCAGGAACCGCCTCGAAGCGCTCACCCTGCTGGCGCCAGAGGCCCATGTCCCCCATCACCCAGGCCTGCCCGCGCGGATCGAATCGAATCTGCTCGATCGGCGCATCGCCCAGGCCGCGGAATCCCTCGACGGGGAAGCTGCGCAGCACCCGGCCATCGTCCAGACGCTGCTGCACGCCGACATTCATCACCGACACCCAGGCGGTGCCATCCGGCGCCTGCCGCATCAGGTCGATGCGCTGGCGCAGGTCGGAGCCGCCGTCGATGCGCCACTCCCGGGTTGCGCGGGTGCCCGGGTCATAGACGGTGATGCGCCCGGCGCGGCCCAGCCAGAGGCGGCCGTCCGGCCGCGGCAGTACCGACCAGACCGCGCCACTGCCCAGCTCGCGATCACTGGCAAGCAGACTCAGCACACCCTGCGCATCGATCCGGTACACGCCGTGTGCCGAACTCACGTAGTAATTCCGGCCATCGGTGGCCGCACTGAGCAGGTACTGGCTGTCCAGCGGTTTGCCGTCGAGCTGGTTCCAGGTGGAGAAGCGGCGCCAGTCCGGCGGCAGATAGGCCAACCCCTGGCTCAGCAGGGCCACCCAGACCCCGCCTTCGTGGTCCTGCAGCAGATCGAGCACGCCGCTGTGGGCGGTCAGGAAGCCGCTGCCGCGATCGCCCTCCAGGCGCCGCAGTGTCTGCGCATCACCGCGCAGCAGCCCATCCGAGGTACCTGCCCAGTAGCCTCCCTGCCGATCCGCCAGCACCAGTGCCGAGCGAAAGCGATCACTGCCGGACCAGCGTGGACGGCTGACGCGGTCCTGGGCATCGATGCGGAACAGGCCTTCGTTCTGGCTGCCGACCCAGATCGATCCATCGGGGTCGCGGCTGAGACGCAGCACGCTGACCGTGCCCAGCTCGCGCGGCGCGATGGCCTCGAAGCCGTTGCCGTTCCAGCGGGCGACACCGGCCTCGGTACCGACCCACAGGCGGCCCTGCGCGTCGACCAGGCTGCTGAAGATGGTGTTGCTGGGCAAGCCGCCGGGGCGCTGCGGATCATGCTGGAAGAAGCGCAGGCTGCCATCCTCGCCGAAGCGGCACACGCCATGGCCGCTGGTGCCGATCCACAGCGCATCGCCCGCATAGGCCAGTGTCCAGAACTGGCTCTGGCATTCATTGTTCACCGCGGCGAAGCTGGAGAAACGCTCGCGATCCGCGTCCAGCCGGGCGATGCCCTTGCCGTTGATGCCGACCCACACCCGGTCCAGCGGATCCACCAGCAGGGTCTCGATCTCGTTGCCCGGCAGCGAACCCGGCCGCTCCGGTTCATGCTGCCAGACCCGCAGCGTCGTGCCGTCATAGCGGGCCAGCCCACCATCGGTGGCCGCCCAGATGTACCCCTGGCGGTCCTCGGCCAGGGCCACGACCATGCGCGACGGCAAGCCCTCGGCGGCGCCGAAGCGGCGCAGTCGTGGTGTCTCCCCAGCCATGTCCAGAGTCGCGGCCACCGTGGCGCTTGCCAGCAGCAGCAGACCCGTTACTGCGATGCCTCGGCACCACAGACGCCAGCCACTCGTCATCCTGAACCCCCGATCCAGCCGCGATTGTCACACAGCCCAGGCTTCACGACTGCAACAGCCCGTTTCCAGTGGCATCGCCACCACGAACTGTTGCAGCCATGCACGCAGCGTTGTCAGGGGGCTGTGCGTATGATCGCAGCGTCCCCTCCCGGAGCCCGCCATCGATGCGACCCCGCCTGCTCCTGCTGCCGTTGCTGCTCGCCGCTGCGCCCGCCTGGGCACAGCTCGATACCTACCGGCTGGATCCGGTGCACACGCGGGTGCTGTTCACGATCGATCATGCCGGCTACTCGCAGGCCATGGGGACGGTATCGGGCAGTGAGGGCCACCTTCAGTTCGATCCCGACAACTGGCGCGAGGCAACCCTGCAGGTCGATGTGCCGGTCGCCCGGCTGGATCTGGGAGATGCCAAATGGAACCAGGCCACGCTGGCCCGCAGCCTGCTTGATGGCGAGCGGTTTCCCAGCGCCCGGTTCGTATCGTCGCGGGTCGAACCGATCGATGCGAACCACGCCCGTGTGTTCGGCACGCTGACCCTGCGCGGGGTCAGCCAGGAGGTCGCGCTGGATGTGACCCTCAATGCCATCAAACGCTATCCGTTGCCGCCGTTCCGCCGCACCGCCGGTTTTTCCGCCAGCACCACGTTGAGCCGCCGCGCGTTCGGCATCACCGCCTGGCCCGGGGTGATCGGCGACGCGGTACAGGTACGGATCGAGGCCGAGGCCTTCCTCGACCGCAGCGACAGGCCGGGAACTCCTGCCCCGGTTCCCCACTCCGACAGCAAGACGGCCCCCAAGGACCCCGCATGACCGCCAAGAACTCCCCTGCCGCCTGGGGCAGTGTCAGCCAGACCCTGCACTGGTTGATCGCACTACTGATCCTCGCCCTTGGCGTGGTCGGCCTGACCATGGGCGAACTGCCCAGGACGCCCAAATACTTCTGGGTCTACACCGCGCACAAGTCGATCGGCATCACCGTGCTGGCCCTGGTGCTGCTGCGCCTGGTCTGGCGCCTCTACGCCGGTGCGCCCAAGCCGGTGCCGGGTGTGCCCAGCTGGCAGGAGCGCATCGCCAGCGCTACCCACGTGCTGCTGTACGTGCTGATGTTCGCCATTCCGCTTTCGGGCTGGCTGTACGACTCTGCCAGCGGGCTGCGGCCCTTCCGCTGGTTCGGCCTGGTCGATGTGCCCAAGCTCAGCGGACCGGATCCGCAGGTCGTCGCCGTGTCGCATGCGATCCATGAGTACGGCTTCTGGCTGCTGATCGCTGTGGTGCTGGCCCATGCCGGCGCTGCCCTTTACCACCACCTGTTCCAGCGCGACGCGACGTTGAGCCGCATGCTGCCGCGTGGCTGGCTTGCCTCTCCCCAGAAGGACTGACCGATGAATCTGAAACTGACCACCCCGGCGGCCGTGGCCGCTGCCCTGGCCGGCATGCTGGCCACTGCCCCGGCGTTGGCCGCGGACTATGCACAGGCTCCCGGCGCGGGCTCGATCCTGGTATTTGCCAGCAAGTACGACGGCGAAGTGTTCACCGGCAGCTTCCCGGGCTTCGCCACCAAGCTCAGCTTCGATCCCGCCAATCCGGCGGCCGGCTCACTCGACGTCGTGATTCCGCTGGCCGGCGCCAGGAGCGGCAACAGCGATCGTGACTCGACGCTGCAGAGCGCGGACTTCTTCAATGTCGGCAAGTTCGCCACCGCGCGTTACACCGCGAAGGGCTTCCGCGCCATCGGCAATGACCAGTTCGCCGCCGATGGCACGCTCGAGCTGCGTGGTGTCAGCAAGCCGGTGACGCTCACCTTCACCTGGAAGCCGGGCACGCAGCCGGTGCTGACCGGCAAGGCCACCGTCAAGCGCCTGGACTTCAGCGTCGGCGCCGGCGATTGGGCCGACACCAAGACCATCCCCGACGAAACCGCGATCAGCACGATCGTGAAGTTCGACGCGAAGTAAGCCACGGGCCATGCCCGGCTCCACCTTGGAACGGTGATACAGGGTAGCGCCGGGCCATGCCCGGCGGCTTCACCCCGCAGCCAGCCAGGCCCGCACCCGCGCCGCATCGAAGGGCCAGTCCAGTTCGCGGCCGCCCGCCTCGTCGCGCAGCACCGGTACCCGCGCGCCGTAGTGCGCCTCCAGCGCTGGATGGTCATCCAGGAACACCGATTCGAACTCGGGCGCGCGTGCCTTGGCCAGTTCGGCCAGGGCCATATCGCACAGGTGGCAGTCGTCACGCTGGAACAGGGTCAACACCGGCTTGCCTCGCTTGGCGGAAATGCTGCGCCGCAGCCATCGGAGGGCCCGGCAAGCCGCTAGAATAGCCGCTTGTCCGGTACCCGCAGTTTGGCATCCATGGCTGTCAGCACGTTCGACGTCTTCAAGATCGGCATTGGCCCGAGCTCTTCCCACACCGTCGGACCGATGAAGGCCGCCGAGCGGTTCATCCATCGCTGGCTGCTCGACCCCGGCCGCCTGCACGAGGTCGCACGCATCCGCGCCGACGTCTACGGTTCGCTGGCGCTGACCGGTCGCGGCCATGGCACCGACAAGGCGATCCTGCTTGGCCTGGAAGGCCAGCGCCCCAACCTGATCGATCCGGACATCATTCCGTCCACGCTGGATCGCATCCGCAGCAGCAAGCGCATCCAGCTGATGGGCCAGCATGAGATCGCCTTCGACGAGAAGCGCGACCTCGGCATGAACAAGCGGCAGAAGCTGCCGTACCACACCAACGGCATGCGCTTCACCGCGTACAACGCCGACGATGAAGTGATCGCCACGCGCGACTATTACTCCGTTGGCGGTGGCTTCGTGGTCAACCAGGATGACGCGGCCGATGACCGCATCGTGCCCGACGAAACCCCGCTGCCCTATCCGTTCAAGAGCGGCGACGAGCTGCTCGCGCAGACCGCGCGCAGCGGCCTGAGCATCGCGCAGCTGATGTTCGAGAACGAGAAGTGCTGGCGCAGCGAGGACGAGATCCGCGCCCAGCTGCGCGAGATCTGGAGCGCGATGCAGTCGTGCGTGACGCGCGGCATCCGCGAGGAAGGCGTGCTGCCGGGCGGCCTGAAGGTCGGCCGTCGCGCGCCGGCGCTGTACCGCGAGCTGTCGTCGAAGCCGGAAGCGGCGATGCGCGATCCGCTGACCACGCTGGACTGGGTCAATCTGTACGCGCTGGCCGTGAACGAGGAAAACGCCGCAGGTGGCCGCGTGGTGACCGCGCCGACCAACGGTGCGGCCGGCGTGCTGCCCGCGGTGCTGCATTACTTCGACCGGTTCTGCCCGGGGGCGAACGAGCAGCGCGTGTTCGACTTCCTGCTGACCTCGGCGGCGATCGGCATCCTCTACAAGGAGAATGCTTCGATTTCCGGTGCCGAAGTGGGCTGCCAGGGCGAAGTGGGCGTGGCCTGCTCGATGGCGGCCGGCGGCCTGGTTGCGGCGCTGGGTGGCAATCCAAGCCAGATCGAGAATGCCGCGGAAATCGGCATGGAACACAACCTCGGCCTGACCTGCGACCCGATCGGTGGGCTGGTGCAGATTCCCTGCATCGAGCGCAACGCGATGGGCGCGGTGAAGGCGATCAATGCCTCGCGCATGGCGATGCGCGGCGATGGCAAGCACAAGGTGTCGCTGGACAAGGTCATCAAGACCATGCGCGACACCGGCCGCGACATGCAGGACAAGTACAAGGAAACCAGCCGCGGCGGCCTCGCGGTGAATGTCATCGAGTGCTGATGACGGGCATCTGGCGGACGACACCGTCACCGCATTGCGGTTAGGCTCGGGCATCCCCTGTCACGGAATGTCCCATGCGCGTGATCGCCGCCGCACTGCTGGCCTGCCTGCCCCTCACCGCCGCTGCCGCTCCCGCCTATGGGCCGCGGCTGGAGGGCTTCGATTACGGCTATCCGGTACAGACCTTCACCCTGGAATCGCAGCAGCAACCGCTGCAGATGGCCTATCTGGATATCGCGCCGACGACCGCGCCGATCGGCGTGGTGGTGCTCCTGCATGGCAAGAATTTCTGCGCGGCGACCTGGAAGGAAACCATCCCTCCCCTGCTCGCCGCCGGTTACCGAGTGATCGCACCTGACCAGGTCGGCTTCTGCAAATCCAGCAAGCCCGAGCGCTACCAGTATTCATTCGGCCAGCTCGCCGCCAACACCCATGCACTGCTGCAGCAGCTGCAGCTCGGCGGCCTGCCCGTGCACCTGGTCGGCCATTCGATGGGGGGCATGCTGGCGGTGCGCTATGCACTGACCTATCCGCAGGACCTGCGCAGCCTGTCGCTGGTCAATCCGATCGGCCTGGAGGACTGGAAGGCGCTGGGCGTGCCGTGGCGAAGCGTCGATGCCTGGTATGCCGGCGAGCTGAAAACCAGTTACGAGAGCATCCGCCGCTACCAGCTGGACGTGTACTACGACGGCACCTGGAAGCCTGCCTATGAAACCTGGGCACGCATGCAAGCGGGCATGTACGAGGGCGACGGCAGGCAGGCGGTGGCCTGGAGCCAGGCACTTGCCTCGGACATGGTGTTCAACCAGCCGGTGGTATACGAGCTGAAGAATCTGAAGGTGCCGACCGCGCTGTTCATCGGCCAGAAGGACCGCACCGCGATCGGTCGTGACCTGGCACCGGCAGAAGTGAAGGCACGGTTAGGCAACTATCCGGCGCTGGGCAAATCGGCCGCTGCGGCGATTGCCGGCGCGACGCTGGTCGAATTCGCCGAACTGGGCCATTCGCCGCAGGTACAGGACCCCAGGCAGTTCAATGCCGCGCTGCTGAAGGTGTTGAAAGGGCGCTGAAACTGCGGATCCGCCGGGCATGGCCCGGCGCTACCGGGACGAACACGACATTGCAGGTAGCGCCGGGCCATGCCCGGCGGGCGCAGCGGGACCCTGCTCATCCCACGATGCGCAGCACGTCATCCAGCAGTGCGGCAGCAGTGACTTCCGCGCCCGCTCCCGGTCCCTGGATCAGCAACGGCTGGGTGCGATAGCGGTCGCTGTGGATGGCGACGCGGTTGTCGGTGCCCGCCCCTTGCGCCAGTGGATGATCGGCCGGCAGTTCACGCAGCCCCACCTGTGCGCCGTCAGCGTCGACCCGGCCGACGAAGCGCAGAACACGGCCGCTGTCCGTCGCCTGCTGCCAGCGCGCCTGCAGCGGTGCGTCCAGCTGCTCCAGTTCGGCCAATGCGTCGTCCAGCGGCAGCGCAGCCAACGCCGAAGGCACCAGTGAATCCACGTGCACCTGTGCGGCATCCAGCGCCAGTCCGCTGCTGCGCGCCAGAATCAGCAGCTTGCGCCGCACATCCTCGCCGGACAGATCCAGGCGCGGATCCGGTTCGGTGTAACCCGCGGCCAGCGCCTCGCGCACTGCAGCCGAGAACGGCGAACGGCCGTCATAGCGATGGAACAACCAGGCCAGGGAACCGGACAACACCCCCTCGATCGCGTGGATGTGATCCCCCCCGGCCACCAGCGCGCGCAGGCTGCTCAACAGCGGCAGTCCCGCCCCCACGGTGGCACTGTCGCCGTACCGGGCGCCGCTGTCGGCGCAGCTCTCGGCGATGGCCTTCGCGCGTGACAGCTGCCCGCCCCGGCCCAGCTTGTTGGCCGTCACTACATGCACCCCGCGCGCCAGCCACTGCGCATGGCGGGCGGCCACGTCTTCGCTGGCGGTGGCATCAACCACCACATCGCCACGCTCCAGCCCTTCGGCACCGGCCCACGGTGGCGCGCTCTGGCCGCCACGCGGTGCGCGCCGCGCCAGTTCGAGCGGCAGGGCCAGATCGCGGTCAATGGCCAGCGCAGTACGCGAGTTGGCCAGCCACTGCACGCTGGGCAGTTCCAGGCCGCGCGCCTGCAGGGCCTGGTAGCGCTGCACGAACGCAGAGCCCACCGTCCCGGTGCCCAGCAGTGCCAGGCGACCGCCGCCCAGCGCCGGAATCTCGGCAGCCAGCGCGCTCATGCGTCCACCACCTGTTTGCGACGTGCGGCAGCGTCGATCACCGCTTCGGCGCGGGCCAGCGCCGCACCCAGATCGGCCAGCAGGTCGCGCTCGGCCTCGATGCCGACCGACAGGCGCAGCAGCCCTTCGCTGATGCCAGCGGCAGCACGCGCCTCAACGCTCATCGCTGCGTGGGTCATGGTCGCCGGATGCGCGACCAGGCTTTCCACGCCGCCCAGCGATTCGGCCAGGGTGAAGCAGCGCAGTCCATCGACAAACGCGCGCACGGCAGCGTGCGGATCCTCGCCGGCGCAGTCGGCCAGCTCGAACGACAGCATCGCGCCGAAGCCGCTCTGCTGGCGTGCGGCGATGGCATGACCGGGATGGTCGGCCAGGCCGGGGTAATACACCCGGGCCACGGCGGGGTGCGCGTCCAGCAGCGCGACGATCGAGGCCGTGTTCTCCTGGTGCACACGCAGGCGTGCATCCAGCGTGCGCAGGCCGCGCAGGGTCAGGAAAGCATCGAAGGGAGAGCCGGTCAGCCCGAGTGCGTTGCCCCACCACACCAGCTGTTCGTGCAGCGCGGGATCACGTGCGATCACCGCACCGCCGACGACATCGCTGTGGCCGTTGATGTACTTGGTGGTCGAATGCAGCACCAGATCGGCACCGAAGGAGAGCGGCTGCTGCAGCGCCGGCGACAGGAACGTATTGTCGACCGCCACCAGCGCCCCGGCCTTGTGCGCCGCCTCGATGACGAAGCGCAGGTCGGTGATGCGCAGCAGCGGGTTGGACGGGGTTTCCACCAGCACCAGCCGTGGCTGGGTGGCCAGGGCCTGCGCCAGCGTGCGCGGGTCGGTGAGGTCGGCGGTGACCAGTTCGAAATGCCCCTTCTTCGCCAACGCGTTGAACAGGCGCCAGCTGCCGCCGTAGGCATCGTGCGGTACCACCAGCGTGTCGCCCGGCTGCAGCAGGGCATTCAGCACCAGGTTGATGGCGCCCATGCCGGTAGCGGTGACCACGCCACCGGCTCCGCCTTCCAGTTCGGCCAGTGCTTCGCCCAGCAGGTCGCGCGTCGGGTTGCCACTGCGCGTGTAGTCGTACTGGCGCTTGTTGCCGAAGCCTTCGAAGCTGAAGTTCGACGACAGCACGATCGGTGGAGTGACCGCGCCATGGGCGGTGTCACGATCGATGCCGGCGCGGACGGCGGCAGTGGTGCGACAACAGGACGGCTCGGCGGCGTGCAGGCTCATGCGGACTCTCCAGAAGTGCGGAAGGCGGTAGCGAGGATCGCGTCGATGCGATCGGTTTCTTTGAGGAAGGCGTCGTGGCCGTATGGGGAGCGCAGCACGCGCAGGCTGCCGCGCGGACCCAGCCCCTCGACCAGGCCGACCAGGTCGGCCAACGGCACCAGCCGATCGCCTTCCACGGCCACCACCACGGTTGGCGGCAGGATGGCGGTGGGATCCACGCGATGCAGGTCGATCGATTCGGACAGGCGCAGGTAGGCGGTCACCGGGGTGCGCGCGACGTACTGCGCGCCCGCCGCGTCGAGGTAGTCCTCGGCGGCCACACGGACGCGGCCGTTGACCACCTCGGGCGGAGCGTCGAAGCGCTCGCCGAACTCTTCCGGCGTGCGGTAGCTGAGCATCGCGAACTGCCTGGCCAGTGCCAGGCCATGGTCTTCACCGCATTGCAGCTGTCCCAGGGCGACCGCCCGGCGCTGCAACGCACGCCACGCCGCGGCATAGGGGTGCGGACGGTGCGCACCACTGGCCAGCACCAGCTGGCGCACGCGGGCGCGATGGCGGACAGCGAACTGCTGCCCGACCAGGGCGCCATAGGAGTAGCCGACAAACGCCTTCAGTGTGCGGATGCCCAGGTGATCCAGCAGCAGGGCCAGCGCGTCGGCCTGGTCGGCCGTGTCGATCGGCACGTCCAGCGCGCCATCCGCACCGATGAAGTCGAACGCCAGAACGCGCAGCTGCTGCGGATCGAGCGTGCGGCCACTGCCGACCAGTTCCTCGGCCCAGCCCTTCTCGGCGAACTGCGCGTTGGACGCCACATGGCGATGGGCGGAGATGCCGCCAGCCAGTACCACCACCGGTGCATCGACCGGTCCCACCCATTCGTAGCGAACGCGTACCGGGCACGCGCCGGCGTGGCGCATCGACAGCACCGCGGCGAACTCGCCGCGCTCGGCGTGCACGCGGTCTTCGACCGGCACGCTGACGGGGACAAAGGGTTCGGGGCGAAGCGTGGTGCTGGGGGCGAAGCTCATGGCGGGATCCGTTAGGGGAATCGGCCATCGAGCCTTCGCGGGGCTCGCGTTCGAGATGCACCTGCGGTGCATGGTTCGAACCATCTTCCGGTGGACGCCACGGTCCCCGCAGGATTTGGCACCTACGCCGGCACTTGCGCGCCTGCGGGCTGCCCCGGCTTCAAAGGGCCTGTCCCTCTGCCGGTCTCGATGGTGGAGCCACGATGCCATCGCTTTCCGCCCATGTCAATCCCTTCATGCGGATAAAGCGATGAATGCCCGGAGCGATCGCTGCGGCCCACCTTTCGCGGATCAGGTACAGTCGCGGCGGTCCCCCTGTCCGGAACGCCCGATGCCGCGCCTGCCCTTGTCCTGCCTGCTGCTGCCGCTGCTGGTCAGCACCACCGCCGGAGCTGCCGACTGGCGGCAGGGCTGGGGCCTGGTGCCCTCACCGGCCCCCGCCCCCGGCACGCAGGGCATCGGCCAGGCGGTCCCCATGGCGCAGCTGCGGCTGCAGCAGGTGGGCGAATACTGGCAGGCCCGGATCGACAACACCCTGGCCGGCCCATTACAGGTTGAACTGCGCGCTGGCCCCGGGCGCCCCATCGAGGGCCTGCCGGTACGGTCGCTGGTGCAGGGCGACAGCAGCTTCGTGGTCGGTCACCTGCCCTCGCCCGTGGGCGGCAGCACGCTCGACGTGCGTCTGCAGTCGGTACCGGGTCGTCCCGACGCCCGCGCCGAAGACGTGGCCTACCGCCTGCCGTTCGACGCCGCACGCCTGCGCGTGGACCAGGCGCCGCAGGGCCGGTTCAGCCACGATGACGAGGAGAACCGCGACGCCGT
The DNA here is from genome assembly GCF_014947095.1 of Stenotrophomonas sp. B2. Classification (NCBI taxonomy): domain Bacteria; kingdom Pseudomonadati; phylum Pseudomonadota; class Gammaproteobacteria; order Lysobacterales; family Lysobacteraceae; genus Stenotrophomonas; species Stenotrophomonas sp. B2. The sequence goes on along the minus strand of NZ_JADCQA010000015.1, from coordinate 62,343 downwards.
GGACTTCGCCCTGCCCGAGGCGACGCTGGTGCTGGCCGCGCGCGAGGGAACCGTGATGCAGATCCAGGACGGCTTCCGCGGCAACGGCCAGGACCGCGAGCGCGACGGCGGCAGGGCAAATTTCATCCGTGTCCTGCACAGCGACGGCAGCATGGCGCTGTACGGCCATCTGCAGGCAGGCGGCATGCGCGTGCGTCGTGGCCAGGCCGTGCAGGCCGGACAGCCGATCGGCCTGTCCGGCAACAGCGGCTACAGCAGCGCCCCGCACCTGCATTTCGTGGTGCAGGTCAACCGCGGCATGGCGCTGCGCTCGGTACCCGTGCGCATCTTCGCCTCCCAGGGACAGCTGCAGTTCGCCCGCCAGGGTGATGCCGAGGGCGCGGCCGGGCGCTGACCGGCCACGGCCGGTATAATCAGGCGCTTATCTCTTTGAAAAGCGCCCCGGGCGGGCGCCACTGCCATGTCCGAAGTCGCCACCGAAGCGTCGCGTCGCCGCACCTTCGCCATCATCTCCCATCCTGACGCCGGCAAGACCACGCTGACCGAAAAGCTGCTGCTGTTCGGAGGCGCGATCCAGATGGCCGGTTCGGTCAAGGGCCGCAAGGCGGCCCGCCATGCCACCTCCGACTGGATGGCGCTGGAGAAGGAACGCGGCATCTCCGTCACCTCCTCGGTGATGCAGTTCCCGTACGAAGGCAAGATCGTCAACCTGCTCGACACCCCCGGCCACGCCGACTTCGGCGAGGACACCTACCGCGTGCTGACCGCGGTGGACTCGGCACTGATGGTGATCGACGTGGCCAAGGGTGTGGAAGAGCGCACCATCAAGCTGATGGAAGTGTGCCGCCTGCGCGACACCCCGATCATGACCTTCATCAACAAGCTGGACCGCGAGGGCAAGGATCCGATCGAACTGCTGGATGAAGTGGAAACCGTGCTGGGCATCCAGTGCGCGCCGGTCACCTGGCCGATCGGCATGGGCCAGCGCCTGAAGGGCGTGGTCCACCTGCTGACCGGCGAGGTGCACCTGTACGAACCGGGTCGCAACTTCACCCGCCAGGATTCGACCATCTTCCCGTCGATCGACGCTCCCGGCCTGGCCGAGAAGATCGGCGCACAGATGCTGGCCGACCTGCGCGATGAACTGGAGCTGGTGCAGGGCGCCAGCCATCCGTTCGACCTGCAGGCCTATCGCGAGGGCAAGCAGACGCCGGTGTTCTTCGGTTCGGGCGTGAACAACTTCGGCGTGCAGCCCCTGCTGGACTTCTTCGTCGAGCACGCGCCGTCGCCGCAGGCACGCGCCACCACCGGCCGCGAGATCGCCCCGGAAGAGAGCAAGCTGACCGGCTTCGTGTTCAAGATCCAGGCCAACATGGACCCGCAGCACCGCGACCGCGTCGCCTTCATGCGGGTGTGCTCGGGCCGCTTCAGCGCGGGCATGAAGACCTTCCACGTGCGCACCGGCAAGGAGATGAAGCTGGCCAACGCCCTGACCTTCATGGCCAGCGACCGTGAAATCGCCGCCGAGGCCTGGCCGGGCGATGTGATCGGCATCCACAACCACGGCACCATTTCCATCGGCGATACCTTCACCGAAGGCGAGGCTGTCACCTTCACCGGCATCCCCAACTTCGCCCCGGAGCTGTTCCGCCGTGCGCGCCTGCGCGATCCTCTCAAGCTCAAGCAGCTGCAGAAGGGCCTGGCCCAGCTCTCCGAGGAGGGCGCGACCCAGTTCTTCCGGCCGCTGACCAGCAACGATCTGATCCTGGGTGCGGTGGGCGTGCTGCAGTTCGACGTGGCCGCTTACCGCCTGAAGGACGAGTACGGCGTGGAAGCCACCTTCGAGCCGGTCAGCGTCACCACGGCGCGCTGGATCCACTGCAGCAACGAGAAGAAGCTGGAAGAGTTCCGCGAGAAGAACGCACTGAACCTGGCGCTGGACGCCGCCGGCCATCTGGTCTATCTCGCGCCGACCCGGGTCAACCTGCAGCTGGCACAGGAGCGCGCGCCCGACGTGCGCTTTGCCGCCACCCGCGAGGCCGCGCACACCGTGTCGGTGGCCTGAGCCTGGGGTCGGATCCCTTTCCGCAGGAAAGGGCTCTGACCCCAGCACCCAGGGATTCATCCACCATACGGTGACCGGCGTGCATGCGCCCGCCATCGCGGCGATGATAGGGGGGCGCGGGTCCCCCTCCCCGCGAATGATGCCTACGCCATGTCCTCGACTTCCGTTGCTTCGATCCGCGAAGAAATCGCCAGTGCGCTGACCCACGGTCTCGGCGCCGTACTGGCGCTCGGTGCGGGTGCCGTGCTGATCACCCTGGCCGCCATCTACGGCGATGGCTGGCAACTGGCAGGTGCGATCGTGTTCGGCATCGCGCTGCTGCTGCTGTACACCGCCTCCACCCTCTACCACGCCATCCAGCATCCGGTTGCCAAGGGCAGGCTGAAGGTCTTCGACCACTGCGCGATCTATGTACTGATCGCCGGTACCTATACGCCGTTCACGCTGATCGGCCTGCGTGGCCCGTGGGGCTGGGGTCTGTTCGCCGCGATCTGGACGCTGGCCCTGGCCGGCGTGGTGTTCAAGCTGTTCTATACCGGCCGCTTCAAGCGCCTGTCCACCGCCATCTACGTGGCCATGGGCTGGCTGGTGATCGTCGCGGTCAAGCCCATGCTGGCCTCCATCGATGGCTGGACGCTGGGCTGGCTGCTGGCCGGAGGTATCTCCTACACGCTGGGAACCTACTTCTATCACCGCGAATCGATCCCCTATTCGCATGCGATCTGGCACCTGTTCGTGATCGGCGGCAGTGTCTGCCACTTCGTCGCGGTGACCATGCAGGTGCTGTAGATATCCGTGCCACACGCGTTCCTGTGCACACCGCGCACATGAACGCTTCGCGCTGCGTCCACCCGCGCAGGGCAACCATGGCAGCGTGAATGCGACTGCCTCCCCTGCTCCGCCGCGTCCGTCGCGCTGGCGCTTCCGCCGCCCTGGCCCGCGAGGCCAGCGCTGGCTGGCGGTGCTGGTGTTCCTGCTGGCGGCCATCCTGGTATTGATCGCGCTCTGGGACTGGAACTGGTTCAAGGGGCCTGTCGAGCGGGCGGTACAGGCGCGGACCGGCCGCGTGCTGCAGATCGGCCACCTGGATGTCGACCTCGGCCGTACCAGCACGATCCGCGCCGACACCGTCACGTTCGCCAATGCGTCATGGGCGAAGCAGCCGAACATGGCCAGTGCCGACCGGGTCGAAATCGACCTGCGGGTGTGGCCCCTGCTGCGGGGCAGCGTGCAGCTCCCCGAGATCCGCCTGACCCGTCCCGACGTGCTGCTGGAAACCGCCCCACGCAAGGGCGAGCCGGGCAACTGGGATTTCCTGGGTGACAGCCGCGGCGGCGCCACGCCCCAGCTCAAGCGGCTGCGTATCGATGACGGCCGCCTGCAGTTCATCGACGCGGCGGGTCGCACCGACATCCATGTCAATGTGCGTAGTGGCCGGCCCAGGCAGGCGGATGCCGCGCCGCCCCTGCTGGTGCAGGGCAAGGGTCGTTGGCAGGGCAATCCTTTCACCCTTCGCGGCGGCACCGAATCTCCGCTGGAACTGACCGACAGCGATCATCCCTTCCGCATCCATCTTGATGGGCGTGCAGGTGCCACCCATGCCGTCGCCCATGGCACCCTGACCAATCCCTTCCAGCTGCAGGTGCTCGACCTCGCTTTCGCGCTCAGTGGCCAGGATCTGGCCGACCTGTATCCCCTGCTGGGCATCGCCATTCCGCCTTCGCCGCCCTATGCCCTGGAGGGGCGCCTGAAGCGCGACCATAACGTGTGGCGCTACGAGCAGTTCACCGGCAAGGTCGGCGACAGCGATCTCGGCGGCAATGTGAAGTTCGAAACAGGTGGTGCGCGCCCGCGCCTGACGGCCACGCTGGAGTCCCGCCGGCTGGACTTCGACGACCTGGCCGGCTTTGTCGGCGCCCCGCCCAGAACCGGTGGCGGCGAGACCGCCAACGCCGAGCAGAAGGCCGAGGCCGCACGCGTGGCGGCGCGTACCAGGGTGCTGCCGGACACGCCGTACAATCTCGGCAAGCTGCGCGCGATGGATGCCGATGTGCGCTGGAAGGCACATCGCATCAACGCACCATCGCTGCCGCTTGACGATATGGATGCGCATCTGCTGCTGGACGATGGCGTGCTGCGGCTGGACCCGCTGAACTTCGGTGTGGCCGGTGGTGACATCCGCAGCACGATCCGCATGGATGCGCGGCAGCCGCAGATCGCCACCGCGCTCAAGGCCAGCGTGCGCGGCGTGCAGCTGGGACAACTGTTCCCGGATGCGAAGCTGGCCGAGCAGGCCAAGGGCGGCATCGGTGGCGAAATCGACCTCAGCGGCCGCGGCAACTCGATCGCCGCCATGCTGGGCAGCAGCAATGGCGATGTGGGCCTGGCAATGGGACGTGGCCACGTCGGCAATCTGGTGATGGAACTGGCCGGGCTGGACATCACCGAGGCAGTCAAGTTCCTGGTGACCGGCGACAAGCAGATTCCGCTGCGCTGCGCCTTTGCCGACTTCGGCGTACGCGAGGGATTGATGACCAGCCGCACGTTCGCCGTCGATACCACCGACACGCTGATTCTCGGCGAAGGCACCGTCAGCCTGCGCGATGAGTCGCTGGACCTGCTGCTGAAGCCACGGCCGAAGGACCGCAGCATCCTCGTGCTGCGCTCGCCGCTGCACATCGCGGGAACGTTCAAGGATCCTTCGTTCCGCCCGGACTTCAAGGCGCTCGGCGTCCGCGGTGCGGTCGCCCTGGCACTGGGAAGCATCGCGCCACCGGCCGCGCTACTGGCCACGATCGAACTGGGCCCCGGCAAGGACGCCGACTGCGGCGGGCAGTACGCGAAGTAGTAGCGTTTGTTGGATCGCGAATTGAGGGGCACGCGCGGAACCACAAGGTGTTGCCAACCAAGGCTGGCCGCTACCCACCGCGTTCCCAGCAATGTATCCAGAAGCGGAGGGCATGGCCGTGCAGGACCGTTGGCGCCATGGATGGCGCCATCGAGCCCCCATGGAAGGGTTTACGGCGTGTCCTGCACGGCCATGCCCTCCGCCTTCGGGCGCATCAGCAAGGCGCCGCTTTGGCTTTGACTTTGGCTTCGGCTTCGGCTCCGAACAGCGGGCCGGCGGGCCGCAGGCCCGCCAGCGAAAACTCATCCCGCCACGATGTACTGCTGCAGCTGGTCCAGCTCGCGGCGCTGTGCATCGATCACCGACTTCACGAGATCGCCGATGGAAATCACGCCCAGCACCTGTCCCCCCTCCACCACCGGCAGATGGCGGATACGGTAATCGGTGACCAGCTGCAAGCAATGTTCGACCTGTTCGCCGGGCGCCACCGTCACCACCTTCGCAGTCATGATCTCGGCTACCGCCGTATCGCGTGAGGAACGATCGCGCAGCACGATCTTGCGGGCGTAATCACGTTCGGACAGGATGCCGACCAGTCGCGGCCCTTCCATCACCAGCACCGCACCGATGCCCTTTTCGGCCATCAGCCGGATCGCATCGATCACCGCCGCGCCGGGCGCGACCGCATGCACTTCAGGGGACTTGCCGTCCAACAGTTGCCGTACCGACGTCATCTGCCTGCCCTCCCAGGGTGGGTTGCACGACGGAGTCTGCCACGGACGATGCTAGCCAGGCGTCAACCAGGTACAGGGGACGCTGCTTGGACTCCTCATACAGGCGCCCCAGGTACTCGCCGATCAGGCCCAGCGCGATCAGCTGCACGCCGCCCAGGAACAGGATCACCGCCATCATCGTCGGCCAGCCCGCCACGCGGTCGCCGTACATCGCGGCCTTCACGATCACCCAGACACCGAACACGAAGGCCACCGCCGCAGTGGCCAGGCCCAGATAGGTGGCCGCGCGCAGCGGCACGGTGGAAAAACCGGTGATGCCTTCCAGTGCGAAGTTCCACAGCCGCCACAGGCTGAACTTGCTGCTGCCGGCCACCCGCGGGTGGCGCTGGTACGGCACCGCCACCCGGCGGAAGCCAACCCAGCTGAAAAGCCCCTTCATGAAACGGTGACGCTCACGCATTTCACGCAACGCGCTCAGCGCGCGTGGCGACAGCAGACGGAAGTCCCCGGTATCGGCGGGAATCGGCGTGCGCGACAGGCGGCCGATCACCCGGTAGAACATCGCCGCGGTCGCACGCTTGACCCAGCTCTCGCCCGCGCGCGCCCGGCGCGTGCCATAGACGTTGTCATAGCCCTCGCGCCACCGCGCCACGAACTGCGGCAGCAGCTCCGGTGGATCCTGGCCGTCGGCATCGAGAATCATCGCCGCACCCTCGCGGACGAGATCCAGCCCGGCGGTCAGCGCGGCCTCCTTGCCGAAATTGCGCGACAGCTTCAGCGCCGACACGCGTGGCTCGGACTGCGCCAGCGCGGCGATCACCTCCCAGGTTCCGTCCTGGCTGCCGTCGTCAACGTAAAGGATGTGGCCATCGATGTCCGGCATCGCATCCAGTACCGCGCACAGGCGCGGGTGCAGTACCGGCAGCGCCAGAGCTTCGTTGCAGGCGGCAATGACGACGGTGAGGCGTTCACGGATCATGCCCGGATTGTACGTCGCCAGTGCGGAGCGGCGCAGACGCCCGCCTCAGTCCTCGGCCAGGTACGCAGCGCCGCCCAGCTGCCGGGCCTGGCGCTGGATCCACGCGGCGCGACGCTGTACGTAGGGACCGGGCGAGGCCGCGCTGTAGCGCCGCGGTGCCGGCAACACGGCCGCCAACCGTGCGCTCTCGGCCGGGCTGAGGCGCGCGGCGTCCTTGCCCCAGAAGGTCTTCGCCGCCGCCTGCGCACCGTACACGCCGTCACCGAACTCGGCGATGTTCGCGTACATCTCCAGGATCCGCTGCTTGGGCCACAACGTTTCGATCAGCACCGTGTACCAGACCTCCAGGCCCTTGCGGATCCAGCTGCGGCCCTGCCAGAGGAACAGGTTCTTGGCCACCTGCTGGCTGATGGTGCTGGCCCCGCGCAGCCGGCCGCCCCGCGCGTTGTGGTCACGCGCCTTCTCGATGGCCTGCAGATCGAACCCACTGTGTTCGGGGAAACGCTGGTCCTCGGCCGCCACCAGCGAAATCGGCAGGCTCGGCGCCATCTGGTCCAGATCCCGCCACTGGTAGTGCAGCCGGTAGGCCCAGTCGCCCGCACCCAGCGCCTCCCCGTAGCGCCACAGCATCACGCTGGAAATGGGCGGATCCACGAAGCGCAGCACCAGCACCTGCAGGAAGCTGAAGGCCACGAACAGCACCGGCAGCCACAGCAGCCGCTTCCAGTGCCAACGCCGGCGGCGCGGAACGTCCCCGGCCACCTTCACCTTGTCCTGCTCTCCCCCTGCCCCCATTAGTGGTGCATCCTTCTTCTGCCTGGCTGTCGGCGCATTATCCGGCAACCACCCCTGTTTCCGCGCGATGTGAGCCGATGACCGCCCAACCTGATTCCCTGATCCGCTTCCTGCTTCCCGACGCGGGTGTCCGCGGCGTACACGTGCGCCTGCAGGCCACCTGGCAGGAAATCCTGTCCCATGCCTATTACCCGGATGCCGCAGCCGAGCTGCTCGGCGAAGCCTGCGTGGCCTCGGCGCTGTTCACCGGCCACACCAAGGTCGACGGCCGCCTGTCCATCCAGCTGCGCAGCAGCACCACGCTGCGCACGCTGTTCGCCGAATGCACCGCCGCCGGCACCCTGCGCGGCATCGCCCAGCTCAGCGAGGGCGCCGACGCGCCGCGCGACCTGTCCAGCCTGGGCGATGACGCCCTCCTCGCCATCACCATCGAGAACCCCGGGCTGGACCCGCGCGAACCGCAGCGCTACCAGAGCCTGGTCGGGCTCAGCGCCGCGCAACTGGACGAGGCCTTCGAGGACTACTTCCGGCAGTCCGAGCAGTTGCCGACGCGACTGCTGCTGGCCGCCGACCGCACGGGGGCCAGCGGCCTTCTGCTGCAGAAACTGCCCGGCGACGAGGGCGACGAAGATGGCTGGTCACGCGCCAGCGCCCTGTTCGAGACCCTGGGCAGGGCCGAACTGCTCGCTACTCCCGCCGAGCAGCTGCTGCACCGCTTGTTCCATGAGGAGAACCCGGAGTTGATGGGCAGCAAGCCACTGTCCTTTGCCTGCTCCTGCTCGCGCGAGCGGGTCGCCTCGATGCTGCAGTCGCTGGGCGAGGAAGAGGCACGGGCGGCGGCCGAAGCCACCGGCCAGGTGGAAGTCCGTTGCGAATTCTGCGGACGGGAGTATCACTTCCCGTTGACGGAGTTCGGCATACTGTTCCGCGGTGCCGAGGGGACTGTTCCGGCACCTGAACGCCTTCAGTAAGCGGCCGGTCTTGCACCTGGGGAGGATCAAGGCTTGTTAAGAAATCATAAACGCCCTAGGATCGAGCCCCCGCCCCTGCGGGAACTTCCGTTGTCTGTCCCTGTCTGAACTGGTCCGATGCGTACCTATCTGCGTCTACCGCTGGCCCTGCTGATCGCCCTTGGCGCGGTCGCGGGCGCGCATGCGCAGAGCAAGGACACCCGCACGGTGCTGCCGGTGTGGAACAAGGGCAGCGGCAAGGTCGAAGCCCTGCTCTACCTGGAACCCACCGGTGAGCAGGCCGCCGGCGCCCGCTGGCATTTCGGCCGCAATTCGCTGGATGCGGCCTTTGGCTTGTCGTCGGGCGACTCGCTGGGCCTGCTCTGCAGCAACAGCAGCAGTACCAGCATCAGCGGTCTGGCCAGCCACTGCATGCTGGCCAGCCTGGGCGACGACGATGACCTCAGCAGCCGCCGCTTCACCGGCACGGCTGCCCTGAACCGGGGCAGCGGCCGCCTGGGCATCACCGCCGGTACCGGTCGCGAAACACTGCCCGCCTGGCTGGCCGGCCCGAACAAGACGCCGTCCCTGCGTGCCGAGCAGAACGACCTGACCGTGTTCGCGCAGAAGAACATCGGCCGCGAAGGATTCGTGTCCATCGCCGGCACCTACGCCAAGGCACGCCTGGTTCCGCTGGCCGATGCCTCGCCGGCGCTGGTCGATCGCTGGGACAGCAAGAGCCTCAGCCTCGGCGCCGGTTACGGCAACTTCACCGGCAGCATCATCGGCCGCGTGGTCGACGTGCCCGGCCGCCCTGGCAAGTGGGAAGGTCTGGGCATCGGCCTGACCTGGCGGACGCCGTGGTCCGGCCAGCTCACCGTCGGCGCCGAGAACGTGATCAGCCGCGGCAAGAACCCCTTCTCTCCACGCAACGAGAGCAACGACGACGGCACCGTGCCGTATGTGCGTTACGAGCAGGATCTCTGACCGCTCGCACCTCCCTCATGCAGTGACATCGCGGGCGCCGGAAGGCGCCCGTTGCGTTTGCGTGTGCCGCACTCCCTCTGCGCCCCTCCGGCGTTGTCGCAATGTGTGCGTTTCTCGCCGCCGCGACATGTTTCGATACATATCAATGGAAACTTTTTTCATCATTTTTTTTTAACAAACGAGGCACCATGCCACAAACCCTACTGCAAGCCGTTGAAAAGTATTGACATTCCATGAATTTACACAAATCACAGCTTTGATTAACACAGCTTTAATTCTTTGCAGGCGCCCGCTACTATCGGCTCAGCCTCGCGATTTGGAAGCGCACTTTCGCTTCCCCGCCGGGCATAACCCCAGCCAAGATTTCTTGGAGAGAGAGAGCCAATGAATTTCCAGTCCAACAAGCTGCGTGACGCTGTTGTCGTCGCGCTGATCGCGGGTGCGGCCACGTCCGTAACCGCCCAGGCGCAGGAAGCGACCAACCTGGATCGCATTTCGGTGACCGGTTCGCGCATCAAGAGCACCGACATCGAAACCTCGCAGCCGGTCCTGAGCCTGACCCGCGCCGATATCGAAAAGCAGGGTGTGACCTCGGTTGCCGATATCCTGCAGCGCGTCGCCGCCAACGGTGCCGCACTGAACCGCACCTTCAACAACGGTGGTGACGGTTCGGCCGGCGTCAGCCTGCGCAACCTCGGCGCCGAGCGCACCCTGGTGCTGGTCAACGGCCGTCGCTGGACCACCGGTCTGGACGGCAGCGTCGACCTGAACACCATCCCGACCGCGATGATCGAGCGCATCGACGTCCTGAAGGACGGCGCTTCGACCATCTACGGTTCGGATGCCATCGCCGGCGTGGTGAACATCATCACCAAGCAGAACTTCGACGGCGCCGAGGCAAACTTCTACAAGGGCCAGTACAGCCAGGGCGACGGCGATCGTGAAGCCTATGACTTCACCATCGGCACCACCACCGACCGTGCGTCGCTGGTGCTGGGTGCGTCCTACGTGAACGAGAAGGAGGTCATGGCCGGCAATCGCAAGATCTCCGCTGGCGGCCCGCCGTTCTTCAGCGGCCAGAGCGGCACCGGCATCCCGGGCTCCTACGTCCGCAATGATCAGCGCTACGTCATCATCAATGGCGTGGAAACCCCGTTCGTCAGCAACGTGCACGGCTACAACACCGCGCCGGACAACTACCTGCTGACCCCGAACGAGCGCACCTCGCTGTTCGCTGTGGGTTCGTACAACATCACGGACAACATCTCCTTCCGCACCGAGGCGATGTACAACGAGCGCAAGTCCGAGCAGCTGCTGGCGGCCATGCCGGTGACGGGCATGACGCTCAGCGCGGACAGCATGTACAACCCGTACGGCCAGGACCTGACCGGCGTGAACCGTCGTTTCAATGAAACCGGCGGCCGTTCGTTCAACCAGAACGTCAAGAACTGGCACTTCTACGGTGGCTTTGAAGGCTTCTTCGAGTTCGCCGACCGCAACTTCGACTGGGATGTCGGCTACCGCTACGACAAGACCGACCAGAACGACCTGACCTACGGCCTGTTCAACATCCAGCGTCTGGATGAGGCGTATGGTCCGTCAGCGCTCCGCGATGGCCAGGCTGTCTGTCTGACCGCAGGCGGAGCCGTCATTCCGGGCTGCGCACCGATCAATCCGCTGGGTGGCGAAGGTTCGATCTCGCAGGCGGCACTCGACTACACCTCGTTCACCGCGCACGATTCGGCCAGCCTGGTGTCGAAGAGCTACTACGCCAACATCTCCGGTGAGATCGTGCAGCTGCCGGCCGGTGCGCTGGGCTTCGCTGCCGGTTATGAGAACCGCAGGGAAAGCGGCCAGTTCGACCCCGACGCCTTCATCGCAGCGGGCCTGAGCACCGGCAACGGCGCTGCGCCGACCAAGGGTGCTTACGACCTGGACGAGTTCTACCTGGAACTGTCGATCCCGGTCCTGGCCGATCTGCCGGGCGCCCAGCTGCTGGACTTCAGCGTGGCGACCCGTTACTCGGACTACAGCAACTTCGGTAACACCACCAACAACAAGTTCGGTTTCCGCTGGAAGCCGATCGAAGACCTGATGGTGCGTGGTAACTATTCCGAAGGCTTCCGCGCTCCGAGCATCAACAACCTGTACCGCGGCGACACCGATTCGTTCGAGACCTACGCCGACCCGTGTGCCCGGGCCAACAACCCGACCGGCGCAGTGCTGGCGCAGTGTATCGCCCAGGGCGTTCCGGCGAACTTCGTCCAGCCGAACACCGATGGCGAGTCTGGCCCGCTGCAGACCGTCGAGCCGTTCACCTGGAAGTCGAACCCGGATCTGAAGCCGGAAACCTCGACCAGCAAGACGCTGGGCCTGGTGTGGAGCCCGAGCTTCGTCTCCGGCCTGAACGTGACCCTGGACTGGTGGCAGATCAAGATCGAAGACGCCATCACCCGTCCGGCGATCGGCGACATCATGGATCGTTGCTACGGTGGTACCGCGCAGCAGCAGGCAGCCTACTGCGGTCTGATCACGCGTGACCCGAACTACGGCACCATCAACGAGCGCTACACCATCACCAACGTCGACATGCCGCTGATGAACCTGGCGTCGTACAAGGTGGAGGGCTGGGATCTGGGCGTGCTGTACAAGCTGCCGGAAACCTCGTTCGGCCAGTTCACCGTCAGCCTGGACGGCACCTACCTGAGCAAGTGGGAGACCAAGTCGACCGAAGATGCTCCGGTTGATGGCCGTCAGGGCCGCTATCTGGACCAGGATCCGTACTGGCGCGTCCGTTCCAACCTGTACGTCGACTGGTCCTACGGTGACTTCGGTGTCAACTACGGCCTGCGCTACAAGTCGGGCATGACCGAAGACTGCCTGCTGGGCGCATCCACCCGTGCCTACTGCTCGGATCCGGAAGGTCGCAAGAACCACATTGGTGCCACCACGTACCACGACATCCAGGTGCGCTACAACACCCCGTGGAAGGGCACCATCATGCTGGGCCTGAACAACGCGTGGGACAAGGATCCGCCGGTCTCGTACACGGTGTCCTACAACATGTTCGACCCGCAGTACGACCTGCCGGGCCGCTACATGTACATGCAGTACAAGCAGAAGTTCTGATCGGTTGATCGATCGATGACTGCAGCAACGGCCCCGCAAGGGGCCGTTGTTCTTTCTGCACTGCCGGCGCGTACCACCCTGCACCGGCAACAAAAAAGCCGCGATCAGGTCGCGGCTTTCTCGTGGGCAACGGAAACCGTCAGCCGTTCGGAATGAGCGTCTCGATCAGGTGTTCGACATAGGCCTCGAAATCCTCCCGCGCCTGCTTCGGTTGCTGCAGCTGCAGCGACAGCTGCAGGAAGCCCACATAGGCCGCATAGGCCAGGCGTGCACGATGGCGTGCGTCGGTGGAGCTCAGGCCTGCCTGACGGAACGAGGCGATCAGGTAATCGAGGCGACGCTGCGAAACGCGGTCGATCACCGGCCGCACCATCGGATGGTCCAGCGCCTTCAGCAGCTCGCTGTAGATGATGTGCGGCTGCACTTCGTGCGCCACCATCTGGAACAGCTGACGCAGGCGCGCGCGCGGATCCGGCACGTCTTCCAGGCTGCCGAACACCTGCTCCTGCTCGAACAGCTCCCACCGCTCCAACGCCGCCTGCAGCAGTGCGTCGCGCGAGGGGAAATGCCAGTAGAAGCTGCCCTTGGTGACGCCGAGGCGCCGCGCCAGCGGTTCCACCGCGACGGCACCCACGCCTTGTTCAGCAATCAGATCGAGGGCCGCCTGGGCCCAGTCTTCGGCGCTCAGGCGGCTGTTGCGGCCGGCGCGCGGTTCGCCGGCAGAAGCGTCAGGTTGATTCATGGAGTGATTTAACCATACGGCGGGGTTCGTTGCAGTACGCGGATGCAGCCGAAGGGCTCCGCTGTGCAGACCGGCCACCTGACGCGCCGCACCATACCATGCAGTATTGACATCCCCCGCAACCGATCCATACTAGCAAGTATGGTTACTCCCCCCACACCCGTTGCGTTCCACGACCTGCGTCTGGAAGCCGCGCACGGCACACGGCTGGCCGCCACGGCCAGCGATCACGGCCGCCGCGGCCGGGTGCTGTTCGCCCACGGTTTCGGGCAGACCCGGCATGCCTGGAACGCCACGGCCCGCGCGCTGTCTGCTGCCGGCCTGCAGACGCTGGCCTACGACGCCCGCGGTCACGGCGATTCGGACTGGAATACCGCCGACCTGCCCTATCACGGCGAGCAGTTTGCCGACGACCTGATCGTGCTGGCCGGCGAACAGCCGCGCCCGCCGGTGCTGGTCGCCGCCTCGATGGGCGGCCTGTTCGGCCTGCTGGCCGAATCGCGCTGGCCGGGCCTGTTCTCGGCGATGGTGCTGGTGGACATCACCCCGCGCTGGGATACCGCGGGCGTGGAGCGCATCCTCGCCTTCATGACCGCCCATCCCGATGGCTTCGCCTCGCTGGCCCAGGCCGCCGACGTGATTTCCGCTTACATGCCGCACCGGCCTCGCAAATCCGAGCAGTCGCTGCGCGCGCTGCTGCGCGAGGATGGTCACGGCCGCTGGCGCTGGCACTGGGATCCGCGCCTGGTCGCCGAGCTGGCCCGCGACAGCGAGCAGCACCAGGATGCGCTGGCCGATGCCGCGCGGCAGGTGAAGTGCCCGATGCTGCTGGTCAGTGGGGGTCGCAGTGACCTGGTCACGCCGCAGACCGTGGCCGAATTCCTGGCGCTGGCCCCGCACGCGCGCCACGTGCAGTTGCCGCAGGCCACGCACATGGTCGCCGGCGACGACAACGACGCCTTTACCGCTACTGTGTTGGACTATCTGGACGTGTTGCCTGCGGTGGACGCCGCAGCTTCGTCCGTCACAAACGAGCACGTCACCGGAGCACGCTCATGAGCATCGTTCTTCCCTTCCTTGCCCTGCTGCTGGCAGGTGCATTCGCCGCCTACCACCGCATGCGGCTGGTCACCTGGACGCTGATCAGCGCCGCGCTGCTGGTCGCCTGCTGGTTCATCCCCTACGTCAACCAGACCGCCACGATCGTCGCCGCCGCCGTGCTGGCCGTGATCGCCGTACCGCTGCTGCTGCCGTTCATCCGCAAGCCGCTGCTGACCGGTCCGATGATGAAGGTGTTCCGCAAGGTGCTGCCGCCGCTGTCGCAGACCGAGCGCATCGCACTGGAAACCGGCTCGGTCGGTTTCGAGGGCGAGCTGTTCACCGGCGATCCGGACTGGAACATCCTGCTCAACTATCCCAAGCCGCAGTTGACCGCCGAGGAGCAGGCCTTCCTCGACGGCCCGGTGGAAGAGCTGTGCCGGATGGTCAACGACTGGGAGATCACCCACGTCCACGCCGACCTGCCGCCGGAGCTGTGGGCCTTCATCAAGAAGAACAAGTTCTTCGGCATGATCATCCCGAAGGAATACGGCGGCCTGGGCTTCTCCGCGCTGGCCCACCACAAGGTGATCCAGAAGCTGGCCTCGGTATCCTCGGTGGTCAGCTCGACCGTCGGCGTGCCGAACTCGCTGGGTCCGGGCGAACTGCTGGTGCATTACGGCACCCAGGAGCAGAAGGACCAGTACCTGCCGCGTCTGGCCGACGGTCGTGAAGTGCCCTGCTTCGGCCTGACCGGCCCGTTTGCCGGCTCCGATGCCACCTCGATTCCCGACTACGGCATCGTCTGCCGGGGCGAATGGAATGGCGAGCAGGTGCTGGGCGTCAGGCTGACGTTCGACAAGCGTTACATCACCCTGGCTCCGGTCGCATCGCTGATCGGTCTGGCCTTCCGCATGTACGACCCGGATGGCCTGATCGGCGAGACCCGCGACATCGGCATCACTCTGGGCCTGCTGCCGCGCGATACCGCCGGCGTCGAGATCGGCCGCCGCCACTTCCCGCTGAACTCGACCTTCCAGAACGGCCCGATCCGCGGCAAGGACGTGTTCATCCCGCTGACCCAGCTCATCGGCGGCGCTGCCATGGCCGGCAAGGGCTGGAACATGCTCAACGAATGCCTGGCCGTGGGCCGTTCGATCACGCTGCCGTCCACCGCCAGCGGTGGCGCCAAGGCCGGCGCTGCGGTGACCGGCGCCTACGCGCGCATCCGCAAGCAGTTCGGCCTGTCGGTCGGCCGCTTTGAAGGCGTGGAGGAGGCACTGGCCCGCATCGGCGGCAAGGCCTACAAGATCAGCGCGCTGTCGCAGGCCACGGCTGCCGCCGTCGACCGCGGCGACGTGCCATCGGTACCGTCGGCGATCGCCAAGTACCACTGCACCAGCATGAGCCGCGAGGTGATCTCGGACGTGATGGATGTCATCGGCGGCAAGGGCATCATCCTCGGCCCGCGCAACTTCGCCGGCCGCAGCTGGCAGGCTGCGCCGATCGCGATCACCGTGGAAGGCGCCAACATCATGACCCGCAGCCTGCTGATCTTCGGCCAGGGTGCGATTCTCTGCCACCCGTGGGTGCTGAAGGAGATGAAGGCTGCACAGGATCCGGATACCCGTGCCGGCCTGCAGGAATTCGACCGCAGCCTGTTCGGCCACATCCGCTACGGCATTTCCAACGCCGTGCGCTCGTTCTGGTTCGGCCTGACCGGCGCCCGCTTCGGTGCCGCCCCGGGCGATGCCTACACCCGCCGTTACTTCCGCAAGCTGGACCGCTATTCGGCCAATCTGGCGCTGATGGCCGACGTCTCGATGATGACGCTCGGCGGCAAGCTGAAGTTCAAGGAATCGCTGTCCGGCCGCCTGGGCGATGTGCTGAGCCACATCTACATGACCAGCGCCATGCTCAAGCGCTACCACGATGAGGGCGCACCGCAGGCCGACCAGCCGCTGCTGGCGTGGGCCTTCCATGACAGCGTGCACAAGATCGAAGAATCGCTGTCGGCCGCCCTGCGCAACTTCCCGATCCGTCCGATCGGCTGGCTGATGTGGGCACTGATCTTCCCGCTGGGCCGCCGCGCCGAAGCACCGGGTGATCGCCTGAGCCGTCGCGTCGCCGCTCTGCTGATGGCGCCGAACGAAGCGCGCGACCGCTTGGCACAGGGTGTGTTCCTGACCCCGTGCGAGAACAACCCGGGCGGCCGCATCAACAGCTATCTGGCCAAGGCCATCATGGCCGAGCCGGTGGAGCGCAAGTTCCTGAAGGCGCTGAAGAGCAAGGGCATCGAGGCGCTGGACTTCCAGAGCCAGCTGGACGAAGCCGTGGCCGAAGGTGTGATCACCCAGGACGAGCGCACGCTGCTGGAAGAGCTGCGCACGCTGACCCTGGACACCATCACCGTGGACGACTTCGACACTCACGAACTGCGCGCGGCCAGCTACTACGACCGCCAGCACAAGGACCCGCACTCGCAGGCCGCCTGATCGCCCGCGACACGCGTTGCCTCGACGGCGGGCCTCGGCCCGCCGTCGCTTTATCCGCCCAACGGAATCCCACCATGTCCACGCCCCTGCTCTCGCTCTACAACCGCCTGCAGCGCTGGCCTGCCGGCACCTGGCTGTTCTCGCGCGCGGTGTGCTTCAAGGCGCCCTACTTCGCCAGCATCGCGCCGCGCATCACCCGCCTGGAAAACGGCCGCTGCGAAGGTACGCTGGCGGACCGGCGCAGGGTGCGCAACCACATCGGCACGGTGCACGCGATCGCGATGTGCAATCTGGCCGAACTCACGGCCGGGCTGATGGTTGATGCATCACTGCCGAAGGGCATGCGCTGGATCCCCAAGGGCATGCAGGTGCAGTACCTGGCCAAGGCACGCGGCACGCTGCAGGCGGTGGCACTGCCGGCGCAGCCGATCGTGGTCGCGGCCCAGGGCTATGCGCTGCCGGTGACGGTGAGCGTGCGCGACCGTGCAGGGACCGAAGTGTTCAGCGCGGTCATCGACATGTGGATGTCGCCGGCCAAGTGAGGTTCCGGCCAACGGCGCAGCCCCTCGTGGGTTGGTCGCGGCATGCGGTTATCGGTTGGGCCGGATGGGTCGAGCCAGGCGGGGACGCCGTGAACCCATCCCTGGGGGCT
This sequence comes from Stenotrophomonas sp. B2, assembly GCF_014947095.1. Lineage (NCBI taxonomy): Bacteria > Pseudomonadati > Pseudomonadota > Gammaproteobacteria > Lysobacterales > Lysobacteraceae > Stenotrophomonas > Stenotrophomonas sp. B2. The sequence goes on along the minus strand of NZ_JADCQA010000015.1, from coordinate 44,929 downwards.
TAGCCGCGCCATCCATGGCGCGGATACCCCGCCCGGCCCGACCCATCCGGCCTCTGACAGATCTGTGCGGCGTCCAACCCACGCAGAAGAAAAAAGAAGAGCAGAAGCAAAAGCGGCCCATCGGTCGCTTTTGCTGTTGCTGTTGCTGTTTGCTCTTTTTTTTTCCTTCTCCGTGGGCTGGACGCCCGCGGAAACTGTCAGGGGCCGGGCGGGTTGGGTTCGCGGGGGTGTCCGCGGCATGGATGCCGCGGCCAAGCCTACAGGGACGTACTTGCGGCGTCCCCCGCGAACCCAACCTGCCTGGCCAAACCCATGACACGCTCTACGCGGCCAACCCACGAGGGGCTGCGCCGTTGGCCGGAACTCACACCAGCGCGCGCAGCACCAGCGCCAGGATCGCCGGCAGCGCCTGGATCATGAAGATCCGGCGGCTCACGCTGTACGCGCCATAGCACCCCGCCACGACCACGCAGGCCAGCGAGAACGTCACCAGCACCGGCTGTGCCATCACCAGCCCCGCCACGATGCCGGCCGCCAGGAAGCCGTTGTACAGCCCCTGGTTGGCCGCCAGCACCTGTGTGGTCTGCGCCTTCTCCGGCGTGTTGCGGAACGTCTTCAGCCCCAGTGGCCGCGTCCACAGGAACATCTCCAGCACCAGGAAGTACACATGCAGCGCGGCAACCAGCAGCGTCAGCAGCAACGCGATCCATGACATCGTGGGTTCTCCTCAAATGGGGGGCGACCTCAGCGGTCGCGGGGCAGCTTCTTCTCTTCGCGCAGCACGCCGAACGCGGCCAGCGTCATGAACGCGGCCACCGCAACGCCTCCGATGAACACCACGTGCGAACCGAACAATGCCAGTCCCTTGTGCACCCAGGTGAAGCTCAGGTCGGCCCCACGATAGACCACCGTGTCGATGGCCGCACCGGCCTTGTAGCGCCATTGCCGGTCGACACGGGTATAGATCGTCTCGCGTGCCGGCTTGGCCAGGGCGAACTCGCTGGCCCGGGTCATCACCTGCACCACCGCCACCATCAGCGGCATCGGCGACGCCGCCAGCACCGAGAAGCCGATCAGGATCGCGAAGCCGGGAATCAACAGCGCCGGAGCGATGCCGTGGCGCGACAGCAGCCAGCGGGTCAGGCCCAGCTGCATCAGCAGGGCCAGCGCGTTCACCGCCAGATCGATGCGCGAGAAAAATGCGGTGCTCGCCGCAGGGTCGGTGAACGACGCGCGCACGATGCTGGCCTGCTGGTTGTACAGCAGCGTTCCCACGCCGACGCCGAACACCACCATGATGGCCAGCCAGCGCAGCAGGGGCTCGCGCGCGATCAGCTTCAGGCCATCGAGCACGCTACCGCCCATCGGCTGCTCGCCGGAGACCAGTTGCTGCTCGCGTTCACGCAGCACCGCCCAGTGCCGCAGGCGCCAGATGCACAGCAGGCACACGATCAGGAAGCCGGCCGAGACCAGCATCAGGTTGGCGATACCCACCCGCTGCACCAGCGCACTGGTGATGATCGGGCCGAGGAACGCGCCGAGCGTGCCGGCCGCGCCGATGTAGCCGTAGTACGCACGGGCCTGCACGTTGGAGAACACATCCGCCATGAAGCTCCAGAACACGGCGACGGCGAACAGGTTGAACACCATGACCCAGAAGAAGAAGGCCATGCCCCGCCCCGGCACGCCGCTATCGAACAGTGCGTAGAAGCCCAGCAGGGTCGCGATGAAGAAGCCATACACGGCCGGCAGGAATACCCGCCGCGGAAAGCGGCTGACCAGCCAGCCATAGACCGGCTGCAGCACCAGCATGATCACGAACACGCAGGAAAACAGGAACTGCAGGACGAAATCCTTCAGTGCGATGCCGTGGCTGGCGAACCAGGCGATCAGCACCGGCGGGAACACCGTCTCCAGGTCGGCCGAGGCCGCCATCGCCTCGCGTACCGGTCGCAGCACGTAGTAGCCGCTCAGCAGGCAGAAGAAGTAGAGGAACGACCACCACAGTGCCGGGGACTCGCGCAGCGCTGCCAGCAGCCCGCGCAACGGCCTCCCGTCCTGCACCGAACTCATGCGGCGCCCCACGCCAGCAGGCAGCGGTTGGACAGCAGCATGGCAGGCTCCGGGGGGCGGCAAAGCGCGTACGTTAGCCAATGCACTGCAACATCGCCAGCGCGGCACGCAGGTGGCACCGCAGGGGACTCGCACGGGCGACCGCCGACACGTTCGGATACACAATCCGGCAGCGTCAAAATTCCAACTTTTTCAACGAGATGCGCATTCATCTTCGCTTTGTTTGTGCACAGGCGAAAAGCGGCGCTAGAATCGCCATCAGCAGTCGCGCACGGGTCCAACCGATGAAAAAGAACAGCCTGCGTCGTCCGATCCGTTCGGCGGCCACCGGTTTGCTGGGCATGCTGATGCCCGTTGCCTTGTCCACCACCGCGCAGACCCCGCCGGCCTTGCCGCCGATGCCGGCCAACATCGAGACCGCGGCCGCGCCGGCCGTCGCGCATACCCAGCCGGCCGCTTACCGTACCGGCCTGATGCCGCAGGTGCAGGCACCCGCCCCCGGCTTCAACGTTGCCAACATCGAATCGATGGCGCAGCAGCTCACCTATGGCGAGCGCGTGCCGGGCATGGCGGTGGCGATCGTGCAGGGCGGACGCGTGCTGAGTGCGCGCGGTTACGGCGTCACCGACGTCAACAATCCGCTGCCGGTCGATGCCCATACCGTGTTCCGGCTGGCCTCGCTGTCCAAGGCCTTCGCGGGCACCATGGCCGGCCTGCTGGTCAATGACGGCACGCTGCGCTGGGACAGCAAGGTCACCGACTATGTGCCCGGCTTCCGCCTCAACTCGCCGGAAGCCACCGAGCGTCTGACCGTCGCCGACGTGCTCAGCCACCGCGTCGGCCTGCCCTACAACGCCTACGACCGTGACATCGAAGGCAACGCCGAGTACTACGCACTGACCCAGAAGCTGGCCAACACCAGCCTCAAGTGCCTGCCAGGCGACTGCTACGCCTACCAGAACGTGGCCTTCAGCCTGATCGGCGACGTCGTCTACGCCGCCTCCGGCAGCTTCTACGAGCAGGCGGTCGAGCGCCGCATCTTCAAGCCGCTGGGCATGAACGATGCCAGCCTCGGCCTGGCCGGCATCCAGGCCAGTTCGCGGTGGGCACGTCCGCATGTGCGCAGCCGTAATGGCTGGGTGTCGCTGACGCCGAAGCCGACCTACTACCGGGTCGCGCCGGCGGCCGGCGTCAACGCCAGTGCCAGCGACATGGCACAGTGGCTGCTGGCCCACACCGGTCATCGCCCCGACGTGCTGCCGGCACCGCTGCTGGCCACCCTGCATTCGAGCCTGATCAACACGCCGGGCGAAATGCGGTCGGGCTGGCGCCGCGAGCGTCTGCATTCGGCCGGCTACGCGCTCGGCTGGCGCACCTTCGATTACGCCGGTCATGACGTGGTGTTCCACGCCGGCGCCGTGCAGGGCTACCGTGGCCTTGTCGCTCTGGTCCCGGAGCGTGATCTCGGCATCGCGATCATGTGGAACGGCGAAAGCGGCCTGCCCAGCGGCCTGCTGCCGACCGTGCTCGACTCCGCGCTTGGCCTTCCCTCGCAACGCTGGCTGGACGTGGATACCGACTTCGGCAGCGACAACCTGATGGCCGAGGGCGCAAGCCCGGCGCAGCAGGACAAGCGCAAGGGCAAGGGTGCATCCAGCAACCGCGCGGTCGCCTCGCCGCGCTGAACCGGCACTCCCTGGCATCACCGGAAGGGCGGCCCATCGGTCGCCCTTTTTTTTGCGGGCTGCAGGCAGGGGATAAAAAAACCCCCTCCTCGCTGGGCAGCCGAGGAAGGGGTTTCAGGGTACGGCTATCGGGAAGTACTTAGATCAGCGGCGCCGGGGTTGCCGGCAGAGCGACCGGAGCGGCCTTCTTCTTGCGGGCGGCCGGCTTGCGCTTGGCGACCTTCTTCGCTGCCTTCTTCGGGGCAGCCTTCTTGGTCGCCTTCTTGGCCGCCTTCTTCGCAACCTTCTTTACGGCCTTCTTGGTCGCCTTCTTGGCGACCTTCTTGGCCGGCTTGCGGGCAGTGGTCTTCTTGGCGGCCTTCTTTGCAGTCTTCTTCGCTGCCTTCTTGGCGACCTTCTTCACTGCCTTCTTCGCGGTCTTCTTCGCCGGCTTCTTGGCTACCTTCTTTGCCGCCTTCTTCACTGCCTTCTTCGCAGTGGTCTTCTTGGCGACCTTCTTCGCAGCCTTCTTCACCGCCTTCTTGGCGGTCGCCTTCTTTGCGACCTTCTTCACTGCCTTCTTGGCAGCGGCCTTCTTAGCGACCTTCTTCACCGCCTTCTTGGCGGCGGGCTTTTTCTTCGCAGCTTTCTTGGTTGCCATGGGATGGCTCCTCGTCAGTGATAGGGAGTTGAAACGCCCAGGTGGATCAAACCCGCGGATGCTGCGTGCGGGGACCGCCGGCGCGTCAGGCGCGCCGTTACGGATGCGGCAATGTCTGCCTCGATCGGCGGAGCAGGCATCGGAACGGGAGTTGCCTTGCATTTCTCCGGGGGAAGCGGGGCCATGTCCACCGTCTTGGGGATCGCGGTGGCTTTCGAGGGGCTGCTTCGCATCGGACGATTGATTCTGCGCACTCGGTTGGGCAGGCAAGGTCTGCTGAGGCGAAACCTAATCACGCTTTTTTTTACTGTCAACAACCCCCGCGAAAAATTTTCACATTGGCGCCGTCCCGGACACCGTCTCCAGCGTCCTCGTTTCGCTTCCGCAGACACCGCTGGCGTGCGCAACACGACCGCCACGCGCGCCACTGCGTGCGTGCGCGCTCAAGAAAAAACACTTGAAATAAGCACTCTGCGTAGATGCGTGCCATTCCTGCGCCACCTCGCGCGCGCACCCGGGCTACGTATCGCAGCGGCCTGCCGCGCCACCACAACGGGGCCGCAACGAGGCAGGAAAAGTTTTCACATTCGAACGCGCCGGCGCGGGGTGGAAACGCGGATTTGCGCAAAACTGCGCGCGTCCGAAGACACCCTTCCGAAGCGTCTGATGCCGCGTCGTGGGTGTGCAGCGAACCGGGCGTCATGAGTCCGGCGCGGTCGCCGGAACGAAAACGGCCACCCGAAGGTGGCCGTTTTCAAACCAGGAAACAACGACTCAGTGGTCGTCGTTCTCCAGGACTTCGGCGTAAGCGTCCGGGTCCAGCAGCTCGTTGATCTCTTCGGCGTTGGACAGTTCGACCACGAACATCCAGCCCTCGCCGTAGGCATCTTCGTTGATGGTTTCCGGCTTGTCGGACAGCGCCGAGTTGACCTCGACGACCTTGCCGCTGATCGGGCTGTAGACGTCCGAGGCCGCCTTCACCGACTCGACGACAGCGATCTGCTCGCCGGCCTTGGCGTCGGCGCCGACCTCCGGCAGTTCGACGTAGACCAGGTCACCCAGCAGGCCCTGGGCGTGGTCGGAAATACCGACGGTAACGCGGCCATTGCCTTCGACACGGGCCCACTCGTGGGACTTGAGGAACTTGAGGTCGCCGGGGATCTCGCTCATGGGACTGCTCCAGGATTTGCAGGGGGTGGAAAAAACGGGGCTAGTGTAACCAACCGGCCGCCACTGCTGTCAGTGACGTCCGGCACGTTCGGATCAGGCGTCGGCGAGCACGCCGGGCTGGGCCTGGCCTTCGCGCACGAAGGGGAACTTGACCACGCGCACCGGCACCTGCCGGCCACGGATATCGACCGTGACCTGGCCGAGGTCACCTGCCGGCACGCGGGCAAAGGCGATGCCCTTGGCCAGCGTCGGCGAGAAGGTGCCGGACAGGATTTCGCCCTGGCCGCCGGCCGTGGTGACCACCTGGCCGTGGCGCAGGACACCCTTCTCGTCCATCACCAGGCCGATCATCTGCCGCGCATTGCCGGCGGCCTTCTGCGCTTCCAGCACGTCGCGACCGATGAAGTCACGGCCTTCGTCCAGCGACACCGTCCAGGCCAGTGCGGCTTCGTACGGGCTGATGGCTTCGTCCATGTCCTGGCCGTACAGATTCATGCCGGCCTCCAGGCGCAGGGTGTCGCGGGCACCGAGGCCCGCCGGCTTCACGCCTGCAGACAGCAGGCGGTTCCAGAACCCGACCACGGCCTCCTGCGGCAGCAGGATCTCGAAACCGTCCTCACCGGTGTAACCGGTACGGGCAACGAACAGTTCGACGCCCTCATCGGACCGCACCTGCAGCGCGGCGAAGCGGCCGAGCTTGCCCAGCGCCTCGCGGTCGGCGGCGCCGACCAGGCCGATGACGAGCTCGCGCGCCTGCGGCCCCTGCACGGCGAGGATGGCCAGGTCAGGGCGCTGCTCAACGGACACGTTGAACGGAGCGGCCTGCGCACGCAGCCATGCCAGATCCTTCTCGCGGGTGGAGGCGTTGACCACCATGCGGAAGAAGTCCTCGCCCAGGTAATAGACGATGAGGTCATCGATGACGCCGCCTTCGGCATTGAGCATGCACGAGTACAGCGCCTTGCCCGGCACCTTCAGCTTGTCGATGGAATTGGCCAGCAGGCGGCGCAGGAACGGCTTGACCTGCTCGCCGCGCAGGTCCACCACGGTCATGTGGCTGACGTCGAACACGCCGGCCTCGCGACGCACCAGATGGTGCTCGTCCAGCTGCGAGCCGTAGTGGATGGGCATGTCCCAACCCCCGAAATCGACCATCTTGGCGCCGAGGGCGCGGTGGGTATCGTTGAGCAGCGTCTTCTGGGTCATGACCGTTCCGGCAGCAGAGGAAACAAGAACCCCCATTATCCCAGATCGATCGCCCACGGGCGTGCCGCACCGCAGCGGTTCGCGCACGTACCGCCCGCAGGCTCAGCTGGCCGCTTCAACCACCAGCGTGCTGCCCTGCACCGCGACCACCCGCACCCGTGCCCCGGCCGGCAGTTCCGGACCGCTGACCTGCCAGTACGCATCGTCGATGCTGACCCGACCCTGCCCGTCCGTGATGCCCTGCTGCAATGGCACCACCCGACCGATCAGCTGCTCGGCGCGGCGGTTCAGCAACGGCTTGTCGCTGGCGCGTGCCCGCGACCTGCCCCAGCGCCGGTAGCACTGGATCGAAAGCACGCTCAGCACGACGAAGGCGACCACCTGCCACAGCAGCGGGATGCCGGCAAAGATCGCCACCAGCACGAACACCGCTGCAGCGCCGATGCCGATCCACAGCATGAACGCGCCGGGCAGCAGAGCCTCCGCAGCGAACAGGAGCAGGGCCAGCGCCCCCCAGGCGACGACGTCCCAGCGCATGTCAGCCTCCGATCGGCGGCGGTCGCTTGCCGGCCGCCTTGTTGTCCTGGCTGGCCAGTGCCTGCTTGGCCAGCTCGGCCACGCCGGCGATGGAGCCGATCACACCACTGGCCTCCATCGGCATCAGCACCAGCTTCTGGTTCGGCGAGCTGGCCAGTTCCTTGAACGCTTCCACGTACTTCTGGGCGACGAAGTAGTTGATCGCCTGCACATCGCCCTCGGCGATCGCCGCCGACACCACCTTGGTCGCCATCGCTTCGGCTTCCGCCAGGCGCTCGCGTGCCTCCGCATCGCGGAACGCTGCCTCGCGCCGCCCTTCCGCCTCCAGCACCGTGGCCTGCTTCTCGCCATCGGCGCGCAGGATCTCCGACTGCCGCGAGCCTTCCGCCTCCAGGATCTGCGCACGCTTCTCGCGCTCGGCCTTCATCTGCCGCGCCATCGCGTCGAGCAGATCGCGGGGCGGCTGGATGTCGCGGATCTCGATGCGGTTCACCTTCACGCCCCACGGGTTGGTGGCATGGTCGACCACGCTGAGCAGCTGGGCATTGATCACCTCGCGCTGGCTCAGCGATTCGTCCAGGTCCATCGAGCCGATCACGGTACGGATGTTGGTCTGGACCAGAGCGATCATGGCCACTTCCAGGTTGGCCACCTCATAGGCGGCCTTGGCGGCGTCCAGCACCTGGAAGAACACCACCCCGTCGACGCGCACGGCGGCGTTGTCCTTGGTGATCACTTCCTGGCTGGGTACATCCAGCACCTGCTCCATCATGTTCACCTTGCGCCCCACGCCGTACACGATCGGGATCAGGAAGTGCAGGCCGGGGGTCATGGTGTGGGTGTAGCGGCCGAACCGCTCGACAGTCCATTCATATCCCTGCGGCACCATGCACACGGCCTTGAACAGGATGACCACGGCCACGAAGGCCAGTACCACGGTAAAGAACATGGTCGGGAACATCAGGCTTTCCTTATCGGTAGACGTCCAACCCCGAGCATAGCGTGTGAATGCGGCGTGCACACGTTCTCACCACCGCACCCGCCCGCGCAGGATGTCGATGAACATCACCCAGTCTCCCAGGAACGAGTACAGCGGATGGCGGAACGTGGCCGGGCGGTTCTTCTCGAAGAAGAAGTGCCCCACCCACGCGAACCCGTACCCACAGACCAATGCCGTCAACAGCAGCAGCGGCTGGCCGCGCAGGATCGCCGCAGCGACCAGCAGCAGTACGCCGCAGCTGCCGATGAAGTGCAGGCGCCGCGACACCGGATGGCGGTGCTCGCTGAGATAGAACGGATAGAAGTCACGGAAGCTGGAGAAACGGGACATGTGCGCACTCCCAACGCCACGATCCGCCCCATCATGCCCCTTTCCGGCGGGCCTGGCACTGCCGGCGGTCAGCCCGGCTGGCGCGGCCCGAACATGATCACCGCCATGCCCGCCAGGCACAGTGCAGCACCCAGCAGATCCCAGCGGCTGGGCCGGACGCCATCGACCAGCCACAGCCAGAACAGCGCGGTGCCGATGTACACGCCACCGTAAGCGGCATAGACGCGGCCACTGGCGGTCGGATGCAGGGTCAGCAGCCAGGCGAACAGGGCCAGACTGGCCGCCGCCGGCAGCAGCAGCCAGACGCTGCCTCCTTTGCGCAGCCACAGCCACGGCAGGTAGCAGCCGACGATCTCGGCCAGCGCGGTCAGCAGGAACAGGCCGAGTGTCTTCATTCCTTCTCGGCGGCCTTGGCGTGCTGCCAGAGCGCTTCCTGCGCGTCCAGGTCCAGCGAGGCGAGGGATGTGCCCTGTGCCTCGGCCTGTGCCTCCATGGCCCGGAAGCGACGCTCGAACTTGTGGTTCGCACCGCGCAGCGCGGCGCCCAGGTCGATGTCGGCGTGGCGGGCCAGATTGGCGCAGACGAACAACAGGTCGCCCAGTTCCTCCTGCAGCCGCGCCTTGTTGCCGGCGATGTCGCCGCGCTCGAACTCCTCGCGCAGTTCCTGCAGTTCCTCGGCTGCCTTGTCCAGGACCGGCAGCGGGCCCGGCCAGTCGAAGCCCACCTTGGCCGCGCGCGACTGCAGCTTCACCGCGCGTTGCCACTCCGGCAGGCCCCGCGAGATTCCAGCCAGGGCGGAATGGTCCTGTTCGCCCTTGGCTGCCCGCTCCGCGCGCTTGATCGCATCCCAGTTGCGCATGACCCCATCGGCATCATCGACGCTGACATCGGCGAAGACATGCGGATGGCGGCGCTGCATCTTGTCGCTGATCGCGCGGGCAACCTCTGCGAAAGCGAACGCCCCCTGCTCTTCGGCCATGCGAGCATGGAATACCACCTGCAGCAGCAGGTCGCCGAGCTCGTCGCAGAGATCATCGAGGTCACCGCGATCGATCGCGTCGGCGACTTCGTAGGCTTCCTCGATGGTGTACGGGGCAATGGTCGCAAAGTCCTGCTCCAGGTCCCATGGGCAGCCGCCCTGCGGATCACGCAGGCGGGCCATGATCGCCAGCAGGCGTTCCAGTTCGGTGCTGGCGGCACTGCCGGCGGTGGGGGTGTCATGCGCGCTCATGCGGCCTCCAGGTCAGTCGGACAACCAGTCGCGCCACGGCAGGCTGGTATCGCCAAGGGCGATGAAATCGCCGTTCAACAGCGTCTCGCGGCGGTTGTAGCGGAAGGGCTTGCCGGTCGCCGCCGAGAGGACCGCGCCGCCCGCCGCGTGCAGCACGCACTGGCCGGCGGCGGTATCCCATTCGGAGGTCGGGCCGAGCCGCGGGTACACATCCAGGCCCGCCTCGGCAATGCGGCAGAACTTCAGCGACGAGCCCTGGGCGATGGTCTCGATGCGGCCCATGCGCGCCAGCAGCGCTTCGGTTTCCGGCGAGCGGTGGGAGCGGCTTGCCGCCACCCGCAGCGGAGCGGTCGCCGGGCTGCGCGTGCGCAGCACGGTGTCGTGCAGTCCCTGCCGGCGGTACGCCAGTTCGCCGCGCATGGCGTGCCACAGAATGCCGGTGACCGGCGCCAGCACGACGCCAAACGCCGGGGCACCCTGGTAGATCAGGGCGATGTTGACGCTGAATTCGCCGTTGCGCTTGACGAACTCGCGGGTACCGTCAAGCGGATCGACCAGCCAGTAGGCGCCCCAATGGCGGCGCAGTTCCCAGGGCACCTGGGCCGACTCTTCAGACAGGATGGGCAGATCCGGGGTCAGTTGCCGCAGACCCTGCTCGATGACCTGGTTGGCGGCCAGGTCAGCGGCGGTCACCGGACTGTTGTCGTCCTTGATCCGCACGTCGAATCCTTCGGCGTAGACCTGCATGATGGCCTGGCCGGCTTCCTGCGCGATGGCGATCGCGGTCTCGCGCAGATCCGTGGTCAGCTTGATCATCGGGCTCCCTGCAGCCACTGGCGGGCGATGAACAACGCCGCCAGCGAGCGGCCCTCGGAAAAGTCCTCGCGCAGCATCAACCGGTCCAGCTCGGACAGCTTCCAGGGCACCACCTCCAGCTCCTCGGGCTCGTCACCGATCAGCTTTTCCGGATACAGGTCGCGCGCCACCACCAGCCACGACTGGTGGCTCATGTACGTCGGCGCCAGCGTCATGGCGCGCAGCACATCGACCCGATGCGCGCCATAGCCGGCCTCTTCCTTCAGTTCGCGATCGGCGGCCTGCTCGGGGGTCTCGCCGGCATCGATCCGGCCCTTGACCAGGCCAAGCTCGTAGCGATGTACCCCGGCGGCGTATTCACGTACCAGCAGCACCGTCTCGTCGTCGAGCATGGGCACCACCACCACCGCACCGTGGCCACGACTGACCAGACGCTCGAAGCGGCGGCGTTCACCATTGGAGAATTCCAGATCCAGATGCTGGCGCTGGAAGGGACCGTTCTCTTCATCGGTGATCCGATGGATGATCGGCAGGCGACGGCTGGCACGGTCATCGTTCATGCGGAATCTCCGCGGCGGCCGACGCGGGCGCCGGGGCCGATAGAATGTGCAGGCAGCAACATGTTCATGAGCCCGAAATGCTAGCAGACCCAACCCCCTCCCCGCTGGCCCTGCACTGGCGGCAACGCGACCTGCAGGTGCTGTGGCATCCGTGCACACAGATGCGCGAGCATCCCGACACCCTGCCGCTGGTGCCGATCGCGCGCGGCGAGGGTGCGTGGCTGATCGACCATGACGGCAACCGCTATCTGGATGCCGTCAGCAGCTGGTGGACGAATCTGTTCGGCCACGCCGAGCCCCGCATCGGCGGCGCCATCGCGGCCCAGGCCGGCCAGCTGGAACAGGTGATGCTGGCCGGCTTCAGCCATGAGCCGGCGATCACCCTGGCCGAACGCCTGCTGGCACTGGCCCCGCGGCAGGCCGGGCGCGATCCGCTGGCCAAGGTGTTCTACGCCGACAACGGCTCGGCCGGGGTGGAAGTGGCACTGAAAATGGCCTTCCATTACTTCCATAACCGCGGCGAGACCCGGCGTACGCGTTTCATCGCGCTGGAAAACGGCTACCACGGTGAAACGCTCGGTGCGCTGGCGCTGGGCGACATCCCACTGTACCGGCGGGTGTACGCGCCGTTGCTGGCCGAAGGGCTGTTCGCACCCTCGCCCGACGCCTACCTGGCCGAGCCAGGGCAGAGCGCCGCCGAGCGTGCGCGCCAGGCCGCCGATGGCCTGGCGACGCTGTTCGACCAGCACCCCGGTGAAGTATGCGCGGTGATCCTGGAACCCCGCCTGCAGTGCGCCGGTGGCATGCGCATGCATGATCCGGTGTATCTGCAGCGCGTGCGTGAGCTGTGCGACGCGCACGGTGCGTTCATGATCGCCGACGAGATCGCCACCGGCTTCGGTCGCACCGGCACGATGTTCGCCTGCGAACAGGCCGGGGTGATGCCGGACCTGATGTGCCTGTCCAAGGGCCTGACCGGCGGGTTCCTGCCGCTGGCCGCGGTCCTGGCCACGCAGGCCCTGTACGACGCCTTTCTCGACGACTCCCGCGAGCGTGCGTTCCTGCACTCGCACAGCTATACCGGCAATCCGCTGGCGTGCGCTGCGGCGCTGGCGACGCTGGACATCTTCGGCAGCGACGATGTGATCGCGCGCAACCGCGGCACCGCATCGGTGATGGGCACCCTCGCGGCACCGTTTGCCGACCACCCGCATGTGGCCGATGTGCGCCAGGCCGGCATGGTGGTGGCATTCGAACTGTCGCGCGGCGGCGACAGGCGCACGCCCTTCGACCCCGGACTGCGGCTCGGCCTGCACGCGTACAAGGCAGCACTGAAGCGCGGCGTGGTCCTTCGCCCGCTGGGCGATGTGCTGTACTGGATGCCACCGTACTGCGTGGACGACGAACAACTGGATCTGCTGGCGCATACCACGCTGGCCGCCATCGACGAGGCGATTGCATGCGCGTGACCCGCTGTCCCATCGACCTGCCGCTGCACAGCGGCCAGACCGTGACCCTGCCCGAGGAGACCGCCAACCACCTGGTGCGGGTGATGCGCCTGCGCGAAGGCGATGGCTGCGTCCTGTTCAACGGCGATGGCCATGACTACGCTGCGACGCTGACCGTGGTCGGCAAGCGCGAAGTGCAGGCACGCATCGACAGCGTGCAGGCCATCGACATCGAATCGCCGCTGGCCATCACCCTGATGCAGGGCATCGCGCGCGGCGAAAAGATGGACCTGATCCTGCAGAAGGCCACCGAACTCGGCGTCAGCAGCATCCTGCCGGTGAACGCGGAACGCACCGAGGTGAAGCTGGACGCGGCCCGCGCGGAAAAGCGCGTGGCGCACTGGAACAACGTCGTGCAGTCGGCCTGTGGCCAGTCCGGGCGCGCGCGCATTCCACGGGTGGGTGCCCCGCTGTCGCTGGCGCAGGCAACCGCTGCGCTGCCCGCCGATACGCTGCGGTTGACCCTGGACCCGATGGGTTCGCACCGGCTGTCGACATTGGCAGCGGCGCCCGCGGGCGGCATCGTGATCGCGATTGGTCCGGAGGGCGGCTGGTCGCCACGCGACCGCGAGCAGCTGGCCGCCGCCGGCTTCCAGGGCCTGCAGCTGGGCCCGCGCATCCTGCGCACGGAAACCGCCGGGCTGGCCGCGATCGCCGCGTTGCAGGCGCGGCTGGGTGATCTCGGTTAGGTCCACCGGCAACCTGCACGCCAACGGTAGCGCCGGGCCATGCCCGGCGGCCTGTGTCCGGGGGGCGGCCTCAGGCCGCCAGTGAAGCCAGCGCGCTTTCCAGTGCGTCCAGATTCGGCAGCAGCGCGCTCTGCTCACCAAGCAGTACGCGCATGTGCACGATCTGCGGCAGGGTCTCCTCCGACGCATCGGCCAGCAGGCCATCGCGCGGCACCGAGATCAACTGCGGGAAGTTCTGGGTCAGCAACGCGTAATACGGCCGCTGCTGATCGCCGCTGAGCGCCTTCAGTACCACCACCTTGTTGTGGACACCGGCTGCCTCGTCCCCCAGCCCCGAAAGCCGTGCGAATGACACCAGCGGCACCTGCCAGCCATGCCAGGCGATCTCGCCGACCAGCCAGCGGGGGGCGTCGGCCACCGGCTGCACCGGCACCCGCGACATCATTTCAGCCACCGTGGCATTGGGCAGCAGCACGCGTTCGTTGCCGGCCTGGATCAGGACACCACGGATTTCATCGTTGCTGGCGTAACTCATGGAGCTTCTCCGTTGTGGTCACCCTCGCCCCAGCGCGCGGCGATGATCTGCGCCAGTTCCTGCGGTTCGCCAGCGGCCATGCCGGCGGCGACCACGGCGGTGGCGGCGGCCGGGTCGTAGCATCCCTCCCCCACCTGCCCGGCCACCCACGCGCCCGCGGCAGCCAGGTCCAGCGCCGGCCCGACATGGCCCAGATCGGCACCGCTGAGCAGTACCAGTGCGGTGTACTGGGCCGGCAACGCGGCAATCGAGATGCCCTGCGCGTCGGTCAGGAAATGCAGGCCGTCGCTGGCCGCGCGGACGCCGATGTCATCGGCCAGCACATGCACCTGCCCGGGCGTGGCGCGCTGGCCGGCTTCGGCCAGCTGCACCGGCAGCGGCGAGACACGCGCCATCTGCTTGACGAGATTGCCGTAGCGGCCCCCATCCAGGCGCATGTGCACCAGCACCGGCACCGCCAATGCCGAAGGCAGCGCGCCCAGCAGGCGACGCAACGCATCAGGGCCACCGATCCCGGCCAGCACCAGCAGCGCGCCCGCGCGTGCGCCGGGCGGGGCGGCCGCATCCAGGTCGACCAGGCTCAGGTGGTCGGTATCGAACGACGATGAGCGCGCCTCGACCTCCGCTGCGGCGTACGCCGGGGTGGCGGCATCGGCCGACTCGTCCACCAGCGACCACGCGGTGTGATCGAACGTCACCGACGGTGCCGTGGGGGGTTCTGTCCGTGCGACCGGCGCTTCCGGCGGTTCGGGCACGATCGGCTGCAGCGCGGCCAGAGCGTGTTCGAACGCGACCGGTTCATGCAGCTGCGCCGGCGGTGCGTACAGGCCATCGGCTGGCACGTCGTCGGCCCAGCGGTGTGCCTGTTGCAGGTGCGTCTGCAGCGCTGCCTCCTGCGGCGCAGGTGGCGGCGCAGGACGGCCTGGCTCCAGCTGCAGGGCCGGTTCGTCCTCGGCGCCCGGCGGCAGCACCTGCTGGTGTCCATGCAGCTTGGCGGCCAGGTGACGCCCCCAGCGCTGCGCCTCCCAGCCGTTCCGGCGCGCGGCCAGCTCGGCTTCGTCGAACACCAGGGTCAGGCCGGGGGCCGACAGCACGGGCTCCAGGCGTTCCAGTGCGTCCTCGACCGCCGCTTCCAGTGCGATCACCACGAACTGCGGCCGCGCGTCATGCAGCGCCTGCGGTTCAAGGCCATTCGGATCGTCTTCCAGCACGATCTGCACGTCGGCGTGCGCCAGCGCTTCGCGCAGGCGCTCACGCGCCGCGCCAGGCCGGGCCAGCAGGGCGACGGCCGGGTTGGCGGCTTCACTCTCGGACACGGGCGATCCCCAGCAGGTCGTACACGTTACGCATCAGGTCCAGCTCCTGATAAGGCTTGCCCAGGTAGCGCTGGACGCCGATCTCGAAAGCGCGCTGCCGGTGCTTGTCGCCGCTGCGCGAGGTGATCATCACGATCGGAACGTCCCTGTAACGCGGGTCGGCGCGCATCGCGGTGGCCAGCTCGTAGCCGTCCATGCGCGGCATCTCGATATCCAGCAGCATCAGGTCGGGAACACGCTCCTCCAGCCGCTCCAGCGCTTCCACGCCATCGCGGGCGACGCTGACCTCGAAGTTGTGGCGCTCCAGGATGCGGCCGGTGACCTTGCGCATGGTCAGCGAGTCGTCGACCACCATCACCAGCGGCACCTGCCGTTCCTGACGCGGCGCGTTGACCAGCACCGGCGGCGTCGGGTTGGCCAGGTAACGACGCACCAGCGGCGCCACGTCCAGGATCACCACCACACGGCCATCGCCGGTGATGGTGGCACCGTAGATGCCCGGTACCGACGCGATCTGCAGGCCGACCGGCTTGACCACGATTTCGCGGTTGCCCAGCACCTGGTCGATCGCCACGGCAGCTCGCAGGTCACCGGCGCGGACCAGCAGCAGCGGCACCTGCGCCTGGCCCTCGGCACGTGCCGGGGCCTGGCCGACCAGGCTGCCCAGGTCGTACAGCGGATAGTCTTCGCCGCTGTAGCGATAGCTGCTGTCGGCGGCCTCGAAGCGCTCGCGCGAGAGGCGGCCGATACCGCTGACCGAAGCCACCGGCACGGCAAAGGTGGTTTCGCCGATCTGCACGAACACGGCCTGGGTAACGGCCAGCGTCTGCGGCAGGCGCAGGGTGAAACGCACGCCCTGGCCACGCACCGACTGGATATCGACCGAACCACCCAGCTGGCGCACTTCATTGCGCACCACATCCATGCCCACGCCGCGGCCTGCCAGCTGGCTGACCTGGTCGGCGGTGGAGAAGCCCGATGCGAAGATCAGGTTGTCCAGTTCATGATCGGCAGGCTGCGCGTCGGTGGCCAGCAGGCCACGGTCGATCGCGCGGCGACGGATCGCCTCCCGATCCAGGCCGGCGCCGTCATCGGCCACGTCCAGCACGATTTCCGAGCCTTCGCGATGCAGGCGGATGGCAATCTCGCCCTCTTCCGGCTTGCCGGCGGCACGGCGCTGCTCCGGCGCCTCCAGGCCATGGGCCACCGAGTTGCGCAGCATGTGTTCCAGCGGCGCGACCATGCGGTCGAGGACGTTGCGGTCCAGTTCGCCATGGGTGCCTTCCAGGGTCAGGTGGACCTGCTTGCCGGTGTCGATGCCGGCCTGGCGCACCACGCGGCGCAGACGCGGCACCAGGCCGTCGAACGGCACCATCCGTGCACGCATCAGGCCATCCTGCAGTTCCGAACTGACGCGCGACTGCTGCTGCAGCAGGGCATCGTACTGCCGCGAGAGATCGTCCAGCACGCCCTGCAGGCCGCCCAGGTCGGCGGCGGACTCGTTCAGCGCACGGCTGAGCTGCTGCAGGGTGGAGAAGCGGTCCAGTTCCAGCGGATCGAACTTCTGGTCGGCCTGGTCCTGCTCACGCTGGTAGCGGGCAACGATCTGCGCTTCGGTCTCCAGGTCGAGGCGACGCAGCTGGTCGCGCAGACGCGCGTTGGTACGTTCGAGCTCGCCCATCGCGCCGCGGAAGGCACCGAGCTGCTGCTCCAGGCGCGACCGGTAGATCGCCACCTCACCTGCGTGATTGACCAGCCGGTCGAGCAGATCTGCGCGGACGCGCACCTGCTCCTGCTGGGGACGTGCCAGCGGATCGTCCTCGACCGTGCTTTCGACCGGCAACGGCGCGGACAGCGGTGCATCGACCAGGGCAACGTTCGCGGGTACGACGGTGGTTTCAGTCTCCACCGGGCCAGCCGTGCCGACGGCGGCAGCCGCTGCCGGATCGGTGGCGGTACGTGCCTCGAAAGCATCGACCAGGTCCTGCGCCGGTTCCACCACACGATGCTCGCCGGTACGGGTCAGCAACTGGTGCAGGCGATCGAAACCGCGCTCGAGCAGCTGCACGTCGCGGCGCTCGATCTCGGTGCGCCCCGCCGCGACCACCTCCAGCAGCGATTCGATGCTGTGGCCGAGGTCGCCGATGGCGTTGATGCCGGCCATGCGTGCGCCGCCCTTCAGCGTATGCAGGTCACGCTGCAGGCCGGCAAGCACTTCGCGGTCCTGCGGCGCATCGCGCAGCTCGCTGATCAGGCCATCGCAGTGATCAAGCAGGTCCTTGCCTTCTTCGACGAAGATGTCGACCAGCTCGCGGTCATACACGGTGAAGTCAAGCAGATCGGCAGGCTCCTCGCCCACGCTGCCTTCCGGTTCCGGTTCCTGTTCCGGCTCGATCGGCTCGATCGGCTCGTGCGCCGGCACGTCATCTTCGGCAGCCGGACCCTCGACCGGCGTGGATCCGCCCGGTCCGGCAGCGCCGCTGCCCTGGCCCGGCGCGTCTTCCATCTCGAAGAACGGTGACGGCGGTGCGGCGGCCGGCTGCGGATCGACCGCAGGCTCTGCAAGGGACTCCCCGGCATTCACCGTCGCCGGGGACGGCGGGTCGGCGCTCTCTCCTTCACCGACCGCCGTCTCCCCGCCGACGTCCGCATCCTCGGCAAAGGCCTCTGCCTCGCCCGGCGCGAGTTCGCTGGCCTGCAGGCCGAGCACGGACCACTGCCCGTCGTCGGCCGGAGTCTGCTCTTCGTCGATCACATGCAGGCCGGCTTCGAGCGCAGCTTCCAATGTGACCGGTTCCGCAAAACCCGGCGCAGCCATGTCATCCTGCAGGCTCGACAGCGTGCTGTCGAGTGGCAGTGCAGCAGCGTCATCACCCGCATCGAACCCTTCCACGTCATCCCATGACGTATTCAGGTCGATCGTTTCTGTGAACGCGGCGGCGTCCGCCGCCTCATCCGCATCACGGTCGTCGACCGGCAGCGCACTGGCGTCCAGGTACGGCGACAGGTCGTCCGCGCCTGTCAGCGCAGCGTCTTCGGCCAGCGCGGGGGGCGCATCGGCGACCGCCGATGACACTTCCGCTGCGGATTCATCGGCAGCGAGCGCGACCGGCGGCAGCGTGGCTGCGGCCTCCTGTCCGGTACCGCCCAGCGACGGCCAGCCGGCGTCGAAGTAGCGCGAAAGGTCATCACTGGCCGTGAGCTCGGCCACGTCCAGTCCGTCCTTCGCCGGATCGGCTGCGGGCACGTCATGGGTGTCAGCAGGTGCACTGTCGATCCCGGCGTTGATTTCGGCGTCGATGTCGCTCTGCGCATCGGCAGGAAGCTGCGCGTCCACCTCGTGCGCAGGCTCTCCATCGGTCGCGAGCGCCTCTTCGTCATCCAGCCCCACCAGCGGCCAGCGCGCTTCCGGCAGTTCGCCGGCCAGGGCCTGCAGGCGCTGTACCAGCGCAGGCTGAGGCGCAATGCGCGGCTGCTCCGCCTGCAATGCTTCCATGGTCGCGGTAATGGCCTGCGCGGTCGCATCGAGCGCAGCAACACCGTCGTCGCCCGGCACCACATCGGCAGCCAGGGCCCGCTTGATATAGGATTCGGCGCCGCCCGTGACCGCCGTGATCTCCGGCACCTCGGTCATCGCGAAGGCGCCATTCATGGTGTGCACGGCGCGCAGCAGCGCATCGCTCACCGGCTGTGGTGCCTGCTGCGCCGAGCGCAGCCACGCCTGCAGGGTTGCCTGGTGGACCTCCACCTCGGCTTCGAGTATCTCGCGCAGCACGCTGTCGATATTGGCCGGAGTCCCCTCGACCGCGGTCGCGTTCCCGGCGTCGGCTGTCGTCGCCACTTCCGCTTCGAGAATGCGGCTGATCTCGTCCTCGCCCTCTTCCGCCGCCGGCGCCACCGGTGCGGGCGCCGCAGCCGGCAGCGGCACGTAGAACGTCTCTTCGCCGGCACCCACGCGATCGGCGACGGCCTGCATCGCCTGCAGATCGACACTGATGCGCTGGCCATGACGCAGTGCGTCGCTCAGCTGCGGCAAGGCGGCATGCGCGTGATCAACCATCGCCAGCACGGCCGGCGTGGCCGGACGGCTGCCGTCAAGCACACGGTTGAGCATGCCTTCGATCTTCCACGCGAACTCGCCCAGCGTCCGCGCACCGACCAGGCGGCCGCTGCCCTTGAGGGTGTGGAAGATGCGGCGGATCGGCCGCAGCCGGTCCAGATTGTCCGGCTGCGCGTGCCATGCCGGCAGCAGCGTTCCGAGGTTGGCACGCTCGTCGTCGAACTCTTCCAGGAACACCTCGCGGATGTCCTCGTCGATGTTCTCCGCATCATCGTCGAAGCCGGCATCGAAGCCCGCTTCGGACGCAGCCGTGATCGCGACCGGCGCGTCGGCGGCCGATGGCATCGCCCGCGGGTTGAAGTCCTCCGCGGCGGCGCTCAGTTCAGCGAAGAACCGGGCATCGGCCTCGCTGAAATCGATCGGTGCGATGGTGTCGATCTCGATCAGGGCCACCGCCGGTGCTGCATCTGCGGCAGGCGATGCGTCCGCGGCGAGCGTGATCGGATCCGTTGGCTCCGCATCAACGCTGTTCAGCACCGGATGCAGGTCTGCGTCGTCTTCCAGCACCAGCGTTTCCATCGCATGCAAGGACAGCACGTCGTCGGCGTTGTCCAGTGCACCGGCGTCGAAACGGAATACGACCTCATCAGCCGCCACGTCCGCGGCGCCATGCTCGGCGGCCACCGGATCGAATACCGGCGCCGACATGATGTCCGGTGTACCGGTTCCGGACGCGAACGCCACCGTGTCGTCGCCGGAGACCGACGGTGCATCCGCCATGTCGTCCACCTGGGACAGCGTCCACTGCGGCGCCTCGGCTGGTGCCGGATCGATCGTTTCGTCGCTGGCCAAGGCCGGCGCATGGGCATCATCCGCGTGCGTGGCACCGACCTCTACAGCCGCCAGGTCCCATTGCGGCACGGCCGGGGCCGGTGCGCTGGACGCAGCGAACACCAGCGAGCCACCCGCATCGGGCGTCGTCCCCGGTACCGCGACCGGTGCTGACAACCCACCGAACATCAGCCCGTTGTCGGTCACTGGCGGTGCCGGCGGCGGATCGAAGACGAAGTCCGGCAGGGCGGCAGCCACACTGCCGACGGCGGGCGCGGCCGTGCTCACATCGATGTCGACATGGCCGGGCTGCAATGGCATCACCTGCAGGTCAACCGCCTCGCGCTCGACCGCCTGCACGCCCTGCGGCGCCTCGTCGATCGCGGCGCGCTCCGGCAGCGGCCAGTAGCGCAGCGCTTCCAGGCTGCTGCGGGTGATCTCCAGAATGTCCTCACGGCCCGGGCGACGATCACGCAGGGCTTCGAGGTAGTACTCCAGGCTGGCCATGGCGTCGGCGAGCGTATCCAGCTGGCGCCCGCTGGGCACACGCTGGCGACCGATCAGCTCGGCGTCGATGTACTGCTGCACGCCGCGCAGGTAGTCGGCGGCAGTCCCCAGGTCGAGCATCCGCAGTGCACCGGCGACGTCGCCGAGCAGGCGCGGCACGTCCTGCAGTTCCGCGTGGTTCCAGCTGGTTTCGATGAACGCGACAAAGTGCTCGCGGGCCGCAGCGAAATTGGCGATGGCCTCGTGTGCCAGCACCTCGACGGTACGGCGGTTTTCCACGGCGGCAGGGTCATCCTCGCCGCTGCCATCCGCACCCAGATGGGCAACCTGGTCATCCAGCGACGCATCGACGTAGAGCAGCGCGCCGGCGATGTCCAGCAACAGGTTCTCGTCGATCTGCTGGCGGCCCTCGACCACGCCGCGCAGCGCGTCGCGCTGCTGCACGACCACGCCGCGGGCCACGCCCAGGCCCATCATGCCCAGCGTATCGGCCACGGCCCCCAGTTCGTCGGCCTGCGTCTGCAGCTGTTCCGCTGCACCGCCGGTGCGCAGATGCAGGTCCAGCGCATCCTTGATGCGCAGCAGCTCTTCCTTCACCGCGCTGCCGACCGTATCGAGCAGTTCGCGGTTGCGCCCGCTCAGGCTGCCGCGCGCATGGTCGAGCTCGGCTTCGGTGGCGGTGACGCTGTCGGGAGCGAACGCGAACAGGACACTCTCGTTGATGCCGCCCGCACCGCGCGCGGCGCGGATGTCATTGAGCAGCGGCAGCAGCACGATCGGAATGTCGCGGTGGCCGTTCTGCAGGCGCTCCAGATAGTCGGGCAGCAGCACGCTGCCGCGCATCAGCGTGGCGCAGGCCTCGTCGCGATCAGACGCCTGACCGCTGCCGATCGCATTGGCCAGCTGCTCCAGCTCCTCGGCCACCATTGCCGGGGCGTACAGTTCGACCATGCGCAGGGTGCCCTGCACCTGGTGCAGGTGGCCGGCGCAGATACGCATGCGGCTGGCATCGGACGGATCCTCGGCGTAGTACTCGACCTCGTTGCGCACCTGGCGCAGGGTCTCGTCCAGCTCGGGCTTGACCCAACCCAGCGCTGCGTGGCTCATCGCATCGCGCAGAGTGCTCATTGACAGGCTCCGGTCGCCGCCGCGCGAAGGCCGCGCTGGATCTGGCGTGGGGAATGGAAATGCTTCATCGACGGGTTCCTTGCTCTTCGCCCTGCCCGCGTCACGCCGGCAGCTTGAAGTCGGCGACCGAACGACGCAGGTCGGCAGCCAGCTGCGCGAGGTGGCCGATCGACTCCGCGGTCTGTCCGGCACCCTGTGAGGTCTGGCCGGTGATCTGGCGGATCACGCCCATCGTGCGGGTGATGTCCGACGCGGCTGCGGACTGCTGCTGGGCCGCGATGGAGATGTTCTTGATGAGGGTGTTCAGCGCATTGGACACGCGCTCGATCTCGGTCAGTGCCGTACCGGCGTCTTCGGCCAGACGTGCACCGGACACCACTTCGGCGGTGGTCTGCTCCATCGAGGTGACGGCCTCGTTGGTGTCGGCCTGGATGGCCTGCACCAGGTTCTCGATACGGCGCGTGGCGCCCGATGTGCGCTCTGCCAGGCGCTGCACTTCGTCGGCCACGACCGCGAAACCGCGGCCCGCTTCGCCCGCCGACGCGGCCTGCACCGCTGCATTCAATGCCAGGATGTTGGTCTGTTCGGAAATGTCGTTGATCAGTTCCACGATCGAGCCGATCTCCTGCGACGACTCACCCAGGCGCTTGATGCGCTTGGAGGTTTCCTGGATCTGGTCGCGGATCTGGTCCATGCCCTGGATGGTCTCGCGGACCACGCCGGCACCCTCGGCGGCAATCACCACCGAGCGCTGAGCCACGTCGGCCGATTCGGCCGAGTTGCGCGAAACCTGCTCGATGCTCGCTGCGATTTCGCCGATGCGGTCCGAGGCCGAGGTGATCTGGTTGGCCTGGTGGCCGGCTGCTTCTGCCAGCTGCATGGCCGTCGCCTGGGTTTCCTGGGTGGACAGCGCGACCTTGGCCGAGGTGTCGTTGATGGTCGTCACCAGGTGGCGCAGCTCGTCGACGGCGTAGTTGATCGCGTCGGCGATGGCGCCAGTCATGTCCTCGGTCACCGACGCCTTGACGGTCAGGTCGCCCTCGCCCAGCGAGGAGATTTCGTCCAGCAGGCGCATGATCGCCTGCTGGTTGCGGCTGTTGAACTCCACCTGGGTCTGGTAGCGCAGCTCCTGCTCACGCGAGCGGCTGCGCACGTTGGTGGAGACGAAACCGATGATCGCGATCAGCGACAGCGCACCGGACGCTACACCGATCCAGAAGTTCGGGAACAGGCGGGTATCGGACACCGAGCCGAACGAAGAGAAGGCTTCGAACAGCTTGCGGCTGTCATCCAGCATGTGCGCCGAGCCCTGGCCCAGCGCGGTGGCCGCCGACTGCGCGGCGAACAGCTGGCGCGAGCTGGCCAGGATCGCATCGGCATCGGCCTTCATCGCCTGCCACTGGGTGTGCGACTGCTCCAGCGCGGCCACGGCGGCCGGGCCACGCACTGCGGTGATGCCCAGTTCCTCGTTGCCGTTGCGCAGGCCGTCGAGCACCTGCGAGAACACGGTGATGTCACGCGCCAGTGCGTCGCCCGCGGCGGCCGCCGAAGAGCCGCCCGCACGCATTTCGGTGACCCGTCGGGCCATCGAGCCGGCCACCACGACCTGCTGCAGCGCGCTGTATACCTGCGCGGCCGGTGCACCCGAAGCCGACATCGCGCGCACCACCTCGTTCAGCTGCGCCTGCAGCCCCGGCACCGCGCCAGTGAAGTTGTTGGCATTGCCGGCCAGGGCCAGCACCGCCGGCTCGCTGGCGACCAGCTGCCCGGCCTGCTTGCCCAGCGGCGCCCAGGTTTCACCCAGCGTCGAGATCGCCCGCGACACGCCCGGTTCCTTGCCGTAGCGCCCCTGCAGCGTCGAGACATTCTGTTCGATCGCGTTGCGGGTGGCCTTGAAGGCAGTGAACGCCTGGGCATTGCCGCCCACCGCGTCACGCCCCTGGTTGGCCAGCTGCTGCGACAGCACCTGCAGGTCCGCGGCCTTGGAACCGGCATCGGCCAGGCGGCTGCCCTGCCAGGTCGCTACGCCGGTATTGACGCCGAACAGGATCATCGATGCCAGCAGCAGGGCCAGCCAGAGGTTGCTGCCGCCCAGCCGAAGCTTGCCGGTCTTGGTGGCGTCCGAAGCAGTACTCATCGTTCAACCTCGATCTTCAGTGCAGGGGGCGATGCCCGGCCTCAGGCCGCGGCTTGCCGGAATTCAGGAGTGCGCGACAGCAGCGAGAGCGAGAACACGCCCCAGTCCTGGCCGTCAGCATGGAAACCGCGCTCGACGAAGTGCCCGTAACGACCCTCGGCCAGGCTGCCGGCCTCGATCTGCTGGTCGGCTTCGAAGCTGCGCTGGCCGAACAGTTCGTCGATGGTCAGTGCGACGTCACCGCCGGCCTGGCGCATGATCAGCACGCGCTGCCCTTCCTGCTGCACGGTGCGTGTGCCTTCCAGGAAGTACTTCAGGTCGACCACCGGGAACAGGTTGCCGCGCAGGTTGCCCACGCCCAGCAGCCAGGGCTGCGCGCAGGGCACGGGCGTGACCGGCGGCATCGGCACGATCTCCACCACTTCGCGGAAATCGGACACCAGCCGGCGCTGGCCGACGCGGTAGCCGACGCCTCGCCACAGGTCCTGGACGAATTGCCGGCCCGGCAGCTGCACCGCATGGGCCAGGCTGCGCCGTTCGTAGGCTTCGAGAATGTCGAAAGGCGAGCGCATCAGGCCACCAGTTCGTTGATCCGCGCGATCAGTTCATCCTCGCGCGGCGGCTTGACGATGTAGTCGGCCGCACCCTGGCGCAGCCCCCACGCCTTGTCGGTCTCCATCGCCTTGGTACTGACGATGATGACCGGGATATGCCGGGTCGCGGCGTCGCGGGCCATCGCCCGGGTGGCCTGGAAACCGCTCATGCCCGGCAGGACCACGTCCATCAGCACCAGCTGCGGCACCTGGTCGCGGACAAGCTGCAGGCCATCCTCGGCGTTGTCCGCTTCCAGCACCTCGTGGCCGGCACGGCGCAGCCACTGGGTGAACACCGCGCGGTCGGTCGGTGAATCCTCGATCAGGACGATACGAGCCATTGTGCCTTTCCCCCCTGGTCAGGCGTTGACGTATGTGCGGATGGCACCCAGCAGTTCTTCGCGCGTAAAAGGCTTGGTCAGGTACTGCTCCGACCCGACGATGCGCCCCCGCGCCTTGTCGAACAGGCCATCCTTGGACGACAGCATGATCACCGGGGTCGCCTTGAACAGCTGGTTTCCCTTGATCAGCGCGCAGGTCTGATAGCCATCCAGACGCGGCATCATGATGTCGACGAAGATGATCTGCGGTTGCTGGTCGGCAATCTTCGCCAGCGCTTCAAAGCCGTCGGTGGCCGTGACCACCTCGCAGCCTTCGCGCTTGAGCAGCGTTTCCGCAGTCCTGCGGATGGTCTTCGAATCATCGATGACCATCACCCGGAGTCCTGCGAGTTCCCCGCCCGCAGTCGTGTTTTCAGTCATTGCCTATCCCCAAGCGCACGGCCCGGTCTCAGGCGGGGGCCGCTACGAAAGCGTATCTATATCGCACTTTCCGCGCCCGCTTCAAGGCCGGCCCATCACGCGGGCCGTGCTACCGGGCTGAACGTGACGGGGTTCGCATACGGTGCGCGGCCCGGCGGACGGACGCAGCGTTGCATCGCGGCAGGGAGGCGCACGGCGGGCGTTGCCGCTACCATCAACGCCTTGCCTGACAGGTGCGCCCATGCCGTTGAACGTCATCGTGGTGATGGACCCCATCGCCCACATCAAGATCGCCAAGGACACCACCTTCGCCATGCTGCTGGAAGCCCAGCGCCGCGGCCATGCCCTGCACTACGTGCGGCCGGGCGGACTGGCCCTGGAAGGTGGCGTGGCGGTGGCCCAGACCGCCCCGCTGCGGGTCCGCGACGACCCCGCCGGCTGGTACGAGCTGGGCGGGTTCAGCAGGACCGAGTTCGGTCCCGGCCAGATCGTGCTGATGCGCAAGGATCCGCCGGTCGATGCCGAATACGTCTACGACACCCAGGTGCTGGACGTGGCCGCTGCGGCTGGCGCCTGCGTGGTCAACAATCCGCAGGGCCTGCGCGACTACAACGAGAAACTGGCCGCGCTGCTGTTCCCGCAGTGCTGTCCGCCGACCCTGGTCAGCCGCGACGCCAAGGCCTTGAAGGCCTTCGCACTGGAACATGGGCAGGCCGTGCTGAAGCCCCTGGATGGCATGGGAGGGCGCTCGATCTTCCGCAGCGGCCAGGGCGACCCGAACCTGAACGTGATTCTGGAAACGTTGACCGACGGCGGACGCAGGCTGGCGCTGGCACAGAAGTTCATCCCGGACATCAGTGCCGGCGACAAGCGCATCCTGCTGATTGACGGCGAGCCGGTCGACTACTGCCTGGCGCGCATTCCGCAGGGCGACGAGTTCCGCGGCAACCTGGCCGCTGGCGGGCGCGGCGAAGGCCGTCCGCTGAGCGAGCGCGACCGCTGGATCGCCGCGCAGGTGGGACCGGAAATGAAGCGCCGCGGCATGCGCTTCGTCGGCCTGGATGTGATCGGCGACTACCTGACCGAAGTCAATGTCACCAGCCCCACCTGCGTGCGCGAACTGGACGCGCAGTACGGCCTGAACATCGCCGGCACGCTGTTCGACGCGCTCGAGGCCGGCCTGCGCTGATGCCCGCCGCACCCGCCGTCCTGCCACCGCCGCCGCGCGAAGCGCAGCGGCTGGGTGCCACCCTCACCCTGTCGGTGCTGGTCCACGTCCTGCTGATCCTGGGGGTGGGTTTCGCCGTGAAGGGCGAGGCCCCACTGGTGCCCACGCTGGAAGTGATCTTCAGCCAGACCCGCACCGCGCTGACGCCGAAGCAGGCGGACTTCCTGGCCGCCGCCAGCCAGGAAGGCGGCGGTGACCACGACCGCGCGCAGCGTCCGCGCGACAACCAGGCCGGGATCGTGCCGCAGGCCCAGGCCGGGGTCAGCCCGGTGCCACAGCAGCAGCAATCCGCAGCGCCCGTGCCACCGCCGCAGGCCCGGGTGGTCAGCAGCCGCAATGGCCAGGACACGGTGGCACGTGCGCAGGCCCAGCCAACGCCACTGGAACCGGTGCCGGACGCACCGATGACCGCACGCGAGAAGCGCGATGCGGAGATGGCGCGGCTGGCGGCCGAGGTCCACCTGCGCTCGGCGCAGTACGCCAAGCGACCGAACCGCAAATTCGTCTCGGCCAGCACGCGCGAGTATGCCTATGCCAATTACCTGCGCGCCTGGGTCGACCGCGCCGAGCAGGTGGGCAACCTGAACTATCCGGACGAGGCACGGCAACGCCGTCTCGGCGGCCAGGTGGTCATCAGCGTTGGCGTGCGTCGCGATGGCAGTGTGGAAAGCAGCCGCATCCTGCGTTCAAGCGGAACACCGCTGCTGGATGAGGCCGCGCTGCGGGTGGTGACGCTGGCACAGCCGTTCCCGCCGCTGCCGCGTACCGAGGACGGAATCGACATCCTGCAGGTCACCCGCACGTGGGTGTTCCTGCCCGGCGGCGAACTGCGCGACGACCGGTAGGGGGTGTTGCCCGGGCCTGCGGCCCGGGACCCGCTGAAGGCAACGGCAACGGCAACGGCAACAGCAAAAGCGGCGGTCAGTGTAGTGACGCCTGGCGGGGCGGTGCCGGGCGGTGGGGACGCCGCAGGTACGTCTGTGCAGGCTCAGCCGTTGGCCTTCGCCTTGGCCTCGCGCGCGGCCTGCTGCTCGACCAGGGTCAAGGCCACGTTGTCGCGCAGGTAGGCCGGTTCCACCCTCTCCGGCGCGATGCCCTCGCCACGTGCCAAGGCCGGCACCGCCAACGCCAGCACGTCCGATGCCCGCGGCAGCGCCGCGGCGTCGACCCCCCGCAGGCCCGCCCCCAACTGCGTGACCAGCGCGCCCTCGGCCGCACCGAATCCCGTGCCGACACCGAACACCGACAGATCGTCCGGCAACGCTACTGCGGCCGGTGCGCACACCCGCTCTGCATCGCACGGCATCGGCAGGCCGTCCACGCGCTCGAAACGCGCGACGTAGAGTTCGCCCATCCGTGCATCGATCGCCGACAGGATCTGCCTTTCTTCTGCCGGCGCACGCAGCGCCAGCACCTGCAGGGTCGATACCGGCAGCAGCGGACGGTCCAACGCCAGTGCGATGCCCTGGGCAAGGGCGATCGCCAGGCGCACCCCGGTGAAGGCACCCGGACCACGACTGAGTGCGATGCCATCGAGCTGGCGGCGGCTGATACCGGCCTCGGCCAGCAGCGCGTCGGCCCACGGCAGGCTCAGCTCGGCATGCCGACGCGGGGCGATCTCGAAGCGTTCCAGGACCTGCCCGTCTACGTGCAGGGCAACGGAACAGGCTTCGGTGGCGGTTTCAAAGGCGAGCAGTTTCATCGGGTCGGATCAGAACAGGGGGAACGTGCCACCCGGGGCGGGGTGCGTGGCCGCCACAGGGACGTCCGGCGCCCCAGCATCGGTCGCGGGGTGCCATTGTGGCGCAAAGAAGGACTGCACATCGGCCAGACTGCGGGTACGGCGGAAAGGTGGCAGCGAATCGAGGAAGATCCGGCCATAGCCACGGTTGAGCAGACGCGGGTCGCACAGCACCAGCACGCCGCGATCGCTCTCACTGCGGATCAGCCGGCCGACGCCCTGCTTCAGCGCGATCACGGCCTGCGGCAGCTGCTCGTCGCGGAACGGATTGCCCCCCTGGCTGCGGATCGCCTCCAGCCGCGCCTCGTAGACCGGATCGTCCGGCGCGGCAAAGGGCAGCTTGTCGATCACCACGACGCTCAATGCTTCGCCGACCACGTCCACCCCTTCGCGGAAACTGGCCGAGCCCAGCAGCACGCCGTTGCCGGAATCGCGGAACTGCTGCAGCAAGGTGGCGCGCGGCGCCTCGCCCTGCACGAACAGCGGCCACGGCCCATCGCGCAGCGCCTCGGCCGCTTCGCGCAGGGCCCGGTGCGAGGCGAACAGCAGGAATGCACGGCCCTGCGAGGCCTGCAGCACCGGCCGCAGGACCTGGATGAGCGAGGTGCCGAACCCCCGCGCGGCGGGATCGGGCAGGCCTTCGGGCAGGTAGCACAGTGCCTGCTCGGGCCAGTTGAATGGACTGGACTGGACCAGTGTCTGCGGATCATCCAGGCCGAGCCGGCGGGCGATGTGATCGAAGCCACCACCGACGGTCAGCGTCGCCGACGTGAAGATCCATGCGGCACGACTGCGCTCGCGATGCTCACGCAGCGGACCGGACACATCCATCGGCGTGCGCTGGCAGCGGAATCCGCGCGGGGTAAGTTCGTACCAGAGCACATCGGCGCTCGCCGCCTGCGCAGGGTCGGCATCGAAATCAAGCGCCGGTTCGTCATCGCCCAGCCAGCGCCCCAGACGCGATACCGCCTCGCGCGCACGTGCGTGGCAGGCATCGAGGCCTGCGGCGGCTTCGCGCAGCGGCTGCAGCGCCTGCTCCAGATTCACCAGACCGGTCATCACCGCATCAAAGCCATCGCGCACCTGCGGCATCGCCAGTGCGCGCCACTGCGTGCCACGGGATGGCAGGCCATCCATGGCCGAGCGCAGCGCACGCAGTGCCTCCTGCAGCTGATCGACCGGCGCCTGCAGCGCTGACTGTGCGCCACCGACACCGCGCGCCTCGGCCAGACAGTCCCGGCCCAGCTCCTGCCAGGGTCGCATGCCGAAGCCTTCACCGAAGAACTGCGCTGCCAGTTCAGGCAACTGGTGCGCCTCATCGATGACGAAGGCCTGTGCGCCCGGCAGCAGCTCTCCGAAGCCCTCCTGCTTCAGCGCAAGATCGGCCAGCAGAAGATGATGGTTGACCACCACCACGTCCGCAGCCTGTGCGCGTTGCCGCGCGCGCACCACGAAGCAGTCATCCCAGAACGGACACTCGGTGCCCAGGCAGTTGTCGACGGTGGAGGTAACCATCGGCAGCAAGGGTGAGTCATCGGCCAGGCCTTCCAGTTCCGCGATGTCGCCATGTTCGGAACGACCGGACCAGGCCAGGATGCGCTGGAACTGCGCCGCCTGCTCCGGGCTGGAGAAGCGTGGCTCGCCACGCGCCTGCTGCAGGCGGTAACGGCACAGGTAATTGCTACGCCCCTTCAGCAGCGCGCTGCGCAGGCCGACCCCCAGTGCCTGGCGCACGCGTGGCAGGTCGCGATGGTAGAGCTGGTCCTGCAGCGCGCGGGTACCGGTGGAAATGATCGTGCGCAGGCCGGACAGCAGCACCGGCACCAGGTAGGCGAAGGTCTTGCCGGTGCCGGTGCCGGCCTCGGCCAGCAGCAGGTCGCGCTGCTGCAGCGCATCGGCGATGGCCTCGGTCAGGCGCAGCTGTGCCGGACGCGGGACGAAGGCATCCAGGTGCGAGGCAAGCGCGCCGCCTGCGCTGAGTGCTTCGCGGCTGGCGTGGACAAGGTCGGACATCAGACGGAAAGGATACCGGGCCGGGCGCTGCCCGGCACCCGTTTGTAGCGTCGAGCTTGCTCGACTGAACTGGAAGGGGTCAGAGCCGTTTCCTTTCGGAAAACGGCTCTGACCCCATCGCGAGCGCGCGACCGGCTTCTGATCTTTCTGTTCTCGCCCGCGGCCCGCGCGGCGTGTGACGCGCCCGATGGAGGGGAATACCTCAGTACCGCTTGATGCCCGGTACCGTGCACCCTTCCAGCTGTGCATGCGCCGACACCGCGTTCTCCTTCTCCCCGCGCGCCAGCCGTGACTGCTCGATCGTCGCCCAGTGGCGCCGGCACAGCGGCCCGGTCTTCGACCCCAGATCGATGGCCTTGCGCGCGAACGTCTCCGCCTCCGACCACTTGCCCTGCAGCAGGGCGATTTCGGCCCGCTCCTGCAGCACTGCGGGGTCTGCGGCGACGATCTGCAGCGCCTGGTCCAGGCTGGCGGCGGCGGCCGGCAGATCGTTGGCCTGGCGCTGCGTCAGCGCGGTCTGGCGCAGATCCTCAACTTGTGGATCGCGCAGCGGCTGCACCGACAGTTCCTTGTCATCCGGTCCCGCCGCCGCTTCGACCGCAGCCAGGCGCTGCACCGGCGTGGTGGTAGCGGCGACCGGCTTGACCACCGGCGGCGCGCTGCTGACACAGGCGGCCAGCACCACAGTGAGGCCGGCCAGGGTGAGCGGATGCAGGAAAGTTCGAAGCGTCATCGGATTCATCGACTCGGAGGAGGAGTGGTCGCCGCCGGCGCGGCTGCGGGTTCTTCCGCCGGTTCCGGCTTGCGATCCAGGCCGAACCAGCTGCGCCAGCCACCGCCTTCGCTGCCGGCGCCGTCCTGGGCTTCGGGCGAAACCGCCGGCGCGCAGGGCGCATATGCCGGCGCATAGCCGACCACGAACGGGAAGCGCCGCGCGCCCGGACAGCCCTCATCGGTACTGTTGGTGCCGCTGGCGGCGATCGGCTGCCAGTCCAGCCCCTTGTTGCTGACCCGCAGCGGCGCGCTCGGCAGGCGCTGGAAGATGCCCGACCACACGCGCATCGCACCGGTGGCGCCATACAGCCCGGCCTGCTCGTTCTGGTCGTTGCCCATCCAGATCACCGCCAGGTGGTCGCCGGTGTAGCCGGCATACCAGCTGTCGCGGCCATCATTGGTGGTACCGGTCTTGCCGGCCGGCTGCAGGCGGCCCAGGCCGTCTGCGTTGAGGCGCTGCGCGGTGCCGCTGGCAACCACCTGCTGCAGGCCGATGCTGATCAGGTTGGCCGCGATCGAATCGCCTTCCTGTGCCGGCGCAGGCGACTTGTCATAGCGCTTGAGCAGCTTGCCCTGCGGATCAAGCACGCCACGCACCGCGTGCAACGGCTGGATCTCGCCGCCCGAGGCCAGGAACTGGTACAGCTGCGCCATCGCATACGGGCTCTGGTCGGTCGAGCCGAGAATCACGGCCGGATTCGGTTCGGCCTTGATGCCGGCCAGTACGTGGATCAGCTGGGTCACACGCTCTGGACCGACCTGCATGCCGACCCGCACCGTGGCCTGGTTGTAGGAATTGGCCAGCGCATCGATCAGCCGCACGGTGCCATGGCTGCGGTTGTCCGCATTGCCCGGGCTCCAGTTGCGGCCACGGCTCAACTGGACGGTCACCGGCGAATCGTCAACCCAGCTCGCCAGCGAGTAGCGGTCTGGCTGGGCCAGCGCCAGCAGGTATACGAACGGCTTGAGCAGCGAGCCGACCGGTCGCTGCGCCTCGATGGCGCGGTTGAAGCCGACCTCGGAGACCTCGCGGCTGCCGATCACTGCCAGCACGTCGCCGTTATGCACATCGGTCAGCACCATGCCGGCCTGCAGCTCGGGACGGCGCTTGCTCTCCAGCGACTTGATGGTACGGGTCACAGCGCCTTCGGCGTAGGCCTGCGCGGACGGCGACATGCCGGTCATGACGCTCAGGCCCGCGCCCTGCAGTGCGGACTCGGGATAATCGTGGCCGAGCTGGCGACGGACCAGATCGACATAGGCCGGGAAGCGGTTGGCGGCGACCAGGCCCGGTGTCTTCGGCACCCCCAGCGGAGCCTTCAGCGCCCGCTGGTATTCGGCATCGTCGATCAGCGCCGCTTCGCGCAGCTTGCCCAGCACGAAGTTGCGACGATCCAGCGCCCGTTCCGGGTTGCGCCGCGGGTCGTAGTAGGACGGGCCCTTGACCAGGCCGATCAACAGCGCGATGTGCTCGGTTTCCAGCGACGACAGGTCGCGGCCGAACCAGAATTCGGCGCCGGAGGACATGCCATGGATCGCCTGGCTGCCGCGCTGGCCCAGGTACACCTGGTTCAGATACGCCTCGAAAATGGTGCGCTTGTCGTAACGCGCTTCCATGATCAACGCATACAGCACTTCATTGAACTTGCGGGTGAGGGTCTGCTCCTTGCCGATGCCGAGCAGGCCGCTGCGGGCCAGCTGCTGGGTCAGCGTGGACGCACCCTGCCGGCTCTGCCCGCCGGAACGGACGGTCACCCAGACCGCACGGGCGATGCCCGACAGGTCGATGCCGTGATGGCGGTTGAAGTCCTTGTCCTCCACCGCCTGCAGGCCGGTCACCAGCAGGTCCGGCGCCTCGTCCATGCGGATCAGGCGACGCTCTTCCTGCTTCTGGCCGTACAGCGTGGCGATGCGTGCCGGATCCAGGCGGGCGGCCTTGAGCGCCTTGCGGCTGTCGGCATCGCGCAGCGACGCGACGGTGCCGCCAGCGAGCGACAGCTCGACGCGACGCGCGGCCACCCGGCCATCGACGTCGGCGTAGCCACGGCTGGCAATGACGAAGCGGCCACCCTTCACCGCGTAGGTGGCCGGCTCCCTGCCTTCGCCGTCATCGCGGTAGGCGGACGCGGCCAGTTCGGTCTTCAGGGTCGCCGCATCCATCGCCTTGCCGGGCGTCAGCACCAGCGGGCGGGCGTAGACACGGGTCGGGATCTGCCAGCGCAGCTCTCCGAAACGCTGGGTCACCTGCTGGTTGAGGTACAGGGTGTACGGGATCAGGAAACCCAGTCCCAGTGCGACCGCTGCCATGCTCCAGGTGATCAGCCTGCGTCGCCAGGGCGAGCTGCCGCCCTCCTGGTCGTCGTCGTCGAAATCGTCGTGGTCGTCGGAATCGTAGCGTCGGGGCACGGGAAAAGCATGGCAGGGGCGTCAGCGGAGTCTACCCCAGCCCTTTCCCCAAGACAGGTTCGATCGGTCGTCCGTTCAGCGATGGCCCGGCGGCAGCGGACCGGCCCGGCCGCGGATGCCGTCCCACAGCCCCTTCAACATGAACCGCAACCGAATCCAGCGCGGCGCCAGGAACAGCCCGTTGCCCACCAGCTTCAGCAGCAGGCGTGGCACGTCCTGCGCGATCCAGACCCGCGGCGTATAGGCGCGCCCGTAGAGCAGCACGCGGTTGCGCATGATGAAATACAGGCGGAACGGCTTGTGCACGATCACGCCGTCCGGCTTCGCCCGCGACGGCAGCAGTTCCTCGCCGATGCTGTGGCTCATCTGCGCATCGCAGATTCCGTACAGCGCGTGGCCACTGCGTTTGGCGCGGAAGCACCAGTCCATGTCCAGGTTGTCGATGAACAGGCTTTCGTCCATCGCACCGATGTCACGCAGCGCCGACATCGGCACCAGCGATCCGGACGTGATGAGGAAGTCGCAGGAGATGCGCTGGCCCGGGCCGCCACGCAGCTTGTGGTTGAAGGGGAAGCCGAAGCGGACGAACGGGGCGAGCATGCCGCTGCGTGCGTCGCGGAACTGCGGTCCCACCGCAGCGATCCGCTCATTGCCCGCCAGCTCGACCAGCGCGGTGCCCAGCACGTCGACCATGCCTGGCTCCAGCACACTGTCCTGGTCCATCAGCAGCACGTAGTCGAACCCCAACGACTGCGCCTGCTCGTACGACCGGTTCAGCGCACTGCCGAGCCCGACGTTGTGCGGCGAAGCCAGCAGGCTGATGCCGGGCGCCGCGCCCAGCAGCGCTTGCACATCCACACCTCGGCTGCCGTTGTCGAACACCACCAGATGCCCGACCTGCTGCAGCACGCTGTCGACCACCCGCCGCAGCAACTCCGGATCGGGGCCATAAGTGACGATCACGGCGCAGACGCGGTGCGCGTCGAAGGCAGCACGGGCTGCCGGCATCTGCGAAGTCATTGGATTCCCTGCACGAGGTCGCTGGCTGCCGAACGCAGTCCATTGGAAAAGCGATGATAGCGGCCACTGCCCAGCTCACGGGCGATGTGCAGCATGCGGGACGGCAGCCGGGCTGGCGCGCAGGCCCGCGCCTCGGCATGGCGCAGACGCTGGTCCAGTGTCGCCAACTGTGCGGCATCCAGTGCCGGCCGGCCCAGCCGCGCCTGCTCCTGCAACGAGCGCAGGCGGGCCAACGCCGCCGCGAGATAGGTGCGGCGCGCGGAACCACTGCCCACGGCCCGCTCCAGCAGCCCGCGCTGGCGCGCGCCCACCTGGTTGTCGCCA
Organism: Stenotrophomonas sp. B2; assembly: GCF_014947095.1. Lineage (NCBI taxonomy): Bacteria > Pseudomonadati > Pseudomonadota > Gammaproteobacteria > Lysobacterales > Lysobacteraceae > Stenotrophomonas > Stenotrophomonas sp. B2. The sequence goes on along the minus strand of NZ_JADCQA010000015.1, from coordinate 10,110 downwards.
TGCTGCCGGTAGTCGGTGGTGATCGCTTCGATGCTGTCCAGGCCACCACTTACCGCCGCCACCAGCGCCAGCCATTCGTCGTGGATCCAGCCCTTGGCCACCGGCAGCGCCTGCGTGATCAGGCCACGCCGCAGCGCGGTCACGGCGCCGGTCACCAGATTGCGGCCCATCAGCAGCTCGAAGCCTTCACCGCGGTGTTCACGGTCCAGGTCGCGGCGGCTGATCGACAGCGCCTGGAACAGGGTCGCCGGCAGCGGCCGGCCCTGCGCATCGACCAGCCGTGCATCGCTGTGCATCAGTTGTACCGTGGGCCGCGCGGCGAACGCCTGCAGGAAGGTGGCGACCTTGTCGGCATGCCACACATCGTCCTGGTCGCACAGGAAGACGATGTCGCCGCTGCAGGCCGACAACGCGGTTTCGAAATTGCGCACGTAACCGACGTTCTGCTCCTGCTGCCGCAGCACCACCTCGATGCCGGCCGCGCGCAGCGCTTCGGCCTCGTGCAGGAGCACGGCCCAGGTACCATCAACAGAAGCATCGTCGACCACCACCACCTGTGTCGGCAGTACGCTCTGCGCGGCGATGCTGCGCAGTTGGGCGGCGACATGGCGCTCACCCTGCCAGGTACACAAGGCAACGGAGACGGTGGGTGCGACGCTGGACATGTTCTGGGGAGCGGCCGGAGCGGCTGGACTATACCCGACTGGCACCCCCGGCACGAATGGTCGTCGCATCAGTGCGGCTGTGGCTCGCCACCTGCGCGCCGCAGCCGCTCCTCGAACGGCGGCAGTTCGGCCAGGTCCGGTTGCAGCTGCCGCGCCTGCCCCGCGGCATGCACGGCAAATGCCAGATCACCACTGCCAAGCCGTTCGCTGCCTATCGCCAGCCAGCGCTGGGCCAGGCGCAGCCGTGCGGGCGGCAACCCGGCGTCGGTCGGCGCCAGCGTCTGCCACGCCTGCAGGCAGGCCCCGGCAGCCTGCACGCGGTTCTGCCGCAGGTTGTCGTCGAAGCACTGGCGGCTGGCCGGCAGCAGCCGCGTGGCAGCTGCTTTCACGCGGGTGTCGCGTGGGGCCAGCGACTGCGCTTCGCGCAGCGCATCGAAGGCGCTGTGCCCGGGCGGACTGATCCATTGCCCTGCACGCTCGGCGCGTTCGACCTGGCGCAGGTGATCACGCAGCTGCCGCTCGCGCTGGCTGCTGCTGATCGATGGCTGCTGCAGGGCCTGCTGCGCCTGCCGTGCACGCTGCAGGCGCTGCTCGAGCTGCTGCCTGGCCGCTGCCGAGGCACCCAGCGACGCTGCCAATGCGGCATCGCGCTGTGCCGCCTCGAACTGGAAGTCATCGGCCCGCTTCTGGCTGCGTGCGAGGACCGCCTGCAGTGTCTGCTCCCGGCCGCGCTGGGCACTGGGATCGTCGGCCGCCACCGCCAGGACCGCCTGGAAGCCCGCCGCCGCCGCTTCCAGCTGCTGTCGTTTCAACGCACGCTGCGCCTGCCGCAATCGCTGATCCATCGCCTGCGCCAATGCTTCCTGGCTGGCCGGCAGGTCGGCGTGCCCGGCATCGAACTGACGTGCCCGCTGCACCACCGCGGCCGCGTCGGCCAGATCACCTCGCGCGGCCAGGGCACGCGCCTGCTGCAGCAGGTCACTCAGTGCATCCTCGCGACCTTCCAGCGCCGATAGGTTGTCCGGCTGCAGGGCCAGAATGCGCTGGAACATCGGCAGGGCGCTGCTGTCGCCGTCATCCAGGCGCCCGGCGGCGAGTGCGTTGCGCGCCTGCGCAAGCATCGCGCCAATCCCTGCCCCGGCCGTGCGACGTGCCTGCAGCTGGCGCGCCAGCGCATCGGTCTGGCTCTGCGGCACCTGCAGCTCGCGTGCCAGCGCCAAGGCCTGCGCACTGGCGTCCAGATCCCCGGCCTGCAGCCGGTCCCGCGCCTGCTGCAACGCAGCGGCACCGGTCCGTGCCAGGCCCTCGCGCGCCTGCGGGCGATCGCCGTCGAGCGCAAGCGCGGCCTGGTAGCGCTCGCGCGCACCACTGCCATCGGTGGCGGTCAGCCGTCCCGCCGCCAGCGCACGATCACCTTCGGCCAGCAGCTGTTCGATCTGCGGTTCGTCCCAGAACCAGTCCGCCAGCGGCTTGCGCAGCAGCACCAGCAGCACGAACACCGCCATCGCCGCCACCAGCGCCCAGCGCCAGACCCGGCGCGCATGCCGCGCCTGCAGCCACCACCAACGTCCTTCACGGCGGACGCGGTCCAGCGCAGGATGTTCGGCGCCGTGAGGGCGATGCGGAGGCTCGCGTTCCATGCGTGCAGGGTAGCCGGGGTGGCGTGAAGCTCAGCCGAGGCGACGTGCCTCGCTGACACCGGGCAAGGCATCGAGCTTGCCCAGCAGCGTCGACAGCTGGCCGTAATCGCTCACCTTCAGCCGCAGGCGCAGGTGGGCGCGGCCGCTGTTGCGCACGTTGTCGCTGTGGATGTCGAGCACGTAGGCGTCTTCCTGGGCGATCAGGTTGGTGATGTCCTTCAGCAGCCAGCGGCGATCGACCGCATCGACCACCACGTCCACTTCGTAACCGCCGCCCGCCTGCCCCCATTCCACCGGCAGGATGCGTTGCGGGCTGGCCGCGGCAAGGCGGGCCAGCGCTGCACAGTCTGCGCGATGCACCGTGACACCCCGGCTACGGGTCAGGTAGCCGACGATGGGTTCGCCCGCCACCGGCTGGCAGCAGCGTGCCAGCTGCACCAGCAGGTTGCCCACGCCCTGCACGGTGAACTTGGACTTGCCCAGGTTCTCGCGCCGTGCGGTCGGGCGTGGCAGGGTCGGCGGCGGCGCTGGCTGGCTGGCCGCACGTTCGGCCTCCAGCAGCGCGCGGCTGATCTGGTTGGGGCCGGTATCGCCCAGCGCCACCTGGATGTACAGGTCGTCGACGCTGTCGGCATGGAACTTCTTCGCCGCGGCCGCCAGATCCGAATGCTGCAGCCCGAGCCGCTTGAGCTCGCGCTCCAGCAGTTCGCGGCCGGCCTGCACGTTGCGCGCGCGGTCGAGCTTGTGGAACCAGCTGCGTACCTTCTCGCGCGAGCGGTTGCTGGCCAGGAAGCCGTTGGCCGGTATCAGCCAGTCGCGGCGCGGATCGGCCTCCTTGCCGGTAAGGATCTCCACCCGGTCGCCGCTGCGCAGGCGGTAGGTCAACGGCACGATGCGGCCGTTCACCTTGGCGCCGCGGCAGCGGTGTCCCACCATGGTGTGCACCTGGTAGGCGAAGTCCAGTGGCGTGGCCCCCTGCGGCAGATCCAGCACTTCGTCCTTCGGGCTCAGCGCATAGACGCGGTCCTCGGTGAGCTCCGCATCCAGTGCCCCGGCCAGTTCATTGCCCTGCCCGTCCTGCGCCTGCTCCAGCAGCTGGCGCATCCAGGTGATCTTGCGGTCGAAGGCCTTTTCGGCGCCCTTGCCACCTTCCTTGTACTTCCAGTGCGCAGCCACGCCCAGTTCGGCCTGCGCATGCATCTCGTGGGTGCGGATCTGCACTTCGATGGTGCGCCCTTCCGGGCCGACGACGGCGGTGTGCAGCGAACGGTAGTCGTTGGCCTTGGGTCGGGCGATGTAATCATCGAACTCGCTCGGCACCGGCGCCCACAGCGCGTGCACCACGCCCAGCACGGCGTAGCAGGCCGCGACGTCGTCGACCATCACCCGCACCGCACGGATGTCATACAGCTGGTCGAACGCCAGCCGCTTCTTCTGCATCTTCCGCCAGATGCTGTAGATGTGCTTCGGCCGCCCGCTGACCTCGGCCTTGATGCCCTGGGCCGACAGTTCGCGCGAGAGCACCTTCTTGACGTTCTCGACGTAACGCTCGCGGGCGATGCGCGTTTCATCCACCTCGCGGGCGATGCGTCGGTAGGTGTCCGGCTCCAGATGGCGGAACGCCAGGTCTTCCAGCTCCCACTTCAGCTGCCAGATGCCCAGGCGGTTGGCCAGCGGGGCATGGATGTCGCGGGTCAGCTGGGCCAGCGCGCGGCGCTGCTCCTCCTCCAGCCTGTCGGCCGCGCGCATGCGCGCCAGCTGCCGCGCCAGCAGGATCGGCACCACCCGCAGGTCGCGGATGATCGCCAGCAGCAGCCGGCGCAGGCCCTCACTGTTGCGTCCTGCCTCGCGACCGGCGTGCAGCGCCCATACCGGGTCGGCCGCGTCCTGGCCGTCGAGCAGGCCGATCACCGCCGCCCGGTGGCTGCCAAGCGGCAACTGCTCCAGGTGGGCGCGCAGGCCGGGCAGGTCGAACAGCAGGGCCGCGACCACCGCGCCTTCGTCCGCCGAGAGCATTGACAGGGCATCGAGGGTGTCGCCCAGCACCGACCAGCTGGCGCGCATCTGCGTGTCAGTCCCGGCAGCTTCCCAGTACTCACGCAGGGCCTGGCGCAGCGGAGCGGGCAGCACCGCTGCCGAGGGACGGTTCAACAAGGCATCCAGGCCGGGGACGGAAGCGCGGTTCACAGCATCGAGCAGGCAAGACAGAGGCCCCTACACTAGCGCCGGCACCGTTCAGGGACAATCGCCATCGCTGCATCGCCGGGCATGAGCACATGCCGCTACACTCGCGGGCAAACCCCGGAGAGACCTGTCATGCCTTCCATTGTCCTGCGCGCCCGTCCACAGCTGCTGGCCTGTGCCGCCGTGCTGCTATCCCTGTCCGCGCCCGCCCTGGCGCAGCGCGTGGTGGAGGGCGATCTGCAGCAGCAGATGTCACCGGCCGAGTTCAAGGCCGCCGGCCTTGACAAGCTCAGCGCCGCCGAACTGGCCTCGCTCAACCGCTGGCTGCAGGGCAAGGTCGAAGCCGCTGCCACCGAGGCGGTCGCCGCCGTGCGCGAGGAAGCGCGCGAGGAGGGGCGACAGGAAGTGATCCGCAAGAACCGTGGCTTCTTCGACTTCGGCAGCAATGAGCCGATCACCGGTGTGCTGCAGGGCGAGTTCCGCGGCTTCGGCAAGGGCCGCGTCTATTCGCTGGACAACGGCCAGCAATGGGAACAGACCGACACGACGTCAATTTCCGGTGTCCGCAGGCAATCGCCCAAGGTCAGCATCACCCCGGGCGTGATGGGTGTGTGGTACCTGAAGGTCCAGGGCGTCAATACCCAGCCCAAGGTCCGTCGCACCAAGTAACGCGCAACCCGTCCGAATGCAGCCGGGCACTGCCCGGCTGCACGCTTCATGCCTGGCGCAGTGCCGCCACCCGCTGTGCCAGCTTCTTGGCCGAGATGCCAGTGCGCGCCCCCAGTTCCTGGGCGAACAGCGAAACCCGCAGCTCCTCCAGATCCCAGCGCAGCGCCTGCCACTGTGGCCGCTCGCGCAGGCCCTGCTGTTCACCGGCAGCCAGCGCCTCCAGGAACGGATGCAGTTCCAGCATGCGCGCCTGGTCACGTGGCGGGTCACGCTTGGCACGTTCGGTGCGAAGGATCATCGCCTTCAGGTAACGGGGATACTGGGCCAGCGCATCAGCCGGTGTATCGCGCAGGAAGCCGGGGTGGATCAGTCCCGCCAGCTGCGCTTCCATGTCGTCCAGGTTGCCCCGTGCCCAGCCCATCAACGGCGCTTCCAGCATCGGCTTCAGTTCCGCCACCAGCGCCAGGATGGTCTCGGCCAGCTTCAGCCGCGACATCGCCTCGCCGAACAGGGCCTTGGCTGCATGCTCGCGGCGCTGTTCGAAGGCCGCCGCATCGCGGATGCTTTCCAGTCCTTCGGCCAGCACGGCGTTCATCGCCGCATCCACCAGATCGCCTCGCAGGCGCTCCTGCGATTCGATCGCCGCATACAACAGGCCCGTCTTGGCACCGACCGGCAGCTGCTTGCGGGCCTGCTTGACCTTGTCGGCCAGGGCGATCTCCAGCAGGCGGCGCACGCCCAGTGGGTGGGCCTCCTCTGCCTGCTGGCGGTCGGCGAAGATGCGCAGGGCCACACTGTCACCCTCGTCCAGCAGCGCCGGATAGGCGGGCACGCCCGCCTCACCGGGTACCTGCAGTGGAATCGGCGCAGCCGGGAAGGTGCGCAGCCCATCGGCCGCCATCTCGCGACCGGCACGCGCGGCAAAGGCATCACCGGCTCGGCCGCCGAATCGCGCCCGCAACGCGTCGAGGTCACGTGAGGTGGCCAGCACCTTGCCCTGCTCGTCGCGCAGTCGCAGATTCATGTGCAGATGCGGCTCGATGGAATCCGGCTCGAAATCAGTCGCCGCGACTGGGGCGCCGGTCGCGCGCGACAGGAAGCGTGCCAGTTCGCCGGTGATCGCATCGGCACTGGCATTGGGGAACGCCTCATGGAACGCACGGCCGAAATCCGGGGCCGGCACATAATTGCGGCGCATCGCCTTGGGCAGGCTGCGGATCAGCGCTGCCGCCTTGTCGGCGACGAAGCCTGGCGCCAGCCAGCCCAACTGCACTGGATCGAGCGCGTTGAGCAGGTGCAGCGGCACCTCCAGGGTGACACCATCATCTTCGGCACCTGGCTCGAAACGGTAGTGCAGCGGCAGCCTTGCCTGGCCCAGCGGCAGATACTTCGGATAACGCTCCTGTTCGCTGCCTTCGCCCGGCAGCAGGTCCGCCAGCGTCCAGTGCAGCCCCTTGCGCTGTGCGGGCGGCAGTTCCTTCCACCACGCGTCCAGGCCGGATGCCGAATGGATGTGGGGGGGAACCCGGTCCAGATACCAGCGCGCCTGCCAGTTTTCATCGGCAACGATGCCGGCCCGGCGCAGCTTGGCTTCTTCCTCGCGCGCCACCTCCAGCACCTTCTGGTTGTCTGCCACGAAGCTGGCGCGGGTGTTGATCTCGCCGGTCACCAGCGCCTGCCGCACGAAGATGTCGTGCGCCTCGCCGGGTGCGATGCGTCCGTAATGCACCGGCTTCTTCGGCGCCAGCACCAGACCGAACAGGCTGATCTGTTCCGATGCCAGCACCTGGCCCTGCGCACGCGACCAATGCGGGTCGAAGTGCTTGCGCAGGAGCAGGTGCGGCAGCTCGGCAATCACCCAGTCCGGCTCGATCGCCGCCAGGGTCATGCCCCACACCTTCTGCGTGTCGAGCAGGTTGGCCACCAGCAACCAGGGGGGTGGCCGCTTGGACAGCACGGAACCGGGGAACGGCAGGAAGCGGCGCTGGCGCGGCGCGAGGAAATCCCCCTTCTCGGTGCGATGGCCGATCTGCGTAGGCAGGCCCGCCACCAGTGCACGATGCAGCGTCTGATAGGCCGAAGCCCGCACGCGTTCACTGAAGCCGCCGCCGGCAGGCGCCTGCTCTTTCTGCGCCCGCGCCGCCACCGGCGCCGGCACGGCGTCTGCCTTGCCCTCGCGGGCCAGGCGGGCAGCGCGGTGCAGCTGGCCCCGCGTGGCTTTCACCGCTGCCGCGTCATCACGTGCGGCCGCCGGCGCACTGCTGCCCGCCAGCAACGGTGCCATCGATGCTTCCACGGGCTCTTCCTTCCAGCCCAGCTCCTCGCACAGCAGGCGTAGTTGGCGATGCAGCTCGCGCCACTCGCGCATGCGCAGGAATCCAAGGAAATGCCGCCCGCACCAGTCGCGCAGCTTGGACTGGGTCAGGTCTTCATGGGCCTGCCGGTAGGCATCCCACAGGCGCAGCACGCCGACGAACTCGGAGCGGCCGTCGGCGAACTGGGCATGCGCGGTGTCGGCGCCCCCCCGTGCCTCGGCCGGTCGCTCGCGCGGGTCCTGGATGCCCAGGAACGAGGCGATCACCAGCATCGGCCGCAGGCAGCCGGCCGCCTGTGCCGCCACCAGCATGCGTGCCAGCTTCACATCCACCGGCAGGCGCGCCATCTGCTTGCCGATCGCGGTCATGCGCCGCTGGCTGTCGATCGCGCCCAGCTCGGTCAGCTGCTGCCAGCCATCGGCCACCGCACGTTCGTCCGGTGCTTCCAGGAAAGGAAAATCCTCGATGCGGCCCAGACCCAACTGCAGCATGCGCAGGATCACCCCGGCCAGGCTGGAGCGACGGATTTCCGGATCGGTGAACTCCGGCCGGGCCTGGAAATCGGCCTCCGCATACAGGCGATAGCAGATGCCCTCGGCGATACGGCCGCAGCGGCCCTTGCGCTGGTTGGCGCTGGCCTGCGAGATCGGCTCGATGTGCAAGCGGTCAAGCTTGTTGCGCGGGCTGTAACGCTTGACGCGGGCGAAGCCCGGATCGACCACATAACGGATACGCGGCACCGTCAGCGAGGTCTCGGCAACGTTGGTGGCCAGCACGATGCGCCGGTTCGGCCCGGGGTTGAACACCCGGTCCTGGTCCTGGTTGGACAGCCGTGCATACAACGGCAGCACCTCGGTATTGCGGTACCGGCGTCGCTCCAGCGACTGGTGGGCGTCGCGGATCTCACGTTCACCCGGCAGGAAGATCAGCACATCGCCCCGCGCGTCCAGGCGCGTGATCTCGTCGATCGCCGACACGATCGCATCGTTGACGGTGCGTTCGCCCTCCTGCTCGCCCTCGCCTTCCAGCGCGCGGTAGCGCACCTCGACCGGATAGGTACGGCCCTCCACGCTGATCACCGGCGCGTCGTCGAAATGCTGGGCGAAACGGTCGGTGTCGATGGTGGCCGAGGTGACGATCAGTTTCAGGTCCGGCCGCTTGCGCAGCAGCTGCTTCAGATAGCCGAGCAGGAAGTCGATGTTGAGGCTGCGTTCATGCGCTTCATCGACGATGATCGTGTCGTAGTTCGACAGCCAGCGGTCGCTGGCGATCTCCGCCAGCAGGATGCCGTCGGTCATGAACTTGATGCGGCTGTCCTCGCTGACCTTGTCGTTGAAGCGCACCTGGTAGCCGACCAGCTGGCCCAGCTCGCTCTGCAGCTCCTGTGCCACGCGGCTGGCCACCGCGCGTGCGGCGATCCGGCGCGGCTGGGTGCAACCGATCATGCCGGCCTGGCCACGGCCGGCGGCCAGGCACAGCTTGGGCAGCTGGGTGGTCTTGCCCGAGCCCGTTTCGCCCGCGATCACCACCACCTGGTGATCCCGGATCAGCGCGATGATGGCATCGGCTTCACGCGCAATCGGCAGCTGGGGGTCCAGAGTAATGGCTGGTTGCTGCTGCGCCCGTTTCTGCCGGCGCTGCACCGATGCCTGCAAGGCCTGCTCGAAGGTAGCAGCCAGTGCCGCATCCTGTGGCTTGGCCTGGCAACGCGAGAGCATCCCCAGCAAACGGCCCCGGTCGCGGCTCATTGCGCCGTCGATGGCGGCGCGCTGTTGGCGCAGGCGGGACTGCGGCATTTTGTCGATAGCGTTCATCAATCGGTTCGTTTAAAACTTTGAAAGCAAACAGTCGTCAAGACTGATTTATTGTGAAGACCAACGATTCCACAAAGGAGGAACCCCATGGCGAAGACCAAGAGCCCGACCAAGGCCAAGACCGGCAAGCAGAAGCTTGCCGCTGCGGCGCCGTCGGCCCCCAATATCGATATCGGGATCACCCAGGGCGACCGCAAGAAGATCGCCGACGGTCTGTCGCGCTTCCAGGCTGACGCGTTCACGCTCTACCTGAAGACGCACAACTTCCACTGGAACGTGACCGGGTCGATGTTCAACTCGCTGCACACCATGTTTGAAACACAGTACACCGAGCAATGGGCGGCCCTGGACGATGTGGCCGAGCGCATCCGCGCGCTGGGCTTCAATGCCCCGGGCTCCTACCGGGAGTTCGCTGCGCTGACCTCGATCGCCGAGGAGCCGGGCCTGACCGACAGTGCAGACTGGCGGGAAATGGTACGCCAGTTGGTGGTCGCCAACGAAGCGGTCTGCCGTACGGCGCGTGAAGTGCTGGAGGTGGCGGCCAAGGGCGATGATGCCCCGACCGAGGATCTGATGACCCAGCGCCTGCAGACCCACGAGAAGTATGCGTGGATGCTGCGCTCCCTGCTGCAGTAAGGGTTGGGGGGTGTTCGGCAGGGCTGCGCCCTGCACCCGCAGAAGCAACTGCAACGGCAACGGCCGGAGCAAAAGCGGGTTTCCTGTGGGTTGGCGGGGTGGGTCCGGTTGCGGGGGACGCCGCAAGTACGTCCCTGTAGGCTCGGTCGCGCCATCCATGGCGCTCACGCCCCCGCAACCGGACCCA